>CBFGWW010000008.1:0-29730 GCA_965652625.1 uncultured Agromyces sp.
GGTCGAGCTCGCGGTTCAGTGCGATGCGGGCGTGGTGCAGCTGCCGGAGCGCCCGGTAGGGGTCGTCGCCGTCGGCCGCCGCGATGGCGGTGCGGAGGGTGCGGTCGTCCATGGTGTCAACCGTAGTTGACGTCACCGGGCGTGTCAATCCAGGTTGACGCGAGCTGCTGATTCCGAGCTGCTGATTCCTCCGTACCGACGCACGAACCCTCCGCGACTCCTGAAAACAAGGACGTTTGCGCGCGAGGTGCGAATGTCCTCGGATTCAGGAGTCGCCGGGGTTCTTCCGCGCCCGAGTTCGCGAGCGATTCAGGAGCCGCCCGGCGTCGCGTGCGCGCCCGGGTTCGTGAGCACGGATGCCGCGCTCGCATGCCCGGCGAGGCAGGCCGTCGCGGCATCCGCCCCGCGCAGCACCGCGGCGAGGTAGCCAGCCGCGAAGGCGTCACCCGCACCCGTGAGGTCGCGGATGTCGGCGACGGGCGCCACGTCGACGCGCTCGGCGAGCTCGCCCTGCACGATGACGTCGGTGGGCAGCGGCCCGTGCTTCACGACGACGGTGCGGGCGACGGATGCCGCGACCGCTCCGCCGCCCGCGAGGCCGAGCAGCGCCGCCTCGTCCTCGTTCGCGAACACGAGGTCGGGTGCGATCGCGCGGAGGAGGTCGAGCGCGACGGCGGTGCCGAGCCCGGCGATGAGCCCGGTCGAGGACGCATCCACCGACACGCGGATGCCGCGCGCCCGCGCTCCGGCGGCGAGGCGCACGAGCTCGTGCCGCATGGGCTCGCGCTCGAGGCCGTAGGCGGGCAGGTGCAGCCACGCGACGCCGTCGAGCCAGGTCTCGTCGACGTCGGCGAGCAGGGCCGAGGCGCCGCGGTCGGGGAACATCGTGCGCTCGCCGTCGGCGTCGATGAGGAGCACGACCGTGCCGGTGCGGCCCTCGCGCTGCACCCGCACGTCGACCCCGGCGGCGGCGAGGTCGTTCACGAGCGCGGCGCCCGCGGCATCCGCCCCGACCCGGCCGATGAAGCGCGTCGGCACGAGCGGCGCGGCCAGGGCGGCGACGTTCGCGGCGCTGCCGCCGCGGGCGCGGAACACGCGCGCCGCCGTGTCGGTCGCGACGCGCAGCGGCTCGTCGGCCCACACCACGACGTCCTCGACGAGGTCGCCGACGACGGCCAGGTCGCCGGTCGGCTCAGCCGGCGACGGCACGCGCGATCTCCGCGCCGAGCGCGACGTTGCCGCGGTAGACCTCGAGGTTCACCTCGAGGCTGCGGCCGGCGGTCGCCCGCTGCACGTGGTCGAGCAGGAACGGGGTCGTGTCGTGGCCCGAGACGCCGGCAGCGGATGCCGCGTCGAGCGCTTCGGCGAGCACGCGGTCGTGGAACGCGGGATCGAGCTGCTTGGCCGGGTCGACCGGGTTGGCCACGAGCACAGCGGACGCGAGGCCGAGCTCGTCGCGCGCACGGGCCAGCGCTGCGGCATCCGCCGGGCTCTCGATGCGGTAGTCGAGCGCGAAGCCCGAGTCGGCGACGTAGAAGCCGGGGTAGCGGTCGGTGCGGTAGCCGACGACGGGCACGTTGAGCGTCTCGAGGCGCTCGAGCGTCGCGCCGATGTCGAGGATCGACTTCACGCCGGCGCTCACGAGCGTGATGGGCGTCGTCGCGAGCGTGCCGAGGTCGGCCGACTCGTCGAACGTCTCGCTCGCGCCGCGGTGCACGCCGCCGAGCCCGCCCGTCGACATGACGCGGATCCCGGCGCGATGCGCGAGCCACGCCGTCGCGGCGACCGTGGTTCCGCCGTCGAGCCCCTTCGCGCGGGCGATCGGCAGGTCGCGCACGCTCACCTTGACGACGCCGTCGGCGGTGCAGAGCCGTTCGATCTCGGCCGCGGAGAGGCCGACGACGGGCACGCCGTCGACGACGCCGATGGTGGCCGGCGCGACGCCCGCGTCGCGCACGAGCTGCTCGGAGGCCAGGCCGACCTCCAGGTTCCGGGGCCGCGGCAGCCCGTGCGTCAGGATGGTGGACTCGAGGGCGAGCACCGGGCGTCCCTCGTCGACTGCGGCACGCACCTCGTCGGACACCCGGATCGCGGGCGGGGGAGTCTGCATGAGGTCATGCTACGACGGGCGTGGGGCGCAGCTCCTCGCCGCTGCCGGCGCCGGTCATGTCCGCCACTGTCGTGCCCGGCGACATCGTGCCCGGCGACATCGTGTCCGGCGACGTCGTGTCCGGCGACGTCGTGTCCGGCGACATCGTGTCCGCCGAGGCCCTGCGCCGGCGCCAGGCGCCGCGGACGGCGATCCAGGCGCGCACGCACACGAGCACCACGATCTCGGTGGCGACCACGGCGGCCGTGTTGAGGAGCAAGCTGTCGCGCTCCGCGATCCACACCCAGACGGTCGGCGCGATGACGAGCTCGATCACGAGCCGGTGCGTGACGTAGGTCGCCAGCGAGTTGCGGCCGAACGTGCCGAGGAGGCCACCGAGCGCGCGGTCGAGCGTCGGCCCCACCGCCCGGAAGACCAGGAAGAGCGCCGCGAACCACAGGGTCCCGATCACGAGCCGGGCGGGGCCGAGTGACGCCTTCTCCTGCAGTGGACCGAACCACGCCCACTCGGCGAGGAACCGCCCCTCGATGGCCCGGAGCGCCTCGATCGCCGCACTCGGCGGCGCGTCGGTCGCCGCCACCAGGACGTGGTGGTTCCAGAAGATGAGGAACTCCGCCGCGAGCGCCGTCACCACGAAGACGACGACCAGCGCCACGCCGAGCGTGCGGCGGGTGCGCCGGGGAACGCGGTCGACGAGCGCGCGGAGCTCGGGCCAGCGGCATCCGATGGCGATGCCGACGACGAAGACGAACGACCAGCTCAGCCGCATGAGCCAGGCGTCGTCGAGCTCTGGCAGGAACTGGGCGGCGATCCACGTGCCCGCCGTGATCGCGATCGGGATCCACTCGCGCCGGTACCGCGCCGCCCACAGCACGAGCGGCGAGAGGAGGACGAGGACCGCGTACATCGCCAGGAAGTCCGGCGCCACGCTGCCGGCCTGGCGCAGGAGGAGTGCGTCGACGACGGTGCCGATCCCGACGGGCTCGCCGTTCCGTGCCGCGAACATCAGCCGGATCAGCACGAGCGCCACGGCGCCGAGGTAGACGAGGCCGGCCCGGCGCAGCAGCTTGACCGCGACGGGACGGACGCCCAACCGGTGCACCCGCGGCAGGAAGACGTAGCCCATGATGATGCCGGAGATCGCGCAGAACCCCTCGGCGGCCGACGCGGGCAGCGCGCCGCGGCCCGTCACCACCTCGACGAGGTTCGGCATCAGGTACAGGTGCGTGACGATGATGAGCGCGAGGAAGTAGCCGCGGAGGTGATCGAACGCGGGGATGCGCGGTCGCGACATGCCCGCCGTCGACGCCGTGACGGGCGCGGCGGCGTCAGCGGCGGGAGGAATGGCCGGCCTCCACGTTCTTCATGAAGCCCGCCTTCCACCACGCGCGGGCGTGCTCGCGCTCCAGCGCCATCCCGTGCCAGCGGTAGTACCGGCGCCCACGGCGCGGCATGGCCAGCGGCGAGGAGGTCACACCCAGCGAGTTGTCGTGCATCAGGCCGCCGAGCAGGCGCGCCTGCTGGGCGGTCGGGTGCAGCACGAGCTCGCCGAGGAAGGCGAGGGCGACGTCGAGGGAGAGCTGGGTCACGCTCGGCGGCATGGTCGCGGCGGCCTCCGAGAAGTCGCGCACGAAGCGGAGGGCGGCGGACTGCGCCACCCGGATCACCTCTGCGTCCTCCTCGCGCATCCGCTCGTCGGTGAAGACGGGCGCGAATCCGTCGCCGTCGCGGACGACCGTCGCGACGGACGCGTCGTCGTGGTTGCCGAAGAGCAGCTCGATGACCTCGATGCCCGGGAGGATGCACTCGCGGTGCCACTCGGCCGCGGCAGGGGTGCGGCCGTCGACGAAGCCGTGCTGCCACGGCGCGCCCAGCGTCTTCTCGGTCGGATGGATGCCGAAGTAGAAGCCTTCGAGGTCGGGATTGACGAGTCGCCGCAGCGACGACTGGATGCTGCCCTGCCAGCCGACGTCGACGACCGCGGTGGTCGGCAGGTGCAGGTCGACCGACCGCAGGTAGGCGATGACCGGCTCCCGCTCGCGCGCGGCCACCTCGAGGATGTCGGGCTGCAGGTTCCGGAACACCTGCCGGATGCGGGCGCCCTCCTCGGGGCCGACGACCGATGACGAGCGCAGCCCGACCGACCGCGCGGCGGTCTCGATGTGCTCGGGGCTCAGGTTCCGCAGGAAGCGCGTCACGTACTCCGAGACGCGCAGTGGCGCGCCGGTCGCGACGAGGAAGTCGAGCTCGCTCGGAGTCATCGGCGAGTGGATCCCCGCGAGGTTGATCATGCGCCGCGACGCGTACACGTAGTCGCTCGGGATCGCCTCGACGCCGAACAGCTCCTGGTACGCGCGCTGCAGCAGGCGCCCCTCGCGGGCGAGGAAGGCCAGGCGCTCGACGCCGCGGTCGCGCGCGCTCGCGTGGAGCCACTGCGAGAAGCCGACGAGGAGCGGGCCGAGCACCGCGTAGCCGATGTCCGACGCGGGATCGTGCGCCGTGCGGTCCACGGCGCGCGCCGTGAGCCCGCCGATGAGGCTCCAGCCGAACTCGAGGTGGGTGTGCCGGTCGTTGGCGCCGATGCGTGCCAGGGCGTCGTAGGGGAGTGCCGAGTCGGGAGCGACCGCGGCCGCACCGGCGGGGAGGTGCACCGCCTCGACGCCGGCACGGCGGGGCATCTCGACGTCGCTGAGCGCGTTGTCGCCGATGTGGACGATGCGGGCGTCGGGGAACTCGGCTCGCAGCATCCGGAAGGCCGTGCCGTCGTGCTTGGCGACCTTGTCGTGGCCGCTCACGATGAGACGCTCCCACCCCGAGTAGCCCGCCCGTTCGAGCGCGGCGGCGATCGCCGACGGGGGCAGGTACATGTCGCTGACGATGAAGATCCGGGCTCCGGACTCGACGGCGAGGTCGTAGAGCCGACGTCCGCGACGCGTCGCCGAGAGCACGGTGAGCTCGGTGGCGACCTCCGCGGCCTGCACGGCGGTCCGCATCGCCTCGGTCATGCGCAGCGTGCGCGCGAGCCGGTCGTAGACGTCGTCGAGCGTGATGTCGGGACCGATGCCGGGCGCCGTGTAGCACGCGGCCTCGGCCGCGATCCTGGCGTCGGTCCACCCAGCGTCGAGCCAGTAGCGGCCGTCGGCGTTCACGCGGTGGCGGGTGAGCGTGAAGACGTCGGTCGGACGCAGGAACGTGCGGTCGAGGAGCGTGTCGAAGACGTCGAAGCAGACGATCTCGGCATCCGCGATCGCCTCCCGACGGAGCTCGGCGTGCATCATCGGCGGACCCCCGCTCGGATCGGAAGGCGTCGGGCCAGTCGCAACGGGAGTCGCCGAAGGTAGCGCCGGACCCGCAGCTCGATGCCCTCGGTCGGCTCCGCGGCCCGCGCCCGGAGCGCGCTGGCGAGGTCGTCGATCCGCCCGCTGATGGCCGAGCGGTCGACGTTGGCGGCGGCGGCCTGCGAGGTGAGCACGGCCGAGTACATCAGGCGGCGGCCGCCGTCGAGGCGCATGGCCTTGGCGGCGAGCTCGGTGCGGGCTCGTGCGTCGGAGCCCGCGACCGCCTCGTCCTCGTGGAGGTGGAACGTGACCAGCGCCGTGCTGCCGTCGAGGATGCCGATCGGTCCGACATGCAGCAGGCGGAGCCCGAAGTCCCAGTCCATGGCGAAGCGCAGGTCGCCGTCGAGGAGGCCGGCGGCCACGGCTGCGGATCGGCGGAAGACCATGGCCCCGAAGGGCGTGTGGTTGGCGACGAGCTGGTCGGACACGTCGATGACGTCGTGGCGGCCGGGCGTGGAGCGAGGCAGGGGGTGGTGCTCGACCTCGACGCGGTGCCCGTTCACCACCCGTTCGACCGTCCGGGCCGCCGGCGCGACCACGGCCGCCTCCTCGGGGTGCAGGTCGAGGTGTTCGACGGCGGCGGCCAGGAAGTCGGGATGCCACGAGGCCGTGCCGTCCTGGATGGCGACGAACTCCGTCGCCACGTCGACCACGAGCTCGTTGAAGCGCGCGACCGAGCTCCGCACGTCCACCTCGGGCACGATGCTGGACGGCAGGCCGGTGTGCTCGGGCGTGGTGACGCGGTCGGGCGCGAGGCGCTGCTGTGCCACGCTCGCCGAGGCGCGGGCGGTGGCGAGGGGGTCGTCGGCCGTGGCCACGAACACGTGCACGAGGCCGGCCGGCGCCGGCGTCTCCGCTGCTGCCGCCTCGATCGCCTGGTCGATCGCAGCGGGCTCGGGGGACGTGCGGGCGAGCTCGTCGGCGAGGTGCTCGAGGGTGCGGTACATGCCCCGCAGCTGCTCGGACAGCGCCAGCCAGCGCAGCGACTGCGCCTCGGTGAGGCGCTTCGGGGCGGGATGCACGATGGCCGGGTGCGACAGGACGCCGTCGATGCTCCGCCGGAGCGAGAACCGCTCGGCGTGATGCGCGCGTCGGTCCCGGGCGAACTCGCGGGCCGCAGCGAAGCCGTCGACGACCTCGGCCGCGATCGCGTCGCCGTCGATCCGGCGCCCCGTCGCGCGTCCGCTGTAGTTCGTCGTGGCCTGCGCGGCGTCGTTGTCGGGCGTGAGCCAGCCCTCGCCGCCGAAGTGGTCGTACACGTAGACCGGGAGGCCGAGGGACAGCGCGTACTGGACGGTCTTGCCGATCGTGACCACGCCGTCGTAGGCGCCGAGCAGCTCGGGCGTGATCTCGCGGACCTCGGTGGCCTCGCCGATGACGTCGACCTCGACGTCGAGTCCGCGCAGCACGGCGGCGGCGTCCTGCACCTCCTGCGGCGGATGGTTCGACACGACGGCGATGCGGGCGGGGCGGGCGCGGGCGGGGCGGGCGAGGTCGGACACGGCGAGGTCGGACACGGCGAGGTCGGCGGCGGCGGCGACGTCGGCGGCCGGCGTGGCATCCGCTCGGGCCGACGGCTCGGTGAAGCGGCGAGGCACCGGATTGGCGATGATCAGGCTCGGCTCGGTCAGCCCGTACCGACGCTGGAGCTCGCGGGTGCGCTCGGACACGTACGTCTCGAGGTCGCTGAGGTCGTTCTCGATGTCGGCCACGAGCGGCAGCTCGATCTCGGCGAGTGCCGACATGTGGTGCCATACGATCGGCGTGCGCGTCTCGCGTTCGGCGAGCCGGCGGATGACCGACGGCGGCAGCAGCGAGTGCTGCACCCAGATGAGGTCGTAGTCGAGGCCGAAGTCGTCGTAGGGGTCGTCGGCGACGCGCAACGTGCCGCCCCCCACTCCGTCGAGCGCGGCGAAGCGCTCGGCCATCGGCGAGAGGAACAGGTTGGTGTAGACGTCGACGTGCCAGCCGCGGAGCAGGAACTCCTCGGCCAGCTCGAGGGTCACGAGTTCGGAGCCTCTGATTCGGCGCAGGTGATTGGCGGTGATGAGGATGCGGGGCACGCGCAAGCTCCGGGCGGGGGTTCGGGTCTGCGGCGCGGCCGCAGGTGGTGCGTAGGGGGGTCCTTCCAGCCTAAGCACCGAAACGGAGTGCATCTCCCGATTCGCGTGTCGATCAGGTTACATTCGCACGTATGAATACCCCAGTTCGGGGGTGCTGAGCGCCTGCACCGGGGATGCGGCACCGCTGTCGGTGCCCGGGGCTACAGTGGTGCACTGTGCCAGCACCTGTCATCGCCGCCCGGAACCTGGTGAAGCGGTACGGCGACTTCGCCGCCGTCGACGGCATCTCGTTCGAGGTCGCACCCGGTGAGTCCTTCGGGCTGCTCGGGCCGAACGGCGCCGGCAAGTCCACGACGATGCGCATGGTCGGCGCGGTCTCCACGCGCACCTCGGGCGAGCTCGAGGTCGTCGGCCTCGACCCCGACGTGCACGGCCCCGAGATCCGGTCGCAGCTCGGCGTCGTGCCGCAGTCCGACAACCTCGACACCGAGCTGCGCGTGCGCGAGAACCTGCTCGTCTACGGCCGGTACTTCGGCCTGCCGTCGCGGCTCGTCGCCACGCGCGCCGACGAGCTGCTCGCGTTCGCCCAGCTCGCCGACAAGGGCAAGGCGAAGGTCGACTCGCTCTCGGGCGGCATGAAGCGGCGGCTCACCATCGCGCGCGCCCTCATCAACGACCCGCGCGTGCTGCTGCTCACGGGACTCGATCCGCAGGCCAGGCACATCCTGTGGGACCGCCTGTTCCGCCTCAAGGAGCAGGGCACCACGCTCCTGCTCACCACCCACTACATGGACGAGGCCGAGCAGCTCTGCGACCGGCTCGTGGTCGTCGACAAGGGCGCGATCATGGCCGAGGGCACGCCCGCCGAGCTCATCCGCCGCTACTCCTCGCGCGAGGTGCTCGAGGTGCGGTTCGGCAGCGACCGCAACAGCGAGGTGGCCGCGCGGCTGGAGGGCATCGGCGATCGCATGGAGGTGCTGCCCGACCGCATCCTCGTGTACAGCGACAACGGCGAGTCCGAGCTCGTGCGCATCACCGAGGCGGGCCTGCACCCGCTCACGAGCCTCGTGCGGCGGTCGAGCCTCGAGGACGTGTTCCTGCGCCTCACCGGACGGAGCCTCATCGAATGAGCGGCGACGTCTCCACCGCGGTTCGCAGCGACACCGCGCGGGCGGTCGCCGCGGGCCGCCGGCCGCGCCGTTGGGGCGCCTGGTATGTGGCCCTCCACCGTTTCCGCGTGATGCGCAGCTACACCGGCACGGTCGTGGTCGCGGGCATCGGCAACCCGCTCATCTACCTGTACGCGCTCGGCGTCGGCCTCGCGACGATCGTCGACACCGACCTCGACGGCGTCAGCTACCTCGTGTTCGTCGCGCCGGCGCTGCTCGCGAGCGCGGCCATCACGGTCGCGAGCGAGGAGTTCACGTATCCGATCATGCTCGGATACAAGTGGAACCCCACCTTCACGGGCATGAGCGCGTCGCCGCTGCGGCCGACCCAGATCGTCGACGGCATCGTCGTCTCCGTGGCCGTGCGCATGACGGTGAACCTCGTGCTGTTCTTCGCGCTGATCCTCGTCTTCGGCGCCGCGCCGTCGCCCATCGCGTTCCTCTCGATCGTCGCCGGCCTGATCGGGGGACTCGCGTTCGGCGCCGTGCTCATGGGCTACACCTCGACGCTCGAGGAGGACACCGGGCAGCTCGCCATGGTCATGCGCTTCGTCGTGCTGCCGATGACGCTCTTCTCGGGCACCTTCTTCCCGCTGTCGACGTTCCCGATCTGGCTGCAGTGGATCGGATGGATCTCGCCGCTCTGGCACAGCACCGAGCTCGCGCGGGTCTTCTCCTACGGGTACGCGGAGCCCATCTGGCTCACCGTCGTGCACGTCGCCTACCTCGCCGCGCTGATCGTGATCGGCTGGGCGTGGTCGCGTCGCATCGCCGTGCGGAGGCTGAACCGATGACCGACCTCACGCAGCGCGACCCGGTGCGGCCCGGCGCGCGCTCCCGCCCGGTGCGCTCGCTCTACGCCGGCAACGCGCGAGCGGTGATGCTGCGCGGCTGGCGGGCGACCCGCAGCACCAACTGGCTCGTCATCGTGAGCGGCTTCTTCGAGCCGATCTTCTACCTGCTCGCCATGGGCATCGGGCTCGGCACCCTCGTCGGCACCGTCACGACCGGGAGCGGGCAGCAGGTGCCGTACGCCGCGTTCATCGCGCCCGCACTGCTCGCCACGGCCGCCATGAACGGCGCGATCTACGACTCGACGTGGAACGTGTTCTTCAAGATGCAGTTCGCGAAGCTCTACGAGGGGATGCTCTCCACGTCGCTCGGACCGCTCGACGTGGCGCTCGGCGAGATCCTCCTCGCCCTGCTGCGCGGCGCGCTCTACGCCGTGGGCTTCCAGCTCGTGATGCAGGTGCTGGGGCTCAACCTCTCGTGGTGGGCGCTGCTCGCGGTGCCGGCCGTGCTGCTCATCGCCTTCGGCTTCGCCAGCCTCGGCATGGCCATCACGAGCTACATGAAGACGTTCCAGCAGATGGACTGGATCAACTTCGTCATGCTGCCGATGTTCCTCTTCTCGGCCACGTTCTACCCGATCACCGTCTACCCCGAGTGGCTGCAGACGGTCATCCAGGCGCTGCCGCTCTGGCACGGCGTCGAGCTGGTGCGCGGCCTCACCACGGGCGACGTCGGGTGGGGCATGCTCTGGCACGTGCTCTACTACCTCGTCATGATCGCGATCGGGCTCGTGTTCACGACCCGTCGCCTGCGCGCGCTGTTCCTCGACTGAGGCGGGAGCCTCAGTCGACGAGGTCGTCGGGCGGCAGCGCCCAGGCGTCGTCGAGCAGGATCCGCTCGGGCGGCGTCACGTGCCAGATGCCGTCGGGGTCGTCGGCGGCGGCCACGGCGAACAGCGACGGCAGTGCGGCCTCCCAGTGCGCACGCGACTCCCACATGGCGAGCCCGACGATCCGGCCCCCGCCGTCCTCGCGCCACGGGCCGATCTGGATGAGCCCCGGCGTACCCAGGGCGGCGAGGCGCACGCGGTTCATCGAGTCGAGCACCTCCTGCTCGAAGCCCGGGTTCGGGTGGTGGATCGACAGGTGGATGAACATGGGCCCACGCTAGCCCGGCGGCGCGTCGCGCGGCACTGTTTCCGCGTGTGACGGCCCGCCGCGACATCCGCAGCGGCCGCGCGTATCGTGGCCGGAACGAACAACCGAGGAGCACTCATGTCGCACCGCGAGCCGCACGCCGCCACCGAGCCCCGCACGGGCGAGGTCATGGGCATGCGCGGCTGCGAGTCGGCGGCGGAGTGCCGGAGTCACCGTCCGGGGCACGGCCTGCACGTCATGCAGGAGCGCCTCGCGACGACGACGGCGAGCAAGTGGATCGATGCGATCGTGGTCGACGTCGACGAGCAGGGCTTCGCGACGCTCGCCGAGTTCGGCGGCGGCGAGGTGCGTCGGGTGTGGCACCACGACGCGTTCGGCGGCACGTTGGCCGTCGGCGAGCCCGTCGCGCTGCACGGCGTCTACGGCGTGCTCGCGCGGGGCGACGAGCGCCACAGCGTCGCGTTCGCCTGAGCCCGCCGTTCACATGACGCGCGGGTCGCCGGCATGACGCGCCGGTCGCCGGCATGACGCGCCGGTCGCCGGCATGACGCAGGGCGCGTCGTCGTGAACTGACGCGCCCCGGAACTGCGTCGGGCCTCACGCCATCGGCATCGCCTCGCTCATGGCGCCCATCATCTTCTCCATCGCCATGGCGGCCTGGTCGCACGCCATCGCGCACATGCGGCAGTGCTCGCTCATCTCGGCATGCATCATGCACTCGGCGGAGCAGGCGCGGCACATCACGATCGTCGTCTGCATCATCGACATCGTGACCTGCATGTCCATGCCGTTCATGCGGAGCATCATGCGCATCATGGTGTCGCAGACGTCCGCGCAGTTCGCGCAGAGTCCGGCGCACCGGCCCATGCCCTCGCCCGCATCCGCGTCGGCGCACATGATGCACGCCTGGGTACACGCGGAGAGTGCTTCGAGCGCCTCCTGCATCATCATCGGATCCATGTCCTTCATGGGCATGTCCGACGACGACATGGCGCCCTTCATCATGTCCATCGTCGTGTTCATCATCCGGGGCTCGCCGTTCCGGGTCGCCGAGCGCCGACGGTGCCGGCTGGACGTCCACGGCGGCCCTGTTCGGTCACATGCTACGCCCGGCCCCGGGCGCCGAGAAGGGGCTGGTCGCAGGGTTCACGAGCACGAAACAGGGCGGATGCCGCGGCCTCGAGCGCCGCGACATCCGCCCGTCGTTCGCCGTGTCGCTACAGCGACGCGGCCTCCGCCTGCGCCTCGGCGAGGCGGCTCTCGGCGTCGCCCGCCGCCTCGAAGTCGACGTCCTTCGTCTCCTTCGAGACGAGCAGCGCGACGAGCGTGAGCACGGCCATGACCGAGAGGTAGACGCCCACCCAGAACGGGCTGCCGCCGCCCGCCTGCCACAGCGCGACCGCGATGAACGGCGCCACCGCGGCGCCGAGGATCGACGACACGTTGTACGAGATGCCCGAGCCCGTGTAGCGCACGTTCGTGGGGAACAGCTCGGGCAGCAGCGCGCCCATCGGGCCGAACGTCAGGCCCATGAGCGAGAAGCCCACGACGAGCCAGAGCATGACCCCCCAGAAGCCCGCGCCGAGGAGCGGCACCCAGACGAGGCCGAACACGATGATGCCGAGCGTGACCCAGATGAGCGTGCGGCGGCGGCCCCAGCGGTCGGCCCACGGGCCCGAGACCAGCGTGAAGATGCCGAAGAACACCACGCCGCCGATGAGCATGAGCACGAACGTGTTGTACGAGTACCCGAGGCCCGGCAGTGCGCCCTCGGCCGGCTCGACGGGGGCCCGGCCGTACGCCAGCGAGAAGGTCGTCATCAGGTAGAAGAGCACGTACGTGGCGAGCATGAAGAACGTGCCGAGGATGAGCTGCTTCCAGTAGCTGCGGAACACGCTCGCGAGCGGGAGCCGCTTGAGGCGGCCGGTCTTCGACGCCTTCGAGAACGCCGTGGACTCCACGAGGCGGAGTCGCACCCACAGGCCGACGGCCACCATGACGATGGAGAACAGGAACGGGATGCGCCAGCCCCAGTCGAGGAAGGCCTGCGACGGCATCGACGGGTCCTCGGACGGCAGCATCGCGGCGATGACGAGGAACAGCCCGTTCGCGATGATGAAGCCGATCGGCGCACCGAGCTGCGGGAACGTGCCGTACCAGGCCCGCTTGCCCTCTGGGGCGTTCTCGGTCGCGACGAGCGCGGCGCCCGACCACTCGCCGCCGAGCGCGAAGCCCTGCGCGATGCGCAGGATCACGAGCAGGAGCGGCGCGAACCAGCCGACGACCGCGTAGGTCGGCAGCACGCCGATCAGGAAGGTCGCGATGCCCATCGTGAGCAGCGCGCCGACGAGCGTCGCCTTGCGACCGTGCTTGTCGCCGAGGTGGCCGAAGACGATCGCGCCGAGCGGCCGGGCGACCATCGCCGCGCCGAAGATCGCGAACGACGAGAGCAGCGCGGTCGTGGGATCGCCGGCCGGGAAGAAGAGGTGGGGGAAGACGAGCACCGCCGCCGTCGCGTAGACGTAGAAGTCGTAGAACTCGATCGTCGTGCCGATGAGGCTGGCGAGGATGACGCGACTGCGGGGGTTGGCTGGGGTGGTGGCTGCGGCCGTGGCGGCCGCCGTGCTGGATGAGGACATCGCCTGCGAGACTCCGTGGAACGTGGTGGATCGACTCCGCGACGGGCACGTCGGTCAGGCGTACGCGGGCCGCGGAGGGCTGGGAATCGTCGCTTGTGGCAACCGTTCGACACTACGCCCGCCGCATCCGGAGATCGAACCGGATGCGACGAGCGGCGTGGTCGGTGCGGTGAGCGGCGGGTCAGCGCCAGGCGACGGCGATGACGATGTTGGCGAAGGTCAGCGCGCCGACCGTCCAGAGCGACCAACTCGGCGCCGGGTCCTTCTTCCGGTAGACGAAGACGAGCACCGTGATGACGATCGCGATCACGAGCTTCACCGCGATCTTCACGTTGTCCACCTCGAACAGGTCGCCGAGCTGGATGGTCGCCACGAGCAGCAGGCCGGAGACGATCTGCGTGAGTGCGCCGCGCCACATGATGGGGAGCACGGTGCCCTTGCCCTGCGCGATCGCCTTCTGTTGCACCAGGAATCCGCCGAACAGCATGGCGAGGCCGACGAAGTGGAGGATGAGCAGGATGATGCGCAGGACGTCCATGCTCAGAGCCTAGGACTCGCGCATGGCTCGGCACGACTCGGAACGGCCCGTGCGGGCCGGAATCCATCGAAGGTCGGAGCCGGGCTCAGGCCCAGACGGCGCGGAGCACGCGCGCGGTCGCGAGAGCGGCCTCGGCGGCCTCGCGGCCCTTGTCCTCCTTCGAGCCGGGGAGCCCGGCGCGGTCGAGGCCCTGCTGCTCGTCGTCGAGCGTCAGCACGCCGAACCCGACCGGCTTGCCCGTGTCGATCGCGACGCGTGTCAGCCCGTCGGTCGCGGCCGACGAGACGTACTCGAAGTGCGGCGTGCCGCCGCGGATGATGACGCCGAGCGCCACGACCGCGTCGGCGCCCGCCTCGAGCGCGGCCTTCGCCACCACGGGCAGCTCGAAGCTGCCCGGCACGCGCACCAGCTCGAACACGGCACCGGATGCCTCGAGGGTGCGGGTCGCGCCGGCGATCAGGCCGTCGGTGATCTCGTCGTGCCAGCTACCGGCGACGATCACGACCCTGAGGCCGGTGCCGTCGACGTCGAGGGTGGGCGAGCCGTGACCGCTCATGATGCGTGTCCTTCCAGGAGGGCCTCAGCCGCGGCATCCGTCAGCTGCTGGTCGTCGATCGCGTGGCCCATGCGGCGACGCTTGGTGTCGAGGTAGCCGGTGTTGCCGGCGCCGACGCCGACGACGAGGGGGAGTCGCTCGGCCACGCGGATCCCGTGCGACTCGAGCTGGCGCACCTTCTCGGGGTTGTTCGTGAGCAGGCGCACCGTGTCGATGCCGAGGTCGGCGAGGATCGCCGTGGCGGCGCCGTAGTCGCGCGCGTCGATGGGGAGTCCGAGCGCGAGGTTCGCGTCGAGCGTGTCGAGGCCGTCCTCCTGCAGGCGGTAGGCGCGCAGCTTGTTGATGAGCCCGATGCCGCGGCCCTCGTGCCCGCGCAGGTAGATCACCACGCCGCCGCGCTCCTGGATCTCGCTGAGCGCGGTGTCGAGCTGCGGCCCGCACTCGCACTTCAGCGACCCGAAGGCCTCGCCCGTCAGGCACTCGGAGTGCACGCGCACGACGGCGCCCGCGGGGTCGTGCGCGGGGTCGCCGGCGATGATCGCCACGTGGTCGGCGCCGGTCGAGCGGTCGCGGTAGGCGCGCACCGTGAACACGCCGTGGTCGGTCGGCAGCGAGGTCTCCACCTCGAACTCGACGCGCGACGTCTCGGGCACCTCGGCGGGCGCGCCCGTGAGGGCCTGGCCCGTGTGCCACTCGTCCATCCACTCGACGAGGGCCTCGACGGTCGTGACCGGCAGGCCGTCGCGGGCGCCGAGCTCGATGAGCCCGGGGAGCCGCATCATCTCGCCGTCATCGGCGACGATCTCGCCGATGACGCCGACGGGGGAGAGGCCTGCGAGCAGCATGAGGTCGACGGCCGCCTCGGTGTGGCCCGCGCGCTCGCGCACGCCGCCGTCGACGGCGCGCAGCGGCAGGATGTGGCCGGGACGGATGAGGCGGTCGGGCGTCGACGCCGGATCGGCGAGCACGCGCAGCGTGTGCGCGCGGTCGGCGGCGCTGATGCCCGTCGACGTGCGGTCGGCCGCGTCGACCGAGATCGTGTAGGCCGTGCCGCGGACGTCCTGGTTGCGCTCGGTCATGAGCGGGAGGTCGAGCCGGTCGGCGATCGCGTTCGTCATGGGTGCGCACAGGAAGCCGCTCGTGTGACGCACCATCCACGCGATCCACTCCTGGGTCGCGAACTCGGCCGCCATGATCGCGTCGCCCTCGTTCTCACGGGCCTCGTCGTCGGCGACGATGACGGGCTTGCCGGCCCGCAGCGCCTCGAGCACCTCGGGGATCGTGGCCAGGCTCATGCGAGACCCCCCGCGCCAGCTGCAACAGGTCGGGCGAGCGAGGACGGCAGCGAGCGGTGCACGTCGAACCGCAGCATCCGCTCGACGTGGCGCGCGAGGATGTCGGTCTCGAGGTTGACGAGGTCGCCCACCTGCCGTGCGCCGAGCGTGGTGGCGGCGAGCGTCTCGGGGATGAGCGACACCTCGAACCACGAGCCCGACGCCTCGTCGCCGAGCGCGCTCACGGTGAGCGAGACGCCGTCGACGGCGATCGAGCCCTTGTCGACCACGAGCGGCGCGTGCGCGTCGTCGAGCGAGAACCGGATGACGCGCCACGCGTCGCCCGGGCGCACCTCGAGCACGCGGGCGGTGCCGTCGATGTGGCCCTGCACGATGTGGCCGCCGAGGCGGTCGCCCACCTGCGCGGCGCGCTCGAGGTTCACCTCGACTCCCTCGCGCACGCCGTCGAGCGTCGACATGGCCAGGGTCTGCGCCATGACGTCGGCCGTGAACGACGCCTCGTCGAAGTCGACGACGGTGAGGCACACGCCCGAGACGGCGATCGAGTCGCCGTGCTTCACGCCCTGCACGGCGAGGGGTCCGCGCACGGTGAGGCGCGCCGCGTCGGCGCTGCGCTCGACGCGCGTGACGGTGCCGAGCTCCTCGATGATTCCGGTGAACATGTCAGTTCCCTTCGGTCGGTCTTGGGTGGGCGATGACCAGGAGGTCGTCGCCGAGCCGCTCGACGGCGGCGAGTTCGAGGCGCACGGCGTCGGCGATGGTCGCCACGCCGAGGTCGCCGAGGGCGAGTCGGGGTCCGCCGAGCAGGGCGGGTGCGAGGTACACGAGCACCTCGTCGACGAGGCCGGCCGCGAGGAACGCGCTCGCGAGGGTCGGTCCGCCCTCGACGAAGAGCGAGCGGATCCCCCGTCGCTGCAGTTCGTGGAGGTCGGCGGCCAGGTCGGCGCCCTCGAGGAACACGGGGGCGTGCGGATGCCGCGACACGGCCGCCTCGGCGGGCACCGGCCGTCGCCCGAACACCACGGGCACGGGCTGCGCGTCGAAGAACTCGCCGCCGGGCGTGCGCGCGGTGAGCGCCGGATCGTCGGCGAAGACGGTGCCCGTGCCGACGGCGATGGCGTCGGCCGCGGCGCGGCGGCGGTGCACGTCGGCGCGGGCGGCGTCCCCCGTGATCCACCGGCTCGTGCCGTCGGCGGCGGCCGCGCGGCCGTCGAGCGTCGACGCCCACTTCACGGTCACGTGCGGGCGGTGGTGCCGGGCGGCGAACAGCCAGTCGTCGAGCACGGCCTCGGCTTCGTCGGCGAGCACGCCGGCGGTCACCTCGACACCGGCGGCGCGCAGCCGATCGGCCCCCCCCGCCGCGTGGTCGCCCGGATCGGCGACGGCGTACACGACGCGGGCCACGCCGGCCTCGATGAGCGCCTCGGCGCAGGGGCCCGTGCGGCCGGTGTGGTTGCACGGCTCGAGCGTCACGACGGCGGTGGCGCCCTCGGCCGCACCGGGGGCGAGCCTCGAGAGCGCGTCGACCTCGGCGTGCGCGGTGCCCGCGCCGCGGTGCCATCCCTCGGCGAGCACGTCGCCGTGCGGGGAGAGGATGACGCAGCCGACGCGCGGGTTCACGCCGGTGGCGGGGCCGCGCATGGCGAGCTCGAGGGCGCGGCGCATCGCGGAGGCATCCGCCATGGTGTGCTCGCCCGTGGTCATCTCGGTCCCGTCTGGTGGGGCTCCGGGGATGCTCGGCGATGCGATCTGCCGTCGACCACGCATGGCGTGGCCGACACGTGCCGCCTCCCATCCGGACTTTCACCGTCGGTACCGGAATTCCACCGGTTCAACCACTTGCTCGAGGCCTCTCGACCCCGCGCTCGCGGCTCGCGGACTGTCACCGCCGGTTCGGACTTGCACCGACCCCGGAGCACGTTTCTCGTGTCGATTCTAGGTCAACGCGCCGACGCGCCGACTATTCCCCGCCCGACCTCGTGCGGGGCATGCGCTCAGGCGTCAGCGGCACGCCTTCGAGGCCTCGATCTGCGCGTCCGACGGTCGGCCGTACATCTCGATGCCCGCACCCGGCAGGTCGTAGCCCATGCCGATCGCCCATGCCGTCGCCCACACCTCGTGGTCGCCGCCGAAGGGCGCGGCGGCGAAGATGTCGTAGCACGCCTGGCGGAGCACCTGCGTGTGGCCGACCTCGTGCACGACCACGGCCTTCGCGTTCACGTCGTTCGCCCATTCCGACTCGATGCTCTCGGTCAGCGAGATGAGGCCCCAGCCCTGGCCGTCGGGCTTGAACTCGGCGGTGCCGGAGTACCAGGCGTCGCTCGACCGGCCCGCGACGGTGTACGCCCACGCGAACTCGAGCTCGACGTCCGACGCGATCGACCGGGCGAACGCCTCGATCTCGGCGCGCACGGGATGCTCGATGCGGCGCGCCTCCTCGGTGGCGTGCGATGCGCGGACGGCCGCGACGGCGGCGGAGAGCGCGGTGAACCGGTCGGCATCGCCGGAGGACACGCCCGGCGAGTGCCGCAGTCCGGCGAGGGCGTCCTCGACCGCGAACCGGTACTGGTACGTCGCGGACGGGCTCGCATCGAGGGCGGCGCGGGCGAGCTCCTCCGTGCCGGTCAGCAGGGTCTCGGATGCCTCGGCGATCGCCTTCGTGCCGGCTGCGACCTGCTCGGCCGCATCGTCGAACCGCACCGCCGCCTCGTTGCGCGACGGCACGAGGTCGACGAGCTCGAAGAGGTCGCCGTACCGCTCCCACGCCGGCGCCATCGAGTCGGGCTCCCCGAGCTCGACCACGCCCGTCGGCGCCGCGGGCCGGTCCTCCAGGACCTCGCGGGCTCCGGTGATGCTCTCCTCCAGCGCTGTCCGGTCCTCGGGCCGCACCAGGTCGCCGGTGGCCATGCCGAGGAGGAACTCCGCGCGTTGCACGGCGGAGTCGCTGCGGTCGAACGTCTCCTCGTATGCGGAGCTCGCCTCGTCGAAACGCGTGTCGGCGGCTGCCCAGGCCGGCCAGATCCACGCGTGCACCGCGCTCGCCACGAGCTGGTGCCCGACGAGGGAGACGGCGATGAGGCCGGCGACGGCACCGGCGACGATGAGACCCGTGCGGCGCGGGGATGCGGACGCCGGCGCAGCGGGCTGCTGGGGGATGCCCTGCTCGGGGACGGGCCCGGGCTGCTGGTGGTGCTCGGGCTCGTGGTGCTCGGGCTCGTGGTGCTCGGGCTCGTGGTGCTCGGAGGAGGGGGGCTCCTGAACCTCGGGCTCGGCTGCGTCTGCGGGGCGCATGGGGTCCTTTCACGCGGCCGTTCGGGCGACCGCGAGGATCACGCTACCTCCCGGAGCGACGCCGTTCGGTCACGATTTCGTCGCGGACCGAGCGCCGCCCGGCTCGGGCTCGACCAGCGCCCGGGCGGTGCCCTCGTCGACGATGAGGTCGGTGATGAGCCCGGCGGCGAGCGCGCCGCGCAGACTCGGCAGCTTGGCTCGGCCCGAGACCACGCAGATGCGCCGCGGCGCGCGCCGCAGGACCGAGAAGTCGGGTCCGGTCGCACGTTCGTTCAGCGCGATGCCCTCGCTCGTGCCGTCGGTGCGGTAGAACACCGTGGCGACGTCGCCGACCACGCCCTCGCGGCTCAGGGCCTCGTAGTCGGCGCGCTCGAGGTAGCCGCCCTGGTAGACGTGGCTCGGCACCTCGGCGAACGGGGAGCCGACGCCGAAGATCGCGACGTCGAGCCGTGCCTGCAGGTCGAGAAGCCGGCGCGTGCTCCGCTCCTTCCAGAACGCGCGCTTGGTGGCCGGGTCGTCGAAGAACGCCGGCACGGGGAACTGCTGCACGCGCGCACCGAACGCGTCGCCGAACCGGCGCAGCAGCTCGCTCGCGTAGAGGATGCCGGTGGTGCGCAGGTTCCCGGCGCCGTTCAGCTGCACGATCTCGGT
Source organism: uncultured Agromyces sp. (assembly GCA_965652625.1). GTDB lineage: Bacteria > Actinomycetota > Actinomycetes > Actinomycetales > Microbacteriaceae > Agromyces. Next base: position 19,600 of record CBFGWW010000008.1, read on the forward strand.
GTTGTGCGTCGCCTTCGGCACGAGGTGCCGACTCATCGCCGTCATCGTCGATCCCCAGGCGACGCCGATCATCTGGTTCGAGTCCACGTACTGGCCGAGAATCCGTGCAGCCGACAACGCCACGCGGTCGAGGCGGTCGACGTCGCTCGCATGGTCGGGCACGGGCACCACATGCGCGCGCACCTCGTGCCGCTCGAGGATCTCCTGCTCGATCCGGCTCGGGAGGTCGAGCGGGGAGTGGATGGAGATCTCGACCAGCCCGCTGGCGCGCGCGTGGCTCAACAGGCGGGAGATCGAGGATCGCGAGGTGTGCAGCTCGTGTGCGATGGCGTCCATCGTGAGGTCCTGCATGTAGTACAGGTGGGCGGCCCGGAGGGCGTCGCGGGTCTTCCCGGTGACGGTCTCGGGTGCCCGCTGGTCGTTCTCGGTCTCCATGTCGCTCCTTGCACGTATGTGCACGCGGCTTGCAACTGCGTGCGAGCGTGCCCACGATGTATTCATCCACACCGGCCCCGCCCAGCGCAAGCCCGGCGATGCCGCGGATCCCGCATCGAGAATCGACCGCATCGAGAAGAGGACAGCGATGTCTGCGAACCCCACGACCACGCCCAGCCAGGATCGCGCCGGCCGACGGCTGCGCCCCGAGGTCGCCGCGCTGCGCGCACGGCCCACGGCCGACGTCGTCATCATCGGCGGCGGCATCAACGGCCTCGCCACCTTCCGGGACCTCGCGCTGCAGGGCGTCGACGTCGTGCTCGTCGAGCGGGACGACTTCGTCTCGGGCGCGTCGTCGGCGTCGTCGCACATGATCCACGGCGGCATCCGCTACCTCGAGAACGGCGAGTTCCGGCTCGTGCAGGAGTCGGTGCAGGAGCGCAACGCGCTCATCCGCCTCGCACCGCACTACGTGAAGCCGCTCGAGACGACCGTGCCGATCTTCTCGACCTTCTCGGGCATCCTCTCCGCCCCGCTGCGGTTCCTCACCCATCGGCAGGGCAAGCCCACCGAACGGGGGGCCGTGCTCATCAAGAGCGGCCTCACGATCTACGACGCCTTCTCGCGCGACGGCGGCTCGGTGGCGCGGCACCGGTTCCACGGCCGTCGTCGATCGCGCGCCGAGCTGCCCGCGCTCACTCCCGACCACAACTACACGGCGACCTACTACGACGCGAGCATGCACGACCCCGAGCGCCTCGCGCTCGACGTGCTCTTCGACGGCCTCGCCGCCGGTCAGCTCGCCCGCGCCGTGAACCACGTCGAGGCCGTGGGGCTCGGTGCCGACGGCGTGCGCATGCGCGACGGCCTCACCGGCGAGGAGTTCGCGATCGCCGCCGACGTCGTCGTCAACGCGTCGGGGCCGTGGACCGACCTCACGAACGCCGGACTCGGCCGACCGTCGACCTACATGGGCGGCACGAAGGGCTCGCACATCGTGCTCGACCACCCCGAGCTGCTCGAGGCGACCGGCGGACGCGAGATCTTCTTCGAGCACGAGGACGGCCGCATCGTCCTCATCTACCCGCTCAAGGGGCGCGTCATGGTCGGCACGACCGACCTGGAGCACGACATGCGCGAGCCGGCGGTGTGCACCGAGGAGGAGGTCGACTACTTCTTCGAGCTCATCGCGCACGTTTTCCCAGGTGTCGACGTCGACCGCTCGCAGATCGTCTACCGCTTCTCGGGCGTGCGACCGCTGCCCCGCCACGACGACACCCAACCGGGCTTCGTGAGCCGCGACTACCGCATCGAGCGGGCCGAGGTCGCCGAGCGCCCGGGCACGACGCTGCTCAGCCTCGTCGGCGGCAAGTGGACCACCTTCCGGGCACTGGCCGAGCACCTCTCCGACGAGGTCCTCGGCCTCCTGGGCCGCGAGCGGCTCCGGTCCACCGCCGGCCTCCCGATCGGCGGTGGCGCCGGCTTCCCGACCACCGAGGACGCACGACGCGTGTGGATCGTCGGGCACGCCGACGAGGTCGGCCGCGAGCGCGCCGAGGCGCTGCTCGACCGGTACGGCACGCGCGCGGCGGCGCTCCTCGACGACATCGACGGCGTGGAGGACACCGCCCTCGAGCACCACGCGGGCTACACGCGGGGCGAGATCGGCTGGCTCGTGCGCAACGAGCGGGTCGCGCACCTCCTCGATCTCGTGCAGCGGCGCACCAGCATGGCGTTCACCGGCGCCGTCACGGCACCCCTCCTCGAGGAACTGGCCGACGTCGTCGCGGCCGAGCTCGGATGGGACGCTGAGCGGCGCAGCGCCGAGGTCGCGCAGGCGCGTCGCGCGCTCGCCGAGCGGCACGGCGTGGCGATCCCCGAGGTCGTCGCCGCCGGCTGACGCCGCCGAATCTGCACGGATGTGCACGGCGAAACCCCCGTCATCGGGCGTTTCGGCGGATACCGTTCATCGGGGCGGCCGGCTGATCGCAGCCGCGGCGCCCGGTGATCATCCCGGGACACGAGCACGCTCACTCCCGGTCCTCGGGCGCGTCATTCGGCGCGCCCGCACCCCTGAAGGAAGGTCAACGTGGACAATCTCGGAATCGTGTTCCTCTCGGAACTCGTCGGCACGGCCATGCTCGTGCTGCTCGGCTGCGGCGTCGTCGCCAACGTCGCGCTCGCGAAGAACAAGGGCTTCAACGGCGGGTTCCTCATGGTGAACTTCGGCTGGGGCCTGGCGGTGTTCGCCGGCGTCATCGTGTCGTACGCGTCGGGTGCGCACCTCAACCCGGCCGTCACGCTCGGCCTCGTCGCGAACGGCGCGACCGAGTTCGGCAATCCCGCGTTCGGCACGGGCGTGCCGGTGGACGTCGTCTCGGTGCTCACCTACATCGGCGCGCAGCTGCTCGGCGCGTTCCTCGGCGCCGTCGTCGCCTGGCTCGCCTACAAGCAGCACTTCGACGCCGAGCCCCAGGCCGCCAACAAGCTCGGCGTGTTCTCGACCGGCCCCGCCATCCGGTCCTACGGCTGGAACCTCGTCACCGAGATCATCGGCACGTTCGTGCTCGTGTTCGTCGTCATCGGCTTCGGGCGCCAGGGCGACGCGTCGGGCCTCGCCTCGCTCGGCGCACTGCCCGTCGCCCTCCTCGTGATCGGCATCGGCGCCTCCCTCGGCGGCCCGACCGGCTACGCCATCAACCCCGCCCGCGACCTCGGCCCGCGCATCGCGCACGCCATCCTCCCGATCACGGGCAAGGGCGGCAGCGACTGGTCCTACTCGTGGGTGCCCGTCGTCGGCCCGATCATCGGCGGCCTGCTCGCCGGCTGGGTCGCGATCCCGGTCCTGCCGCTCCTCGGCTGAGCCGCGGCATCCGCCCACCCCACCCACCCGCATCACCCATTCACTGACAGCAACGGAGTTCTCAGATGGCTGACTACGTCCTCGCGATCGACCAGGGCACCACCTCGTCGCGCGCGATCATCTTCGACAAGGCCGGATCGATCGTCTCGACCGGGCAGCTCGAGCACGAGCAGATCTTCCCCAAGGCCGGCTGGGTCGAGCACGATCCCGCCGAGATCTGGCGCAACACGGGTGAGGTCATCGGCCAGGCCCTCGGCAAGGCGAACCTGACGCGGCACGACATCGCCGCGGTCGGCATCACGAACCAGCGCGAGACCGCGGTGGTCTGGGATCGCACGACCGGCGAGCCGGTCTACAACGCGATCGTCTGGCAGGACACGCGCACGCAGGCCATCGTCGACCGGCTCGCGGCCGACGGCGGCGTGGAGCGGTTCAAGGAGCAGGTCGGGCTGCCGCTCGCCACCTACTTCTCGGGCACCAAGATCGTGTGGATCCTGGAGAACGTGCCCGGCGCACGCGAGAAGGCCGAGGCCGGCGACCTGCTCTTCGGCACGACCGACACCTGGGTCCTCTGGAACCTCACGGGCGGTGTCGAGGGCGGCGTGCACGCGACGGATGTCACGAACGCGAGCCGCACGATGTTCATGGACCTCGAGACCCTCGAGTGGGACGACGAGATCCTCGCCGCGTTCGGCGTGCCGCGCTCGATGCTCCCCGAGATCCGGTCGTCGTCGGAGGTCTACGGCGTCGCGAACGAGCACTCGCTGCTGCGCGAGACGCCGATCGCCGGCATCCTCGGCGACCAGCAGGCCGCGACCTTCGGCCAGGCCGCGTTCGACGCCGGTGAGGCCAAGAACACCTACGGCACGGGCAACTTCCTCATCTTCAACACGGGCGAGGAGATCGTGCACTCGCGCAACGGGCTGCTCACCACGGTGGGCTACAAGCTCGGCGACGAGCCGGTGCACTACGCGCTCGAGGGCTCGATCGCGGTCACCGGTTCGCTGATCCAGTGGCTGCGCGACAACCTCGGCCTCATCTCATCGGCGGCGGAGGTCGAGGACCTCGCGAAGGGCGTCGAGGACAACGGCGGCGCGTACTTCGTGCCGGCGTTCTCGGGCCTGTTCGCGCCCTATTGGCGGCCCGACGCGCGCGGCGCCCTCGTGGGCCTCACCCGCTACGTGAACAAGGGCCACATCGCCCGTGCCGCGCTCGAGGCGATCGCGTTCCAGACCCGCGACGTGGTCGAGGCGGTGAACGCCGACGCGGGCATCGACCTCTCGGAGCTGCGCGTCGACGGTGGGGCCACCGCGAACGACACGCTGCTGCAGTTCCAGGCCGACATCCTCGGCGTGCCCGTCGTGCGTCCGGTCGTCGCCGAGACGACGGCGCTCGGCGCGGCCTATGCCGCCGGCCTCGCGGTCGGGTTCTGGTCTGGGCTCGACGAGCTCCGGGCGAACTGGCAGGAGGACCGCCGCTGGGAGCCCGCGATGGAGGCGGGCGAGCGCGAGCGACTCGACCGCAACTGGAAGAAGGCCGTCTCGAAGACCCTCGACTGGGTGGACGAGGACGTCCTGTAGGCCTCACCGCAGGTACGGTGGGATGACGGGTCGGACGCATGGGGGTGCGTCCGACCCGTTCCTCATGTCGACGTGCCGCCGTCAGTTCATGTCAACGTGCCACGGTCAGCGCGCCAGCCGCGGCACGAGCAGGGGAGCGAGCTCGTCGAGCCCGTGCACCTCGAGCACGCCCGACTCGCGCGCCTCGGCCGCGGCGTCGGCATCGGGCGTGGTGCCCGTGCGGTTCACCCAGACGCCGATGAGCCCGGCGCGGGCGGCGCCGATGGCGTCGGTGCGCAGTCGGTCGCCGATGTACGCGGCGCCCGACACGGGACCGGTCATGCGGAACCGATCGACCGCCGCGTCGAAGATGGCCCGGTCGGGCTTCGTGACGCCGAGCTCGCCCGACGCCACGACGTGCTCGACCCGGCCGTGCAGGGCGAGCCGCACGATCTTCGCGGTCTGGAACTCGAGCTCGCCGTTCGTGACGATCCCGAACCGGACGCCCGGCAGGCCGGCGGCGAGGGCCTCGAACGCCGGGAGCACGTCGTCGTGCAGCGCCCACGAGTCGCGGTAGCGCTCGAAGTACTCGGCGAACCACGCGCCGGCGTCGACGTCGTCGAGCTCCTCGCCGAACTCGCGCGCGAAGGCCGCGGCACGCGCCCTCCGCTGGCCCTCGAAGCTCAGCGCCCCGCCGAGGTACGCCAGGTAGTGCTCCTCCTCGAGCTCGTGCCACCGTCGCGCCGCGACCTCCTCGTCGCCCTCGTAGGCGCGCTCGCGCATGTAGCGGACGATGCCGGCGGCGACCGCCTCGCGGTGCGCCATGAGCGTGTCGTCGAGGTCGAACAGCACGACGGGCGAGCCGCCGGTCACGCGGCCTCCCCGAGGATGTCGCTCCAGCTCGCGAACGCGGCGGGGTCGGCCGGCGCCGTGCGTACCGCATGCCATGCGGGAAGGCGCCCCGTGCCGTCGCGCGTCGGCAGCGTGGCGTCCTCGGGATGCACGCGGAGGAAGCCCGCCGCGCGGGCCACCTTCGCCGACGCCACGTTGCCCTCGACCGCCCGCCAGCGCAGCGAGGTCGCGTGACGGATGCCGCCGCCCAGCGCCCATTCGGCCACGGCGATCGCCGCCTCGCTCATGAAGCCGGCGCCGCGGTGCTCCGCGCCGATCCAGTAGCCGATCTCGTGCTCGCCCGACCGCACGCTGATGACGCCGAGGAGCCGGCTGCCGTGGGCGAGTCGCAGCGCCCACGTGAGCTCGGCGCCGGTCGCCCACGACTCGGGCACGTGCACGCCGAGGAACGCGTCGGCGTCGGCGCGGCGGTAGGGCCACGGCGTCGTCAGGTACTGCTCGAACAGGGGATCCTGGCAGTACCGGGTCACCGCTTCGGCGTCGTACGGCATGGGCTCGTCGAGCACGAGCCGTCGCGTGCGGAGGGCGACCGGGCGCACGTCAGCCTCGGCGGACGAAGCCGACCCGGTCGTAGACCGTGCGCAGCATCCGCTCGGCGCGCTCGCTCGCCTTCTCGGCGCCGATCGCGAGCAGGCGGTCGAGCTCGGCCGGGTCTTCGAGGAGCTCGAGCGTGCGGGTGCGGATGGGCGCCAGCCGCTCGACCACGGCATCGGCCACGTCCTTCTTGAAGTCGCCGTAGCCGCGACCGTCGTACTCGGCCTCGAGCTCGGGGATCGGTCGCCCGGTGGTCGCCGCGAGGATGTCGAGGAGGTTCGAGATGCCGGGCTTCTCCCGAAGGTCGTAGCGCACCTCGCGACCCGTGTCGGTGACCGCGCTGCGGAACTTCTTCGCGGTGACGGCGGGGTCGTCCATGACCTTCACGAGGCCGGCCTCGGACTGCGCCGACTTCGACATCTTGGCCGTGGGCTCCTGCAGGTCGTAGATGCGCGCCGACTCCTTGGGGATGAGCGCCTCGGGCACGACGAAGGTCTCGCCGAAGCGCGAGTTGAAGCGGCCCGCGAGGTCGCGCGTGAGCTCGAGGTGCTGGCGCTGGTCGTCGCCGACGGGCACGAGCTGCGTGTCGTAGAGCAGGATGTCGGACGCCATGAGCACCGGGTACGTGAACAGGCCGACCGTCGTGGCATCCGTGCCCTGCTTCGCCGACTTGTCCTTGAACTGCGTCATGCGGCTCGCCTCGCCGAAGCCCGTGAGCGTGCCGAGCACCCAGGCGAGCTCGGCGTGCGCCGGCACCTGCGACTGCACGAAGAGCGTGGAGCGGTCGAGGTCGACGCCCGCGGCGAGGTATTGGGCCGCGGTGCGGCGAGTCGCCTCGCGGAGGGCCGCCGGCTCCTGGGGCACGGTGATCGCGTGCAGGTCGACCACGCAGTAGATGGGGTCGTGGTCGTCTTGGAGGGCGACCCAGTTGACGAGCGCGCCGAGGTAGTTGCCGAGGTGGAGCGAGTCGCTCGACGGCTGCATGCCGGAGAAGACGACGGGACGGGAGGCGTTCATGCGGTGGGAGTCCTTGTCAGCGGTGGAGTCAGATGGCGTAGTCGACGACGACGGGAGCGTGGTCGGACCATCGGGCGTCGTAGGCATCGGCACGGTCGATCGCGTAGGCGACGGCGGCGTCGGCGAGCGCAGGGGTGGCGAGCTGGTAGTCGATGCGCCAGCCCGTGTCGTTGTCGAACGCCTTGCCCCGCCATGACCACCACGAGTAGGGACCGTCGACCTCACCGGCGAAGCGGCGCCCGACGTCGACCCAGCCGAGCCCGGCGCCCCGGTTGTAGTCGTCGGCGTCTTCTGCGCCGACGAACCGATCGAAGTACGCGCGCTCGTCGGGCAGGAAGCCGGCCCGCTTCACGTTGCCCTTCCAGTTGCGGATGTCGAGCGTGCGGTGCCCGACGTTGAGGTCGCCCACGACGACGGCGAGCTCGGAGTGGGCGGCGAGCTGGGGCAGCCGTGCCTCCATGGCGTCGAGGAAGCGGTACTTCTCGACCTGCTTGGGGGTGTCGGCCTCACCCGAGTGCACGTAGGCGCTCACGACCGTGACGACGCGATCGCCCACCTCGTAGTCGGCCTCGAGCCAGCGGCCCGCACTGTCGAAGTCGGGTGCGCCGAGCTCCACGCGGTGGATGCTCGCGCGATTGCGGCTCGCGATGGCGACGCCGGCGCGGCCCTTCGCCGTGGCCGGATCGTGCAGGATGTCCCACTCGTCGCCGAGCAGGGCCTGGACGTCTTCGGTGGTGGCGCGGACCTCCTGCATCGCGAGGATGTCGACGTCGCGCGCGACGAGCCACTCGCCCATGCCGCGGCGGTATGCGGCCCGGATCCCGTTGACGTTGGCGCTGACGACACGGAGCGGTTTCGCGGGGGGCATGCCTTCGATCCTAGGGGAGGCCTCCGACGTTCCTCTTCGCCGGCCGGGGGCCGATCGCGGCCTCCGCGGCGGCGAGCTCGGCCTGCGCCTTCGAGAGGCGGCGCCGGGCCGGAACCCGCTCGTACCAGCTCGCGGCGGCGACCGCGCGCTCCGCCTCGCGCACCCGCACGCGGGCGGCGGTGACGAGCGCGTCCTCCTCGCGTGCCTTCTCCTCTGCGGCCAGCTCCTCGGGGCTGACGATCCGCAGTGTCTCGTGCGCGTCGAAGGCCTCGACCGCGATCCAGGCGGCCGCGACGAGGATGATGATGCTGATCACGCGGAACCAGAGCAGCAGGCCGATGAAGACGGCGAACGTCGCGAGCAGCGGGTTCTTGGTGGCCCCGGCGACGATGAGGCCGCTGAGCAGCTGCAGCAGCGTGAGCGCGGCGGACCCGAGCAGCGATCCGACCCACATGCGCCGCCACGGCATGGCCGCCGCGGACAGGAACCGGAACAGCACGGCCAGCGCGAGGGTGTCGATGGCGAACACGACGACCATCGACCCGCCCTGCACCAGCGCCTCCGACCAGCCCGAGTCCGCCGGCAGGCCCATGAGTCCCGTGAGCCACCCGAAGAACGAGGTCGCGGCGACCGAGAGCGCGGTCGCGAGGATCAGGATGGTGCCGAACGCCAGGCCGACGAGGAAGTCGCGCGACTTCAGCAGCACGTACGCGCTCGTGTCCTTCGGCAGGCCGAAGATGCTCCGCACGGCGAGGCGGGAGTAGGTGATCCAGTCGATCGCGGTCCAGATGAGGCCGACGAGCGCCACCGCGCCCGTGAGGCCGAACAGGCTGGTGCTGGTCGTCGCGATCGCGGTGAGGTCCTCGGTCGAGATGATGCCGTCGTCGCCGACGAGGCCCGGCGCATACGAGTTCAGCAGCGTGATGAACGCATCGAGGGTGTCGGGGTTGCCGGTGAGCCAGATGCCGGCGACCGCGAACACGATGTAGACCGCCGCGAAGATCGCGAAGAGGGCCTGGTAGCTCATCCCCGCGGAGAGCAGGAACCCGTTCCGTGCCAGGAAGAGCCGCCAGACCCGCACGGGGAACAGGGCCATCGTCTTCTCGGTGAGGTTCGTCACCGTGGCGATCTGCGGCTCGAAACGCTGGCGGGTCTGCTCGCCGAACTCCTCGAAGCGGCCCTTCGTGCTCGGCGGGCCGCCGGCGACCTCGGGCGTCGAGGGCGCGGCCGCGGGCACGCCGGTCGCCGCCGCGGTGGTCGCGGCAGCGGAGCTCACGACCGCGCTCGCCGCCGCGGGCACGGCGGCGTCCGTCGCGCCGCGCGCCTTCGCGGCATCCGACCCGCGGCGTCGGCTTCGACCACGGCCGGCGGGGGTGGGCTCGCTCACGTCCCCCAGCGTAGCGATCAGGTGCGCCGGATGCCGCGAGCATGCGCGAGGGGCCGGTGCGACGTGCACCGGCCCCTCGTCGTCAGCGAGCGGGTCGCGTCAGGGATGTCGCGTCAGGGCTTGCCGCGCATGATCGCCTGCTTCACCTCGGCGATGGCCTTCGTCACCTCGATGCCGCGGGGGCACGCGTCGGTGCAGTTGAAGGTCGTGCGGCAGCGCCACACGCCCTCCTTGTCGTTGAGGATGTCGAGGCGCACGGATGCCGCGTCGTCGCGCGAGTCGAAGATGAACCGGTGCGCGTTGACGATGGCGGCGGGGCCGAAGTACTGCCCGTCGGTCCAGAACACGGGGCACGACGAGGTGCACGCCGCGCAGAGGATGCACTTCGTGGTGTCGTCGAAGATCTCGCGCTTGGCGATCGACTGGATGCGCTCCTTGCCGGGCTCGGGCTTCGAGTTCGCGATGAGGAACGGCTGCACCTCGCGGTAGCTCGCGAAGAACGGCTCCATGTCGACGACGAGGTCCTTCTCGAGCGGCAGGCCCTTGATGGCCTCGA
>CBFGWW010000009.1:0-29318 GCA_965652625.1 uncultured Agromyces sp.
CTGCGGCGCACGAGCAGCGCGAGGTGCAGGCCCGTGAGCGTCTCGCCGTCGTCGAGATCGGCACCGAGCAGGTCGCCGATCAGGGCGAGCCGCTGGTAGAACACCGACCGCGACAGGTGGCTCGCCGTGGCCGCCGCCGTGCGATTGCCCGGATGCGCGAGCACCGCGCCGAGCACGTGCAGCAGGTCGCCGTCGCGCGCGAGGTCGTACTCGATGAGGGGCTGCAGCATCCGCTCGCTGTGCCGCAGCAGCCGGTGGTCGTCGCGCAGCGACGTCACGAGCCGCATGAGCGGTCGCTCGTCGGCGCGCCGCAGCACCGCGCCACGCACCCCGCGCGGGCGCGCCCCGCGCGAGAGGTCGGTCGCCTCCTGCACCGAGCCGAGCAGCCCGTCGAGTCCGTCGGCGACCGAGCCGATCGACACGACGAGCCGGTCGGCGGATGCCGCGTCGCCGCCCACGAGGTCCGACGCGAACCGGCTCGCGGCGGCATCCGACAGCGTCCCGGGCAGCGACATCAGCACCACCCGTGCCGACCGCGTCACCGTCGCACCGGGCGCCACGCCGTCGATCGCCCGGCCGCCGAGGGCGCGCGCCGCGGCATCCGCTGCACCGTCGGGGATCGCCGGACCCGTCGCGACGATGCCGTACAGCCGAGCGCCGGTCACCGGCAGCCCGGCCGCCTCGAGTCGGGCGGATGCCCCGGCGACGCCGGCGAACCGCCCCTCGAGCAGCGCGTCGACGAGCCGCTGCCGGCCGATGCGCGTCCACTCGTCGGCGCCATCGGCGAGCCGTCCGAGCGCCAGCGCGATCGCGCCCTGCTCGAGCACGCTCACGCGGCCGGCGGGGTGCGCCGGTCCCGGCAGCGCGATGAGGTGCCCCCAGCGGATGCCGCGGGCCTCGACGGGCACGATGAGCCACGCGTCGGCGCCGGCGGGCACGCCGGCGCGTCGGCGCTGCTCGTCGTCGCGATGCGCCGCGCGCGAGCGCGCCTCCCAGTCGGCGAAGAGCCCCGCCTCGGCGGCGGGCGGCACCTCGGCCGCGACCACCTCGTGCGCGAGGTTCTCGAGCACGACCGCGGCGCCGAGCGTCTGCGCGAGCTGGTGCACGATGAAGTCCGCGGGCGAGCCGCGCAGGCTCAGCGCCGTGAACCGCTCGCGCACCTCGTCGCGCGCCCGCAACGCCTCGGTCTGCTCGGAGATGATGCGGCTGTGCACGGCCTCGGTGAGCGTCACGAACTTCACCTCGCGGTGCAGCGCGACGAGGGCGAGGCCGCGCTCGCGGGTGGACTGCTCGACGACCGCGGGGACGTAGCGGTAGTGCACGCCGAGCTCGAGCACCAGGCCCGCGACGCCCACGTCCACGAGCCCAGCGATGAACGACTCGAGGTCGGCCGGCTCCGTCGGCCAGCCCGATCCGGTCGAGAGCAGCAGCTCGCCGCCGTTCAGCAGGCGGGCCACGCCGGCGCTGTCGGACGCGTGCACCCAGCGCACCCGCGCGTCGAGCGCGTCGTCGCTTGCGAGCACCTCGGGCAGGCCCTGCGCGACGGCCTCGAGGGTCAGGATCTCGCGCACGGTGGGCAGTCCGGCGTCGCCGCGCTGTTCCCCGATGCCGTTCGGACGATCCGTATGGTTCGGAACGTCTTCGCGACGGTCTGCCATCTCTCGGGCCTCTCTGCCTCTGTAAGACTTGGGAACGCCAGCTTAGACGAACTCGGTCGATCTGTCCGACCGTGCGGTCCGTCGGCACGCGCGTCCGTCGATGCGGTGTCGAGGATCCCGTCGTCACGAACCAACCGAAGGAGCGCCATGAGCCTCGTCCAAGACGCCGTCGACCGCGAGGTCGTCGACGAGCGCGAGACCGCCCTCGTCCGTCACTTCGTCGCCGGCCGCGAGGTCGGCGGCGCCGACCGCACCGGTCCCGTCTTCAACCCCGCCACCGGCGAGGTGTCGCGTCGCGTCGCCTTCGCCTCGACCGCCGAGGTCGACGAGGCGATCGCCGCCGCGAAGGCCGCGCTGCCCGGTTGGCGCGCCACGGGGCTCATCAAGCGCGCGGACGTGTTCTTCAAGCTCCGGCATCTCCTCGTCGAGCGCCAGGACGAACTCGCCGCGATCCTCACGAACGAGCACGGCAAGGTCCTCTCCGACGCGAAGGGTGAGATCAGCCGGGGCATCGAGAACGTCGAGTTCGCCGCCGGGCTGGTGCACCTGCTGAAGGGCGAGCGCTCCGAGCAGGTCGCGCGCGGCGTGGACGTGCACCAGGCCAAGCAGCCGGTCGGCGTCGTCGGCGCCATCACGCCGTTCAACTTCCCGGTCATGGTGCCGCTCTGGATGGTCGCCTCGGCGATCGCCTGCGGCAACACCGTCGTGCTGAAGCCGTCGGAGAAGGACCCGAGCGCCGCGATCTTCCTGGCCAAGCTCTTCCAGGAGGCCGGACTGCCCGACGGCGTGCTGAACGTCGTGCACGGCGACAAGGTCGCGGTCGACGCGATCCTCGACTCGCCCGACGTTCGCGCGGTCTCGTTCGTCGGCTCGACGCCCATCGCCCGGTCGATCTACCGCCGCGCATCCGAGAACGGCAAGCGCGTCCAGGCACTCGGCGGTGCGAAGAACCACATGGTCGTGATGCCCGACGCCGACCTCGACGCCGCGGCCGACGCCGCCGTGTCGGCCGCGTACGGCTCGGCCGGCGAGCGCTGCATGGCCGTGTCGGTGCTCGTCGCGGTGGGCGACCAGGTCGCCGACGCGATCGTCGCGAAGGTGGCCGATCGGATGGCGACGCTGAAGATCGGCGACGGCACCGACCCGGCGAGCGAGATGGGCCCGCTCATCACGCGCGAGCACCGCGACAAGGTGGCGTCGTACGTGACGGGCGCCGCGGCCGAGGGTGCGACGGTCGTCGTCGACGGCACGCTGCAGGCATTCGAGGGCGACGGCTTCTTCGTCGGCACCTCGCTCGTCGACCACGTGAAGCCCGGCATGAAGGTCTACGACGACGAGATCTTCGGCCCGGTGCTGTCGGTCGTGCGCGTCGAGTCCTACGAGGAGGCCGTCGAGCTCATCAACGCGAACGACTTCGCGAACGGCGTCGCCGTCTTCACGCGCGACGGCGGCACGGCCCGTCAGTTCGAGTTCGACATCGAGGTCGGCATGGTCGGCGTCAACGTGCCGATCCCCGTGCCGATCGGTGCCTACTCGTTCGGCGGCTGGAAGAACTCCCTCTTCGGCGACTCGCACATCTACGGCCCCGAGTCGGTGCACTTCTACACGCGCTCGAAGGTCGTCACGACGCGCTGGCCCGACCCGTCGGAGTCGCAGGTCAACCTCGGCTTCCCGAGCAACCACTGATCGGAGACCCCGAATGACCGACACCCTGATCGACACCGCGACGCACGTCGACCGGAGCGGCACGCGGCATCCGCTGCCCGACCTCGCGGCCGACGCGCAGGTGCGCGCCGACGACCGCGGCCACGTGTTCCACTCGTGGAGCGCGCAGGCCCTCATCGACCCGCTGCCCATCGCGGCGGGCGAGGGTTCGACGTTCTGGGACTACGCGGGCAACGCGTACCTCGACTTCTCGAGCCAGCTCGTGAACCTCAACCTCGGGCACCAGCACCCCGACCTCGTCGCGGCGATCCAGCAGCAGGCCGGACGCCTCGCGACGATCCAGCCGTCGATGGCCTCGGACGTGCGCGGCGAGCTCGCCCGCCGCATCGCCGAGGTCGCGCCCGGCGACCTCGACAAGGTGTTCTTCACGAACGGCGGCGCCGACGCCAACGAGTACGCCGTGCGCATGGCGCGAGCGGTCACCGGCCGCCGCAAGGTGCTCTCGATGTACCGCAGCTACCACGGCGGCACCGCGACGGCGATCTCGCTCACGGGCGACCCGCGCCGCTGGGCGAACGAGCCGAGCGACGGCAGCGTCGCGCACTTCCTCGGGCCGTACCCGTACCGCTCGTCGTTCCACGCCGAGACGCCCGAGCAGGAGACCGAGCGCGCGCTCGCGCACCTCGAGCAGGTCATCACGCTCGAGGGCGCGTCCACGATCGCCGCGATCATCATCGAGACGGTCGTGGGCACGAACGGCGTGCTCGTGCCGCCGCCCGGCTACCTGCAGGGCGTGCGCGCGCTGGCCGACCGGTACGGCATCGTCTACATCGCCGACGAGGTCATGGTCGGCTTCGGCCGCGTCGGCGAGTGGTTCGCGGTGAACCACTTCGGCGTGACCCCCGACCTCATCACCTTCGCGAAGGGCGTGAACTCGGGCTACGTGCCGCTCGGCGGCGTCGTCATCTCGCAGCGCATCGCGGCGCACTTCGACACGGTGTCGTTCCAGGGCGGCCTCACGTACTCAGGCCACCCGCTCGCGTGCGCGGCGGGCGTCGCGACGTTCGAGGTGTTCGAACGCGACGGGATCCTCGAGCGCGTGCGCGACCTCGGTTCGCGCGTCGTCGGGCCGCGCCTGCGGGCGATGGCCGAGCGGCATCCGTCGGTCGGCGAGGTGCGCGGCCTCGGGCTGTTCTGGGCCATCGAGCTGGTGTCGGATGCCGCGACGCGCGCGCCGCTCGTGCCGTTCAACGCCTCGGGGGCGGATGCCGCGCCGATGGCGGCCGTCGCGGCCGCGTGCAAGCGGGCCGGTCTCTGGCCGTTCGTCCACTTCAACCGGATGCACGTCGCGCCGCCGCTCGTCATCACCGAGGACGAGCTCGTGCGCGGCCTCGACGTGATCGACGAGGCGCTCGACGTGGCCGACGGGTACGTGTCCGCCGGCTGAGCACGTCCGCGCCCTCACAACGCAGGAGATCGGGCGCCATGGTCCCCCGGAGGCGGACCCGGGTGCACTTATCCTGCGCTGTCGGCTGCGTGCCCGCATCAATCGGCGGAGAACCCGTCGACTAGCCTGAATCCCATGGAGTCTCGGGCGGGGTCCGGCGGCATGGCCCGGCGAACCTTCCTCGCCGCGTCGCTCTCGGGGATCGCCGCCGTCGCCCTCTCGAGCTGCACCTGGGGCCAGCCGAACCCGACCGGCTCGCCGACCGTGAGCCCGACGCCGTCGCCCACCCCGACGCCGACGCCCGCGGTGCCCGACGGCGTGCCCGTGCCCACGGCGATGCGGCGCTCGAGCTGGAGCTCCGACCCGTTCGCGCGCGGCGCGTTCTCGTTCGACGGCGTCGGAACGACCCCAGAGCTGCGGGCGTCGCTCGCCGAACCCGTCGAAGACCGGCTCTGGATCGCCGGCGAGGCCTGCTCCCCCGACGCGCCGGGCACGATCACCGGCGCGCGCGACTCGGGACTCGCCGCCGCCGAGCAGCTCGCCCGGACCGCGGAGCCCGGTGAGCGCATCGCCGTGATCGGCGCCGGCATGGCCGGGCTCACGGCGGCCGTGCACCTCGTCGAGGAGGGCTTCGAGGTCGTCGTCGTCGAGGCGCGCGACCGCGCGGGCGGCCGCGTGTGGTCGGTCGACGCCGACGGGTTCGACCGGCCGGTCGAGCTCGGCCCCGTGCTGGTGCCCGACGAGGAGCCGCTCGCGGAGGCGCTCGGCGCGGCATCCGTCGACACCCTGACGTTCGACGGCGTGGTCGAGGCACGTACGGCCGATGGCGTCGTCGTGGCGATCCCGCCGACGGGCGACGAGGCCGTGGACACCGCGCGCGCCTGGGCCGAGGCCGCGCCCCGCGACGTCTCGCTCGCGGACGCGCTCGTGCAGTCGGGCGTCGTCCCGCTCTCGCAGGACCCGGGCCCCGACGGCGTGAGCCCGGCGTCGTGGCTCGCGCACACCATCTCGAGCGGGGTACAGCCCGCGACGGGCGCGCCGTCGAACCGGGTGTCCGCGCGCACGGCCCCGACCACGGCGTTCCCGCCCGGCTCGCGCCTCGTGACCGGACGCCTCTCGGACCTGCTCGACGGACTCGCCGACCAGGTCGACATCGCCGTCTCGAGCGTCGTGACCCGAATCGCCTACGACGACACCCGAGTGAGCCTCCGGCTCGACTCGGGCGAGTCGCTGACGGTCGACCGCGCGATCGTGACGGTTCCGCTCGGGGTGCTGAAGTCCGACACCCTCCGGTTCTCGCCCGCGCTGCCGTACGCCCACCAGCGCGCGATCGCCGTGCTCGAGATGGGCGCGATCGACATGGTCTGGCTGCGGTTCGACGAGCCGTTCTGGCGCGCCGGCGGCACTGCGGAGGCTGAGGGCGGCGTCGGTGGCGACGGCGTGGCGGATGCCGCGGGCGATGCGGCACCCGTCGGGCCCGCGGCATCCGTGCCCGACGTGCTCACGCTCGTGGGGACGCCCTCCCCCGTCGCCGCCTGGCTCGACGTCGGACGGGAGACGGGCGAGCCGATCCTCGTGGGCGTCATCGCCGCGGGGCAGGCACCTCGACTGGAAGCGCTCGACGATCGGGAGTTCCTCGAGGTGATCCTCGCCGGGCTCGCGCCCTACGCCACAGCGCCCGGTTGACGGCGACGAGCACGGCCGTGACCGCCACGAAGATCACCAGCACGAGCGCGCAGTAGAGCGCGACGCCCAGTGCGCCGCCGACCTGCGCCTCGTCGAGGAAGAAGTACGGGTACCAGCCCACGTCGGCGCCGCGCCAGAGCGTGTACGGCAGCCAGAGCGACGGGAAGACCAGCACCCAGCCGACCGTCGACCACGGCACGGGCGGGTTCACGGCCATGATGCTGTCGGTGGTCCACGCGATGACGGCGAGCGCCGGGACGACCCAGTGCAGCAGGGTGTCCGACCAGGGCACGTCGACGCGGTAGTCGCGCGTCGACGCCTGGCTCACGATGAGGGCGAACACGATGCCCGAGACGAGCAGGTACGCCGTCACCATGGTGCGCAGGATGCCGAGCCACGGCGGGTCGTTCGGCGCGAGCAGGGCGTAGGCGGCGGCGATGCCGAGCGTCGCGACGGCGAGCATCGCCGACTGGATCGTGAAGTAGCTGAAGAAGTTCGCGGTCGCGAAGAAGCGGAATCCGAGCACGTACTCGTAGTTGCCGATGAGCGCCACGACCTCGATCGCGGCGATGAGCACGCGGAAGACGCCGAGCGCGCGCCGCTGCCGCATGCCCGGGACACGGGGCTCCGGAGCCGGTTCCGCGCGGGCCCGCGCACCCGGAGCGGTGACTCCGGGGGTGCGGGCGGCCATGCGTCAACGCTACGCCCCGCGTCCCCGAGGGCGCTCGGGCGGACACGCGGAGCGGCGACTCAGTCGAACGGCCGCAGGATGCGGTCGAGGAAGCGGCGCGTGCGCTCCTCGCGCGGCGCGGTGAAGAGCCGCGACGGCGGACCCTGCTCGACGACGATGCCGCCGTCGAGGAACAGCACCTCGTCGGCCACCTGGCGCGCGAACCCGAGCTCGTGCGTCACGATGACCATCGTCCAGCCCTCCTCGGCGAGCTCCTTGATGACCGCGAGCACCTCGCCGACCAGCTCGGGGTCGAGCGCGCTGGTCGGCTCGTCGAAGAGCAGCAGCATGGGCTTCAGCGCGAGCGCGCGCACGATGCCGACGCGCTGCTGCTGGCCACCCGAGAGCTCGAACGGGTAGGCGTCCCGCTTCTCGGCGAGTCCCACGCGGGCGAGCAGCGCCTCGGCCTCGGCGATCGCCTTCGCCTTCGGCACGCGCTGCACCTGCGTCGGCCCCTCGATGACGTTCTGCAGCACCGTCATGTGCGGGAAGAGGTTGTGGTGCTGGAACACCATCGCCGAGCGGTCGCGCAGCGCGAACCGGTCGGCCTTCGGCACGGGCGCGCCGAACGTGATGGACGGACCGCCGTCGACCGCGATCGTCCCCGCGTCGGGCGTCTCGAGTCCGTTGAGCGAGCGGAGCACGGTCGTCTTGCCCGAGCCGCTGGGTCCGATGAGGGCGACGACCTCGCCGCGGCGCACCTCGAGGTCGACGCCGCGCAGCACGTCGTTCCTCCCGAACGACTTGCGGATGCCGCGCGCGGTGAGCACCATCGTGTGGTCGGCGGGCGTCTCGGGTGCGAGGGCGTCGCCGCCCGCGGCATCCGTGCGGTCACCGTCGTCGGCGTCGCCGTCGCGAGCCGGATCAGTGTGCGACATGGCGGTCGAGCCTCCTCTCGAGGGCATTCTGCCCCGACGACAGCGCGAGGCAGAACAGCCAGTAGATGAGCGCGGCCTCGAGGTAGAGCAGCATGAACTGCTGGCTGAACGCCGCGATCTGCTGCGCCACCCGGAACAGCTCGGTCACGAGGATGAGCGACGCGAGCGACGTGTCCTTCACGAGCGAGATGAACGTGTTCGAGAGCGGCGGCACCGAGACGCGCGCGGCCTGCGGCAGGATGATGCGCCGCAGGGTCTTCGCGTGCGACATCCCGATCGTGTAGCCCGCCTCCCACTGGCCCTTCGGCACCGACAGGATGGCGGCGCGGATGACCTCGGCCGCGTACCCGCCCACGTTCAGCGAGAACGCCGCGATCGCGCTCGGCCACGGGTCGATCACGACGCCGACCGCGGGGAGGCCGTAGAAGATCACGAACAGCTGCACGAGCAGCGGCGTGCCGCGGATGACCGACACGTAGAACCGGGCGATGCCCGAGACCACGCGGTTCCGCGACAGCCGCATGAGCGCGACGCCGAGCGCGAGCACGAGTCCGATCGCGAACGAGATGAGCGCGAGCGGGATGGTCCCCGTGATGCCGCCCCAGACGATGGGCCAGAACGACTCCAGGAAGAGCTGCAGGTCCTCGTTCACGGGGAGCCTCCCTCCGGCGGCATCCGCCGCGCCGCCACCCTATCCGGTGACGGGCTCACCTACTCGGAGACGTCGGCGCCGAAGTACTTCTCGCCGAGCTCGGCGAGCACGCCCTCCTCGCGCAGCTCCGCGAGCGCGCCGTTCACGGCGTCGACGAGGGCCTGCTTGTCCTTCGTGAACGCGAGGGCGCTGAGCGACGGGTCGTCGGTCTCGGCGGCGACCTCGATGGCCGCGTCGGGCGTCGTGTTCACGTAGTCGAGGAAGGTGAGCTCGTCGTTGATCGTCGCGTCGACGCGGCCCTGCTGCAGGAGGGAGACGGCCTGCGCCCAGCCCTCGACGGCCTCGACGTTCGCGCCCGACTCCTGGGCGAGCTCGTACCAGTTGCTCGTGAGCGACTGGGCGGTGGTCTTGCCGGCGAGGTCGTCGAAGCTCGAGATCGAGGTGTCGCCCTCGTTCACGACGATGACGCCGGGCGAGACGGTGTACGGCTCGCTGAAGAGGTACTGCTCCTCGCGCTCGGGGTTGATCGAGACCTGGTTCGCGATCACGTCGAAGCGGCCGGCGTCGAGGCCCGCGAAGATCGCGTCCCACTGCGTCTCCTGGAACTCGACCTCCAGGCCGAGCTTCTCGGCGACGGCCTCGGCCAGCTCGACGTCGTAGCCGACGAGGTCGCCGGAGCCGTCCTCGTGGAAGCTGAACGGGCGGTAGGTGCCCTCGGTCGCGACGGTCAGCGTGCCCGCCTCGAGCAGGCCGTACTCGTCGCCGCCCTCCGCGCTCTCGCTCGCCGCGGGCGCGCCGCTCGAGCAGGCGGCGAGTGCGACGAGTGCGGCGGATGCTGCGGCGAGGCCGAGCAGGGTGCGGGCGCGGCGGGCGCGGGTCATGTGATGCTCCTTCGTGGGGATGTCGGGGCCTGGCGGGCGTTCGTTCGTCGCCAGGGCGGAACCAGTCCAGCACGCAGGCGACCCCGAGGTGAAACCGCATGACTCCGCGTTGCATTCCGGATGCGGCGAGATCGGGACGGATGTCCCGCGCGCCGCGCATGCGCGAGACGGAATACACGCCGCGGGGCATCCGTCGCAACCCCTCGCCGCGCGGGCGCGTCCTCGCTACGCTGGCGGCGTCGCGGGAGTCCCCTCCCGCGTCGCGGTGCCCCCCACACCACGAACGAAGGAAACCCATGATCACGTTGTCCTGGCTCCTCCTCATCGCTCTCGCCGCCGGCATCCTCGCCGTCGTCGATGGCATCTGGCGACTCCGCGCACGCGGAGGCTCGACGATCGTCGGCATCATCGAGCTCGTCGTCGCCGGGCTGTTCCTGCTGTCGCTGTTCGTGCCCGGCATCCCGTGGGGATCGCTCGTGCTCGGCATCGCGACGCTCGTCGTGCTGGTCGTCGCCCTGTTCCTCGGCGGGCGCACGGGACGCACCCTCACGATCATCGCGCTGGTGCTGATGGTCGTCTGGGTGGTCCTCGTGAACCGCTGGCTGGTGATCCCCGGGATCAACTGACCCCCGGCACGCGACGAGGCGGCCGTCCCCGGCGGGGGCGGCCGCCTCGCGTCATGCGCGCCGGTCAGCCGCGGTCGTAGGCCGCGCTCCAGGCGAGCGCGTCGACGGCGTCGCCGCCGAGCTCGGGATGCCGCAGCCGGAACTCCGAGGAGGACGCGGCGTAGTCGGCCTCGAGGGTGCGGGCCGCCTTGGCGAGTGCCGGTCCGGCGACCCCGCCGAACCGTGCGATGACCCGGGCGTCGTCACGGGCGGGACGGGGCGTGCTGCCCCAGCCGGTCCACTCCACGACGGCACGGGTGAGACGAGGCTCCATTGCCTTCATCGGTGCTCCTTGCTTCGTTGCATCAACGATGTTATGCCTACTCGGGCGACGTGTCGCCACGGTTGACGGGCGGTGTCGGCACGCCGTCCTCGCGACGCGGGATCCCGAGCGGGTTCCCGTCGCGGAGCTCGGGCGGCAGCACCTCGGCGGGCGCGTCCTGGTACGCGACGGGCGTCAGGAACCGCCGGATCGCGGTCGCGCCGACGGACGTGTGCACCGACGCGGTGGTGGCGGGCCAGCCGCCGCCGTGGTGCTGCGCCCACGCGATCGCGACGCCCGTCGGCCAGCCGTTGAACACGAGTCGCCCGGCGACGCGCTCGAGCTTCTCGGCGAGCGCCGTCACGTCTTCACCCGGTGCGTGGTGGATCGACGCGGTGAGGCTGCCCTCGAGCGACGCGAGCGCGGCCTCGAGCTCGTCGTCGTCGCGGTAGCGCACGAGCACGGTGAGCGGCCCGAAGCACTCCCGCAGCCACTCGTCGGCCGCACCGGCGAGCGTGGGCGCGTCGGTCGCGACGACGGTGGCCGGGGCATCCGCGCCCTCGGCCGCGCCGCGCCAGACGAGCTCGGCGCCGTCGAGGCCGGCCAGTCGGGCCGCCCCTTCGGCGAAGGCGGTCGCCATGCCGTCGGTGAGCAGGCGCTGTGCGCCGACCGTGCCGAGCGCGTCGCAGAGCGCCTCCTCGAATCCGGCGCCCTCGGGCACGAACACGAGTCCGGGCTTCGTGCAGTACTGGCCGCCGTCGCGGGTGAACGAGCCCGCGAGCCCGGTCGCGATCGCCTCGACGTCGGCCTCGACCGCCGCATGCGTGACGACGACGGGGTTCAGCGAGCCGAGTTCGCCGTAGAACGGGATCGGCGCCGGCCTGGCCGCAGCGAGGTCGAACAGCGCGCGCCCGCCGCGCAGCGAACCGGTGAATCCCACCGCGGCGATCAGCGGATGCCCCACGAGCTCCACGCCCGCGTCGAGTCCCTCGATCGCCGTGAGCGCATCGGCGGGCGCGCCCGCGTCGGCGAGCGCCCTCCTGGCGACCTCGGCGACGCGACGCGAGAGCCGCGGATGCCCCGGGTGCGCCTTCACGACGACCGGGCATCCGGCGGCCAGGGCCGACGCGGTGTCGTTGCCGAGCACCGAGAACGCGAACGGGAAGTTCGACGCGGCGAAGACCGCGACGGGGCCGATGGGTCGCAGCATCCGTCGCAGGTCGGGCCGCGGCGGGATGAGCCGCGCGTCGGGCGGGTCGATGGTCGCCTCGAGGTAGGAGCCCTCCTCGATGACCCCGGCGAAGAAGCGCAGCTGGGTGGCCGTGCGCACGACCTCGCCGCCGAGCCGCGCCTCGGAGAGGTGGGTCTCGTCGTGCGCGAGGCCGACGAGCTCGTCGCGGTGGTGCTCGATCGCGTCGGCGAGCGCCCGCAGCCAGGTCGCACGCTCGGCGCGGGTCGAGCGGTCGACGCGGGATGCCACGGCGGCCCGCACGACCGAGTCGACCTCTCCAGAGGCCTCGGTGGTCGCGTCGACGGCGACGGTGTGACGGCCGCTCATCAGAACGCGTTCAGCCCCGTGAGGGCGCGGCCGAGGATGAGCTGGTGGATCTCGTCGGTGCCCTCGTAGGTGCGCACCGACTCGAGGTTGGCCGCGTGGCGCATGACGGGGTACGCGTCGGTGATGCCGTCGCCGCCGAGGATCGTGCGCGCCTGGTGCGCGATCTCGAGCGCCTCGCGCACGCTGTTGAGCTTGCCGACCGAGATCTGCGCCGGCGTGAGGCGGCCCTGCTCCTTGAGCCGACCGAGGTGCAGCGCGAGCAGGATGCCCTTCTCGAGCTCGAGGAGCATGTCGGCGAGCTTCGCCTGCGTGAGCTGGTTCGCGCCGATCGGCTTGCCGAACACCTCGCGCGCCCGCGAGCGCTCGAGCGCGGCCTCGAAGCACGAGCGGGCCGCGCCCATGGCGCCCCAGACGATGCCGTACCGGGCCTCGTTGAGGCAGCCGAACGGCCCCGAGAGTCCGGATGCCCCCGGCAGGATGGCGTCGGCCGGCACGCGCACCCCGTCGAGGTCGATGTCGCACTGCACCGACGCCCGCATCGAGAGCTTGCCCTCGATGGGCGTCGCGGTGAACCCGGCCGTCGTGGTCGGCACGAGGAAGCCGCGCACGGCGGCGCCGCCTGAGCCCGTCGAAGGGTCGTCCGCATCCTCGACCCGTGCCCACACGACGGCGACGTCCGCGAGCGACGCGAGGCCGATCCAGCGCTTGGCACCGTCGATGACCCACTCGTCGCCGTCGCGGCGGGCGACCGTCGTCATCGCCGCGGGGTCGGAGCCGCCCTGCGGCTCGGTGAGGGCGAAGCATCCGATGAGCTCGCCCTTCGCCATGCCCGGCAGCCATCGCTGCTTCTGCTCCTCGGAGCCGTAGCGGCGGATCGCGCTCATCGCGAGCGAACCCTGCACCGAGACGAACGTGCGCCAGCCCGAGTCGGCGGCTTCGAGCTCGAGGCAGACGAGGCCGTAGCTCACCGCTCCGGCGCCCGCGCAGCCGTAGCCCTCGAGGTGCATGCCGAGGAAGCCCTGCTCGCCGAGCTCGCGCACGAGCTCGCGGCGGAAGTGCCGGTTCTCGAAGTCCTCCTCGATGATCGGGAGGATGCGCTCCTGCGCGAAGGCGCGGGCGCGCTGCTGCCAGTCGCGCTCCTCGTCGGTCAGGAGTCCGTCGAGGTCGAACACCTCGTCGAGGCGTGGGGCCGTGGTCATGCGGTGGGTCCTTTCTCACGGGGAGTCTCACGGTCGCGCGGGGCGCGTGGGGCGTGCGGGGCGCGTGGGGTGTGCGGGTCGCGCGGCTCGCGCGGCAGCCAGTCCGCGCCGGCGTGCTCGTCGAGCCGCGGCGGCGGCGTGCGGTAGGCGGGCGCGGCCTGCGAGAGGCCGATGGGGTTCGCGACGGTGCGGCTCGCGCCCAGCTCGACGACGGGCTCGAGCCCGAGCGACTCGGCGAACGCGATGGCCTCGGCGACGTCGTTCACGAGTCCGGCCGGCACCCCGGCGTCGGTCAGCGCACCTACCCAGTGGTCGGCGGATGCCGCGGCGAGCGCGCCCTCGAGCTCGGCGTGCAGCAGGTCGCGGTGCGCGACGCGGGCCTCGTTCGTGGCGTAGCGCGGGTCGACGGCGAGCGCCGGCACGCCGAGGAGCCCGGCGAGCGCGCGGAACTGCCGGTCGTTGCCGACCGCGATCACGAGGTCGCGGTCGCCGGCGGGGAACACGGCGTAGGGCGCGATGCTCGGGTGGCGGTTCCCGAGCCGTCGCGGCGCTCGCCCGGTCGCGAGGGTGGAGGCCGCCTGGTTCGTGAGCGCCGAGAGCAGGCTCTGCAGCAGGTTCACCTCGACGCGCTGGCCGAGGCCGGTGCGGTCGCGGTCGCGCAGCGCCAAGAGGATGCCGGCCACGGCGTTCTGCCCGCAGAGCACGTCGACGAGCGCGACGCCCGCCTTCGACGGCTCGCCCTCGGGCTCGCCGGTGATCGACATGAGCCCGCCGACGGCCTGCACGAGCAGGTCGTAGCCGGCGAGGGTCGCACCCTCGCCCGTGCCGAAGCCGGTGATCGAGCAGTACACGACGCCGGGGTTCCCGGCGCGCACGTCGTCGTACGACAGGCCGAACCGGTCCATCACGCCGGGGCGGAAGTTCTCGACCACGACGTCGGCGGATGCCGCGAGCCGACGCGCCTCCGCCAGCCCCGCCTGCGTGGCGAGGTCGAGCGCGACCGACCGCTTGTTGCGGTTCACGCTGCCGAAGTACGTGGCCTCCCCCGCCGCGTCCACGGGCGGCTTCCAGTGCCGGGTGTCGTCGCCCGCGGGAGGCTCGACCTTGATCACGTCGGCGCCGAAGTCGGCGAGCGTCATGGTGGCGTAGGGGCCCGCGAGCACGCGGGAGAAGTCCGCGACGCGCACGCCGGCGAGGGCGCCGCGCGGTGTCGCCCTGGTCGACTCGGTCATGGATCATCCGCCTTCGCATGATGCGGCCCAGCGGGGCACGCGGGATTCATCCTATATCGAATCTTTTTCGGGCGCGGCGGCCGTCGCGAGCGCACCCCTCGGCTAACGTGGTCCCATGGAGACGAGGGTCGGTCCCGGGGCGCGCGAAGCCGTGTTCGCCCAGTTGGCCGACGCCGGCCGCGCCGAGCAGGTGGCCCAGCGCCTCACCGACGGCATCGTGCTCGGGGTGCTCGACGCCGGCGAGCGCCTCCCCAGCGAGCCCGAGCTCGCCCGCCGCTTCGGCGTCGCCCTCATCACCGTGCGCGAGGGCCTCGGCATCCTGCGCGACGCCGGCCTCGTCGAGACCCGCCGGGGCCGCGAGGGCGGCAGCTTCGTGGTGCACGACGACGCCGAGCACCGCACGATCCTCACGGCGAGGCTGCGCGGGCTGGCCCAGGTCGAGCTCAGCGACATGGCGGTCTACTTCGGCGCGATCCTCGCGGGTGCCGCCGAGCGGGCCGCCGAGCGCGCGTCCGACGACGACGCGGCCGACCTCGCCGGCTGGCTCCGCGGCGCCGACTTCTCCACCGCCGCCGCGGCTCGCACCAACCAGGGCGGGTTCCTGCTCGAGCTCGCGGTGCTCAGCCAGTCGGCGCGGCTGGTGCGCGAGCAGATCAGGCTCCAGGCCGAGTTCGGGCCGCTGCTCCTGCTCGGCCTCGCCGACGAGGGCGCCCGCGACGAGGTCGCCGACCTGAACCAGCGCATCGTGCGGGCGGTGGCCCGGCACCGGGCGGCGCGGGCGCGCGAGGCCGCCGGCGAGCTCGTCGCGATGCTCGCGCGTCGGCTGCTCGCCGCGAAGGCCCGGGTCGAACGAGGGGGTGCGCTCGATGAGCCGCACGCCGACTGAGGTCGCCGACGCCGTCAGCGAGGTGTTCCGCGGCGTGTTCGAGCAGCTCGCCGCGTGGCGCACGCCGATCGAGCAGCTGCTCGCCGCGAGCGTGGGTGCCGTGAGTGCGGTCGGCGGAGGAGGCCCGGGCGCAGCCGGCGCCGGCGAGGTCCGCCCGGTGACGCTCGACGCGACGGTGGCCGACCTCGTGCTCCCACGGCTCGAGGAGGCCGACCCGATGCTCGTCGGCGCGGGGTTCATCGCCGACGGGGAGGTCGTGCGCGGCAAGGGCGTGCACTTCGCGTGGTGGCTGGGGCCCCTCGACGACAACCCCGTGCTCGGCTCGACCGACGGACCCACCCGGCTCGACCTCTCGACGCGCGGCTACACCGAGTACCTTCGCGACTTCCGCGCCCTCGAGTGGTACCGCATCCCGGCGACCACGCGGCACGCGCACGTCACCGGCCCCTATGTCGACCACCTCTGCACGTGCGACTACATCCTCACGCTCACGATGCCCGTGCACGACGCCGACGGCGAGCGCATGGTCGGCGTCGTCGGCGCCGATGTCGCGGTGCGCACGCTCGAGCGTGCGCTGCTCGCGCCGTTCCTCGACGTCGACGAGCCGCTCGCGCTCGTGAACGAGCACGGCCGGGTGGTGCTCTCCACCGAGCCGGCCCTGCAGGTCGGGCAGCTCGCTGGCCCCGGGGCCGAGACGGTTGCGTGCGCCGGCACGCCGTTCGCCGTGCGCGTGCGGCCCGCGGCATCCGGTTCGTGACCAAAGATTCGGTGGTATATCTTTGATTGGACGAGCGACTGCACCGCGGCAGACGACCCTTCGACTGGCTCAGGGACCGATGCCGCGTGTGCACCTGAGAAGGAGAGAACTCCCATGAGCTATGCCGTGACCAACCCCGCCACCGGCGAGACGGTCAAGACGTTCCCGACCATCACCGACGCCGAGCTCGAGGCGGCCATCGCCGCCGCCGCCGAGGCGCACCGCACCTGGTCGAAGTCGACCACGGTCGAGGAGCGCGCCGCGCTCGTGCGCCGCGTGGGCGAGCTCCACGTCGAGCGCCGTCAGGAGCTGGCCGAGATCATCGTGCGCGAGATGGGCAAGCCCATCGAGCAGGCCCTCGCCGAGGCCGACTTCGCCGGCGACATCTACGGCTACTACGCCGACAACGCGGCCGAGTTCCTGAAGGACGAGCCGGTGTCGCTCCTCGCGGGCGACGGCTCGGCGGTCATCCGCCGCTCCTCGCTGGGCGTGCTGCTCGGCGTCATGCCGTGGAACTTCCCGTACTACCAGGTGGCCCGCTTCGCCGGACCCAACCTCATCATCGGCAACACGATCCTGCTCAAGCACGCCGAGCAGTGCCCCGAGTCGGCCGCGGCCATCGCGCAGATCTTCGCCGACGCGGGCTTCCCCGAGGGCGCGTACGTCAACATCTACGCCTCGCACGACCAGATCGAGACCGTCATCGCCGACCCGCGCGTGCAGGGCGTCTCGCTCACCGGCTCCGAGCGCGCCGGCGCCGCGGTCGCCGAGATCGCCGGCCGTCACCTCAAGAAGGTCGTGCTCGAGCTCGGCGGGTCCGACCCGTTCATCCTGCTGTCGACCGACGACCTCGACTCGGCCGTGCAGAACGCGGTCGACGCGCGCCTCGACAACAGCGGCCAGTCGTGCAACGCGGCCAAGCGCTTCATCGTGATCGACGAGCTCTACGAGCCGTTCCTCGAGAAGTTCACCGCGAAGATCGCCGAGGTCGAGGCGACCGACCCGACCTCGTCGGACTCGGCGCTCGGCCCGCTGTCGTCGCTGAAGGCGGCCGAGGGCCTCGACGAGCAGGTCAAGCGCGCGGTCGAGCACGGCGCGACGCTCGTGCACGGCGGCACGCGCGACGGCGCGTTCTTCCAGACGACGGTGCTGACGGACGTCTCGTCCGACAACCCCGCGTCGAAGGAGGAGTTCTTCGGCCCGGTCGCGCAGGTGTACCGCGCGTCCGACGAGGGCGACGCGGTCCGCATCGCCAACGACATCCCGTTCGGCCTCGGCTCCTACGTCTACACGACCGACGCCGAGCAGGCCGACCGCGTCGCGAACGCGATCGAGGCGGGCATGGTGTTCGTCAACCTCGTGCTCGCCGACGGCGCCGAGCTGCCCTTCGGCGGCGTGAAGCGCTCCGGCTCGGGCCGCGAGCTCGGCCGCTTCGGCGCCGACGAGTTCGTCAACAAGAAGATGATCCGCATCGGCTGACGCCCACCGGTGGTCGAGTAGCGCCCGGCGCAGCCGGACGCGTATCGAGACCTGGCATGTTCGGTCTCGATACGCGCCTGCGGCGCTACTCGACCACCGGAACGCGTGCCGCCCGGTTGTCCGGCTTCGCCGTCTCGGGCGCGCGCGAGGGTCGCATCCGCCTGGCGAGGTACGCCGCGTCGCGGGTCACGCCGGGCAGGGTCGCGGAGGTGATGGCGTACATGAACTCCCGCCCGATCACGTACAGGCCGGGAACGGCCTCGACGACGCCGCGCCGCTGCACCATCGCGCCGTCGTCGTCGAAGGCGGGCAGGTCGACCCACGACAGGTCCTCCCGGTACCCCGTGCACCAGATGACGTTCGCCACGTCGAGCACGCCGAGGTCGGCGATGACGGGCGATCCCTCGCGGACGTCGATCACCCGCCCGACCCGCGAGACACCCGCGGCGTCGAGGTCGGCGCGCTTCGTGCGGATCAACGGCGTGGCATGGCCGACGAGCTTCGGCAGCACGCGCCGACCCATCGGCGTGCCGAACGTGAGCACGTGCATTCCGGCGAATCGCACGACCGGCAGCACGAACCGTGCTGCGGCACGCCCGTGCCGGACCGGCAGTTCGCCGGTCGGGGTGCCCGCGATGGTCGTCGGATGCGAACGGCTCACCTCGAGCGCGATCTCGGCGCCCGAGTTGCCCATCCCCACCACGAGCACGGGACCGGGCTGCAGCTGCGCGGGGTTCCGGTAGTCGCTGGCATGGAGCTGGAGCACGGATGCCTCGAGCCGGCCTGCGAACTCGGGAACGCGGGGCATCCCATAGCCGCCCGTGGCCAGCACGACGTTCTCGGCCTCCCATTGGCGAGCGCCGGCGTCGATGACGAACCGGTCGCCGGTCCGGTGCACGCGATCCACGCGGACGCCCGTGCGCACGGGCAACCCGAAGTGCTCCGCATAGGCCTCGAGGTAGTCGGCCTGCTCGTCCTTGGTCGGGAAGCCGAGCCGGTCGCCGGGGAACGGCATGCCCGCGAGTCCGTCGAACTTGGCGGGCGTGAACAGGCGCATGGAGTCCCAGCGCCGGCGCCACGCGTCCCCGATGCGCTCATGCGCGTCGAGGATCACGAAGTCGCGGTGCTGCTGCGCCAGGTGGTAGCCGATCGCGAGTCCGGCCTGCCCGCCGCCGATGACGACGGTGTCGAGCGTGCGGCCGGATTCGGGGTTGATGTCCTTCGTCTCGTTCATGGACCGGACGCTACGGCGACGGTGCGCCGGCCGCGTCGAGAGGATCCCCCATCCCGCGCCCGCGGCCGTCGGGGATTTCATCCATCCCGGTCAGTCGGCGACGCCGTGCCGGAACGCGAATGCGGTCGCGGCCGACCGCGAGGACACGCCGAGCTTGCCGAAGATGTTGCTGAGGTGCCGCTCGACGGTCTTCTCGCTGAGGAAGAGGTCGCTCGCGATCTCGCGGTTGGTCTCGCCGGCCGCCACGAGCCGCAGCACCTCGGCCTCCCGGGCGGACAGCCCGCCCGGCTGCGGCGCCGGCTCGGCCGACCACTCGGCCTCGGCGGCAGCGAGCGCCTGTCCGGCGCCGAGGTCGGCGAGCACGACGCGGGCCGCGTCGAGCTCCATCGCGGCGGATGCCTCGTCGTCGAGCGCGCGGCAGGCGCGGGCCGCGATCAGCCGGCACCGCGCCGCCTCGTAGGGGACGTCGAGGTCGCGCCAGCGAGCCCACGCCTGCCGCGACGCTGACAGCGCGCCGCGGGCGTCGCCCTCGGCGAGCCGCACGGCCGCGTCGGCCTGCTCGACGACCGCCAGCAGCATCGGCATGGGGCTCGACCGGCTGAGCTCGCGCAGCTCGTCGGCCACGGCGCGCGCGGCGGCGACATCGCCCACGCCGAGCTGGATCTCGACGGTCGCGGGGAGCAGCCACCGGCGCTCCGCAGGATCCAGGCGTTCCGCCGCGGCGACGACCATGGCGCGCGCCACGTCGGGCTCGGCCTGGGCAAGACGCAGCAGGGCGAGGCCGGGCTGCGGCTCGAAGCCGGTGCGCGCCGCCTGCTCGTATGCGGCGGCCGCGGCATCCGGCTCACCGCGCAGCCGATGCACCTCCCCGATCTGGTAGCACGCCCCGAACATGCCGTTGGGGTCGCCGAGCGCCGAGAGCTCCCGCGCCAGCTCCGCCGCGGCGAGCGCGTCCGCCCACGCGCCGTGCAGGAGGAAGAGCTCCGCCCGGTGCGAGTGGCACTGCCCGCTGAACGCGACCATGTCGGGCCGTTCGGCGCACCACCGGTCGAGCGCCCGGGTCCACTCGTGGGCGCGCCGCACGTCGAACGTCTGGCGGCAGCACTGCAGGACCTCGCAGTAGACGATGCCCGAGGGAACGGGCGAGAGCTCACCGGCCGTCACAGCGACCATCACCTCGTCCAGCCGGGCGAGCCCCTCCGCCGACCGGCCGAGCATGATCTCGGACTGCCCCATGCCGAGCTCGCCGAGCGCGACGAGGTCGGCGTCATTCGCCATGCGGGCGAGCTCCGCCGCGCGCGAGAACGAGGCCGCCGCGCGCGCGCCGTCGCCGCCGTAGAGGGCCGCCAGCCCCTCGGGGATGAACAGGAACCCGTGGTCGGGGCGACCCTCGGGATGCTCCTCCAGCAGTCGCTGCGCCCGCGCGAACCAGCCGCCGCCCTGCGCCAGCTGCCCGACGTACATGAACTCCATCCCGAGCCACACCGCGCAGCGGATCGCGTCGTCGAGGTCGCCATCGGCAAGGAACGCCTCGTGGGCCCGGGTGCGCCACTCGACGCTCTCCTCGAATCGCCCGACCAGGAGGGCCGCCGTCGCGAGCCGCTCCAGGTCGAGGGCGGTGGTCGCCGTCGCGCGATCCGCCGCATCCAGGCCGATGACGGCGTCGGTCCAGCGGTGTTCGAGGTAGGCGGTGCGTCCTCGGTCGAGGGCGGTCGACGCGTCCATGACGCCTCCCGGGAGGTGACGGCGACGACCGCGGTCGAGGTCGGGAGACCGTCGACTCGGACCGGCGCCCAGCCTCAGGCTAGACCCGCGCGCACGGCGCGGCAACGCTGTTGGAGATAATCATTCGGTGCTATAGCTTTAGCGCCGAAGGTATGGCATGCTGGCGCAACCGACTGGCGTCCGGGTGGGCGGACGCGATCAACGACGATCACGAAAGGTCACGATGTCCGAACCCGCCAAGCCCGCCGATCTCGGCGACGGCGAGCACCTCCAGGTCCTCGGCTACGAGGACTCCTTCCACCGCTCCATGAGCCTCTGGGCGAACTTCGCCCTCGGCTTCACCTACCTCTCCCCGCTCGTCGGGGTGTACTCGCTCTTCGCGCTGGCGCTGACCATCGGCGGCCCGCCGTCGATCTGGTGGATCGTCATCGTGGGCGCCGGGCAGCTGCTCGTCTCGCTCGTGTTCGGCGAGGTCGTCTCGCAGTATCCGATCGCCGGCGGCATCTACCCGTGGGCGCGACGGCTCTGGGGTCGGCGGTACGCGTGGATGGCGGCGTGGGTCTACATCTGGGCCATGATCGTCACGATCACCGCGGTCTCCGAGTACGGATCCGGCTTCGCCGCCAGCCTCCTCGGCCTCGAGCACACCGCCGACACCACGCTCTGGCTCACGCTCGCGCTGCTCGTCATCGCGCTGGTGATCAACTTCACGGGCACCAAGTGGCTCGCCCGCGTCGCACGCATCGGCCTCGCGGCCGAGCTCATCGGCGTCATCGGCCTCGGCCTCTACCTGCTCGTCTTCCAACGGAAGCAGGAGTTCTCGGTGTTCTTCGACACCATGGGCGTCGAGGGCGACGGCAGCTACGTCACCGCGTTCTTCGGCGCCGCCCTCGCGGGCCTGTTCCTGTTCTACGGCTTCGAGGCGTGCGGCGACGTCGCCGAGGAGGTCGAGAACCCGGCCCGCCGCATCCCCAAGGCCATGATGCTCACGATCCTCGTGGGCGGCGTCTCGGCGCTGTTCTCGTTCGGCGGCTACGTGCTCGCCGCACCCGACCT
Source organism: uncultured Agromyces sp. (assembly GCA_965652625.1). Classification (GTDB taxonomy): domain Bacteria; phylum Actinomycetota; class Actinomycetes; order Actinomycetales; family Microbacteriaceae; genus Agromyces. Next base: position 21,651 of record CBFGWW010000009.1, read on the forward strand.
GCAGGCGATCGTCTCCGGGAAGGACGCCGATCCGATCCCGGCCATCCTCGAGTCGACGCTCGGTCCGGTGGGGGCGAAGGTCTTCCTCGTGATCGCGGTCACCGCGTTCCTCTCCTGCGTCCTGAGTCTCCAGGCCGCGGCGAGCCGCCTGCTGTTCTCGTTCGCCCGCGACGGCATGATCCCGGGCCACCGCTGGCTCGCGAAGGTCACCGAGACGAGCAGGATCCCGGCCAACGCGCTCATCGTCGCGTGCACGGTGCCGGCGCTCATCGCGCTGCTCGTGTGGCTCAACGCCGACCTGCTCTATCCGGTCACCGCATTCGCGGTGCTCGGCATCTACGTCGCCTTCCAGCTGGTCGTGCTCGCGTCGCTGCGCCAGCGGTTCCACGGCTGGCGGCCGGCCGGCCCGTTCTCGCTCGGCCGGTGGGGTGTCGTCGTGAACGTCGCCGCGCTCGCGTACGGCGTCTTCGCGATGATCCTCCTCGCGCTGCCCGGCACCTCGGGCGAGGTCGTCACCGACTGGATCGTACTCATCGGCCTCGGAGTCGTGCTCGCGACCGGGTCCGCGTATCTCTTCCTCGCGCGCCCCGACCGCAAGTCCGACGCGCCCGCCGGCGACGCGATCGAGGTCGCGGACCGCCTCCGGGCGCACCGCGGCGCGCTCACCGAGGCGCCCTCCGTCGTGAGCTGAACCGACGAGGCGGTACGAGCGGTCGCGGCAGGGGGACGCCGCGACCGCTCGTCCGTCGTTCGTGGCCGTCGTCGGCGGCGCAGCGCTACCGTGGCGGCATGCGCACCGTGCGGGTCGACGGCCTCGACCTCGCCTATCGCCGGAACGGACACGGCATCCCGCTCCTGTTCCTGCACGACGCCTTCGGCGACTCCCGCGACTGGACGGAGGAGTCGGAACGGCTGGCCGATCGCGCCGACGTCGTCGCGTGGGACGCTCCGGGTTGCGGCGGCTCCTCCGACGTCCCGATCGGCTGGACCGACGAGGACTGGGCGGACGCCATCGCGGGCTTCGTCGACGCGCTCGGCCTCGACCGGCCCGTGATCTGCGGGCTCTCGCTCGGATCGGTGCTCGCCCTGCTCGCGGTGCGCGACCATCCCCGCATCGCGCGGGGCCTCATCCTCGCCGGGCCCTTCGCCGGCTGGGCGGGGTCGCTCCCGACCACCGAGGTGGAGCGGCGCATCCGCGACCTCGAGGCCACGGTGGACGTGCCGGCGGCCGAGTGGGCGGAGGAGTTCCTGCACAGCGCACTGCGGGCGGATGCCTCGCCCGAGCGCGTCGCCTCGGCCCGCGCCGCCCTGCTCGAGTGGCGGCCGCAGACGACCGCGGCGATGCTCGAGGCCCTCGGCCGGCTCGACCTGCGCTCGAGCCTCCCGCGAATCGACGTGCCCACGCTCGTCGTGCACGGCGGTGCCGACCGGCGCAGCCCGTTCACCGCGGCGATCGCCATCGCGCAGGCGATCCCGCACGCTCGGCTCGTGGAGCTCGCCGGCCTCGGCCACGACTGCTGCGGCGAGGCCGAGTTCATCCGCGCCGTCGAGCGGTTCCTCGACGACCTGGGCGACGAGGCCGCAGCGTAGCCGAAGCCGTCAGCGCTTCTTCGCGGCGTCGATCTGGTCGCGGCGCAGCAGGATGATGCGGTCGACGAGCGACTCGGGCAGCGGATGCTCGGGCGTGAACCGGATGGTGCCCTTCGACCACGACCAGCCGTCGAGCTCGCCCTGCACCGACGAGACGACCTCGGGGCTGAACGGGTAGAGGCCGATGTGGCCTTTCGTGGACATCAGGCTGAGCAGCGGCGAGTCGCGGTACCGCAGCGCCGGCATGCCGTAGCTCACGCCCTCCACCGCCTCGGGCACGAGGGACACGGCCCTCGCCCGGATCCGCTCGATCAGGTCGCGTTCGGGCTCCTCGAGTCGGGCGATGTAGTCGCTCATCTCCCCCATGACGTCACATGGTACGCCGGGGGCGCGACGCACCGCCCGCAGGCAGAGCACGAGCATGATGCCGCACGAGACGAGGTAGAACGTGTGCAGCGCCCAGATCGGGCCGACGGGCAGGCTGAACACGTAGAGCGAGTAGATCGCGTTCGCGGCGTTGATCATCGCCATGCTCGAGAGGCTGTACGAGGAGACATCCCGGGTGCGCAGGGCCTTGCGCAGCATCGGCAGGTTGCTGACCGCGAAGGCCACGGTCGAGACCGTGCCGGCGACCAGCGGGATGTCCATGGCCGCAACGCTAGGCCGGGGCATCCGCCCGCCGCGTCGGCCGAAGCGCCCAACTTCGCTGGCAGGCGGGCATGGGTCATTCGATGCAGGCGGATGCCGCAGCCGATCAGACGAGCCCGTTCTCGTACGCGTAGGCGGTCGCGCCCGCGCGCGATGACAGGCCGAGCTTGCCGAAGATGTTGCTGAGGTGGCGCGCGACGGTCTTCTCGCTCAGCGAGAGCCGCTCGCCGATCGCGCGGTTGGTGAGTCCCGTCGAGACCAGGCGGAGCACCTCGACCTCGCGCGCGGTGAGCGCGCCGGCGCGGCGCTCGCCGACGACCGACGTCAGCTCGGCGAGGGCGGGGTCGGCGCCGAGCGCGAGGAAGACGGCTCGCGCGTCCTCGAACTCGCTGCGTGCGGCGTCGCCGCGGCCGACCGACTGGAGCGCACGCCCGAGCACCACCCGGCTGCGCGCCACCTCGTAGGCCGCGCCGACCGACCCCCAGGCGTCGACGGCGATGCTCGCCGCCTCGGCCGCCGCCGCCGACCGCCCCTCCGCCAGCAGTACGCGCGCGTCGCCGGCCGCGATCGAGGCGGCGAGCATCGCAGTCGGCAGGCCGTCGGACGCGCGGAGGTCGTCGAGCGCCCGACGAGCCGCATCGAGGTCTCCGGCGGCCACCTCGATCTCGACGACGGCTGGGAGCAGGAACCGCCGCGTGAACCGATCGGTACCGGCGGCGCTGCGCCGGATCTCGTCCTGTGCCTGACGCACGCGGCCGGCAGCGAGCCGCAGCAGTGCGAGTCCCGGCTGCGGCTCCCAGACCGACTCGCCCGCACGCCGGTACGAGGCTTCGGCCGAGTGGAACGCCCCGCGCAGGCGCGCGAGCTCCGCGAACTCGTAGGGTGCGCCGTACACCGCCCGGTAGTCCCCCGCGCGGAGCCGGGTGAGGGCCAGCTCCGCTGCCGTGGAGGCCTCCGCCCACGCACCGCGGGCGATCAGGAGCGCCGCCTCGAGCGCATGGCGCTGTCCGCTGAACGTGATGAGCTCGGGCTGGCCGCGGCACCACCCGTCGAGCACGCGCATCCACCGTGCGGCGCGATCGAGGTCGAAGGCCATCATCGCGTCCGAGATCACGGCGCACGCGATGACGCCGGCCGGCACCGGCGCCACGTCTCCGGCCGCAATCGCCGCCATCGCCCGGTCGAAGCAGCGGAACCCCTCGCCGACCTCCCCGAGCTCGATGAGCGACTTGCCGAGGCCGAGCATCGTGTTCGCGACGAGTTCGCGGTCGTCATGGCGCTCGCCGATCGCGAGGATCTCCTCGAACCTGCGCCGGGCCTCGGCGGGATCCCCGCTGCCGAGCTGCGCGATCGCCGGAGCCAGTTGGACGAACCCTGCGAGCGGTCCGGGGTCGGCCAGGTCGCCGACGAGGTGCATCCCGCGGGAGGCCCAGATGACGCAGCGGGAGAAGTCGCCGAGCTCGATCAGCCACAGCGACAGCCAGCCTGCAGTTCGCGCGGCACCTTCGAGGTCGTGGGCGGCGACGTGCGCTTCGTACGCCCGCGACAGCACGTCGACCGCCTCCTGCGGCTCTCCGCGGAGCAGCGTGACCTCCGCGAGCAGCTCGAGGTCGGACGCCCCGAGGCCGTCGACGGCGTCGGCTGCGGAGAGCCGCTCGTACGCCTCCGCCCAGCGCCGCTCGGCCGCGGCGGCGCGGCCCGCCTCGAGTGCGCTCGACGTCATGTCGCTCCCAGCCGGGCGCGGTCCGCCCTGGCCCGACGCCGGCACTCGTCATCGTACGCTGGAGGGGTGATCCGCAGGCGGGTGATCGTGCACGGCGGCGTCCAGGGCGTGGGCTTCCGGTATTCCGCGCGGATCGAGGCCGACCGGCTCGGGGTCGCCGGATGGGTGCGGAACCGCGCCGACGGCACGGTCGAGGCCGAGGTCGAGGGCGACGCGGCATCCGTGCAGGCGATGCTCGACTGGCTCGCGCAGGGGCCCCGGGGAGCCGTCGTCCAGGGCACCGACGTCACCGAGGTCGAGCCCACCGGCGACCGGGGCTTCCGCATCGGCTTCTGAGCGGATGCCGCGCGCCCGCGTCGCCCGTCGACGAGCCCGATCAGCCGCGATTGCCGCGCGACCCCGGCGGTCGTACCGTTAAGTCGACCCCCGCTTTGGGAGCCACCGACCCGTGAGGAGGCTGGTTTCTATGAAGAAGTGGACGCGATGGGAGGACTGGGTGGCCATCGCCACCGGTCTCGCCGTGGCACTGTCGACCCTGTTCGTGCCGCCGATGGGCGCATCGGTCGCGATCATGGTGACGCTCGGCGCGCTGCTCATCGTCTCGGGGCTCGTCAACCTTGCGATGCCGGGCCTCGTCGCGATGGAGTACGTGCAGGGCGCCCTCGGCGTGCTGCTCATCATCTCGCCGTGGATCGGCGGCTACGCCGACCCGATGACCTTCGGTGCGGCGTGGATGTCCTGGATCGGCGGAGCGGTCGTCGTGATCGTCGCCGCACTCGCCATCCGCCCCAGCATGCGGGCCCACCAGGACGCGATCACCCACTGACGATCGGGAGCGACGAAGGGCCCGCCGGCGAACCGGCGGGCCCTTCGATCTCGATGCGCGCGTCGGGCGGCTCGATCAGCGAGGTCAGATCGCGTTGACGTCCAGCGGGATGCCGGGGCCGAACGTGGTCGACACGGCGCCCTTCTGGATGTAGCGGCCCTTGGCGCTCGACGGCTTGAGGCGCACGACCTCCTCGAGGGCGGCCCTGAGGTTGTCGTTGAGCTGGTCGTGCGAGAACGAGGCCTTGCCGACGACGAAGTGCACGTTGGCGTGCTTGTCGACGCGGAACTCGATCTTGCCGCCCTTGATGTCCTCGACGGCCTTGGCCGGGTTCGGGGTCACGGTGCCGGTCTTGGGGTTCGGCATGAGGCCGCGGGGACCGAGCACCTTGCCGAGACGGCCGACCTGGCCCATGAGCTCGGGGGTGGCGACGGCCGAGTCGAACGCGGTGTAACCGCCGGCGACCTTCTCGATGAGCTCGGCGCCGCCGACCTCGTCGGCACCGGCCGCGATCGCGGCCTCCGCGGCGGGGCCGGTCGCGAACACGATGACGCGAGCGGTCTTGCCGGTGCCGTGCGGGAGGATGACGGTGCCGCGCACCATCTGGTCGGCCTTGCGGGGGTCGACGCCGAGCTTCAGCGCGACCTCGACGGTCGAGTCGAACTTCGCCGAACCGGTCTCCTTCGCCAGGGCGACGGCGTCGGTCGGGGTGTAGTACTTGCCGGCCTCGATCTTCTCGGCCGCGGCCCGGTAGGCCTTGGACTTCTGTGCCATGTTGCTTCTCCTTGAGAGAGTGTGGTCATCGCGCCTGGCGGGCGCTGCCACGAATGGGAGTTCTGAAGGTCGGATGCCGCGACGGGGCATCCGCGGGTCTCGATACGCGTCGGCTTCGCCGGCGCTACTCGACCACCGGGGGGTTACTCGACCGTGATGCCCATCGAGCGGGCGGTGCCGGCGATGATCTTCGAGGCGGCGTCGAGGTCGTTCGCGTTGAGGTCGACCATCTTCTGCTCGGCGATCGCGCGGACCTGGTCCTGCGTGAGCTTGCCCACCTTGGTGGTGTGCGGGACGCCCGAGCCCTTGGGGACGCCGGCGGCCTTCTTGATGAGCTCGGCGGCGGGCGGGGTCTTCAGGATGAAGGTGAACGAGCGGTCCTCGTAGACGGTGATCTCGACGGGGATCACGTTGCCGCGCTGCGACTCGGTGGCCGCGTTGTAGGCCTTGCAGAACTCCATGATGTTCACGCCGTGCTGACCCAGGGCCGGGCCGATGGGCGGGGCCGGGTTGGCGGCGCCGGCGTTGATCTGAAGCTTGATCAGACCAGTGACCTTCTTCTTCGGTGCCATGATTTCTCTCTTCCTGTTCGAACGCCCGACCGAATCGGCCGGGGCACTCTCCCGCAGGTTCCGGCGGATCCGGGCTGCGGTGGTCTTCGTCGTGGTGATCCAGTACTGTCTGGACGCAGCACAACCCTCCGAGTATACCGGAGGGCCGCTGCGTGGGTTCTGTGAGCTCCTAGAGCTTGGTGACCTGGTCGAAGCTGAGCTCGACCGGGGTCTCGCGCTCGAAGAGGGAGACGAGCACCGTGAGCTTGCCGCTCTCGGGCTTGATCTCGCTGATCGTGCCGGGCAGGCCCGCGAACGAGCCGTCCTTGATGGTGATGGTCTCGCCGATCTCGAAGTCGACCTCGGCCGGGATGGCGCGGGCCGCACCGGCGGCGGCACCGGCCTTCGCACCACGGGCGGGCGCGACGTCCTTGATCTCGACGAGGCTCTTCAGCATGCCGAAGGCCTCCTCGAAGCGGAGGGGCGTGGGGTTGTGCGCATTGCCGACGAAGCCGGTGACACCGGGAGTGTGGCGGATGACCGACCAGCTCTCCTCGTTGAGGTCCATGCGCACGAGCACGTAGCCGGGGATGCGCACGCGGGTGACCATCTTGCGCTGGCCGTTCTTGATCTCGACCACGTCCTCCATCGGCACCTCGACCTGGAAGATGTAGTCGGCCATCGCCATCGACTCGCGGCGCTGCTCGATGTTCGCCTTCACGCGGCGCTCGAAGCCCGCGTAGGAGTGGATGACGTACCACTTGCCCGGGAGGAAGCGCAGCTCGGCGCGGAACTCCTCGTACGGGTCGTGGGTCTCCTCGGCCTCCTCGGCGGTCGCTTCGGCGGCCGCGAGGACCTCGTCCTCCGAGTCGATCTCGAGGGCGTCGTCGACGACCGCGTCGGCTTCGGGGTCGGCGGCCTCGGCCATGGCGTCGAGCACGGCGTCGAGGTCGATGTCGTTGCCCTCGTCGTCGACGACGTGCACGGCGCGGTGCTCGGCCGCCTCGACCGACTCCTCGTCGTGCTCGTTGGGTGAACCCTCCTGCACTTCGTCGTCCTCGGACGACTGCTCGGCAGCCGTCGCCCAGTCGACGTCTTCGCGCTCGATCCTTGCCACTTCTCTCAATCCTTTGCTTCCGTGCGCCGTCGGCGCCTCCGGTCACCGGGGCCGCGCCCCGCTAGGCCGCGGGAGTACCGAAGACCCAGAGGACGAGCCAGCCGAAGACCTGGTCGAGGCCCCACACGAGCGCCATCATGATGATGACGAACACGAGCACGACGGCGGTGAAGCTGAACAGCTCCCGTCGCGTGGGGGTGACGACCTTGCGCAGTTCGCCGAAGACCTGCCGGATGAACAGCGCGATCCGCGCGAAGGGGTTGCGCCGCGCCGCGCGTTCGCGCTTCGCGTTGGCGACGACATCCTCGCTGGGCTCGTCGACGATCTTCCGTGCCACCTCGTACACCTTTCGTGGGCCGGCAATCACTGCCGGCTCGCAGGGCGGACAGGACTCGAACCTGCAACCTGCGGTTTTGGAGACCGCTGCTCTACCAATTGA
>CBFGWW010000010.1:0-26810 GCA_965652625.1 uncultured Agromyces sp.
GGCGGTGAGCGGATCGAGGTGCTCGCCGACCGCGGCGGCGTCGTCGACACCCGCGTCCCGGTCGCACTCGCGCCCGGATGGCACCAGGCGACGCTCCGCACCGAGGGCGCCGAGCCGGTCGAGGCGCCCATCTGGATCGTCGGCACCGACGTGCACTTCGGCCTCATCTCCGACGTCGACGACACGGTCATGGTCACGGCGCTGCCCCGCCCGCTCGTCGCGGCGTGGAACACCTTCGTGCTCGACGAGCACGCCCGCATCCCGACGCCGGGCATGGCGGTGCTGTACGAGCGCCTCGTGCGCGCGCACCCCGGCTCGCCCGTCATCTACCTCTCGACCGGGGCGTGGAACGTCGCGCCCACGCTCACCCGCTTCCTCTCGCGCAACCTCTACCCCGCCGGGCCGCTGCTCCTCACCGACTGGGGTCCGACGCACGACCGCCTGTTCCGCAGCGGGCGCGCCCACAAGGAGGAGAACCTGCGACGGCTCGCCGAGGAGTTCCCGCACGTCAGGTGGCTGCTCATCGGCGACGACGGGCAGCACGATGAGGAGCTCTACGCGCGCTTCGCTGCCGAGCACCCCGAGCGCGTCGCTGCGGTCGCGATCCGTCGACTCTCGACGGGTGAGGCCGTGCTCGCCGGTGGCCGCACGAAGGCCGAGCAGCACGGCGCCGACGTGCCGTGGGTGTCGGCGAGCGACGGCGCGACGTTGGCCGACCAGCTGGCCGACATCGGCCTGCTCTGACCGTCCGGCGCCGTCCGCGTCGACGTCAGCTCACGCCGACGCGGCGACGGCGGCGGCACGCTCGGCTCGCGACCGGCGGATGCGGGCGAGCCCGCGATTCACCTGCCGCGCCCACAGCGGCCCGCGGTAGATGAAGGCCGAGTAGCCCTGCACGAGCGTCGCGCCGGCGTCCAGCCGGTCTTGCACATCGGCGGCCGTGTCGACGCCGCCGACCGACACGACGCAGAGCCCGGCGGGCACGTTCGCGCGCACGAGCCGCAGCACCTCCAGCGACCGGGCGGCGAGCGGCGCGCCCGACAGGCCGCCGGCGCCGATGGCCTCGACGACGGATGCCGCGGCGCGCAGTCCCTCGCGCGAGATCGTGGTGTTCGTGGCGATGATCCCGTCGAGGCCGAGCCGGGTCACGAGCTCGCAGATGCGCACCACCTCGGCGTCATCGAGGTCGGGTGCGATCTTGACGAGCAGCGGGGTGTCGCCCGCCGTCGCACGCACGGCCTCGAGCAGCGGCGCGAGCGCGTCGAGCTCCTGCAACCCGCGCAGGCCCGGCGTGTTCGGCGAGCTCACGTTGACGACGAGGTAGTCGGCGTACGGGGCGAGCACGCGCGCGCTGCGCTCGTAGTCGCCGATCGCGTCGTCGACGGGCGTCACCCGGCTCTTGCCGATGTTGACACCGAGCACGGGCCGGTGCGTGCGGCGTGCGAGCCGCGAGACGCGACCCACCGCGGCATCCGCGCCGCCGTTGTTGAAGCCCATGCGGTTCACGAGCGCGCGGTCCTCGATGAGGCGGAACAGGCGCGGACGATCGTTGCCGGGCTGCGCGACCGCGGTGATCGTGCCGATCTCGACATGCCCGAAGCCGAGCTGGCCGAGGCCGCGCACGGCGAGCCCGTCCTTGTCGAAGCCCGCCGCGACGCCGAACGGCGACGGGAACGTGCGACCGAGCGCCTGCACCTCGAGCGAGCGGTCGGGCCGGGTGAACAGCTCGACGAGCCGGCCGAAGCCGAGGGTCGGCAGTGCCCGGATGACGCGGAACGCGAGGTGGTGGGCGTCCTCGGGATCCATGCGGGAGAAGACGAGGGAGAAGAGGAGTCGGTACATGCCGGGACTCAGGCTATCGGAGAGCCGACGGGGCCGACGCGACGCGCGTCACTCGACGGGACGGGCGGGCAGGCGGCCGTGCTCCTCGCGCAGCAGGCCGATGGCCGCCTCGAAGTCGTCGAGCGACTCGAATGCCTGGTACACGCTCGCGAAGCGCAGGTAGGCGACCTCGTCGAGCTCGCGCAGCGGCGGCAGGATCGCGAGGCCGATGTCGTTCGCCTCGATCTGCGACGCACCCGTCGACCGGATGGTCTCCTCGACCTTCTGCGCGAGCACCGCGAGGTCGGAGTCGGTGACCGGACGCCCCTGGCAGGCCTTCTTCACGCCGAGCACGACCTTCTCGCGGCTGAACGGCTCGATGACGCCGCTGCGCTTGATCACGGAGAGGCTCGCGGTCTCGGTCGTCGAGAAGCGGCGGCCGCACTCGGGGCACTGCCGACGGCGCCGGATGGAGAGTCCGTCGTCGCTCGTGCGCGAGTCGATGACGCGGGAATCCGGGTGGCGGCAGAACGGACAGTACATGGTGCTCCCAGCCTAGCGGCGCCGTCAGGGGCGCTCGCCGAACCGGGCGGTCACGGCCTCGCCGTGCGCCGGAAGGCCCTCCTCGTCGGACAGGGTGGCGATCACCGGGGCCACCTCGCGCAGCGCGGCCTCGTCGTACCGCACGACCTGCTGCGGGCGCAGGAAGGTTGCGGCCGACAGTCCCGACGCGTAGCGCGCCATGCCGCCCGTGGGCAGCACGTGGTTCGAGCCGGCGGCGTAGTCGCCGAGGCTCACGGGCGAGTACGGCCCGACGAAGATCGCGCCGGCGTTCTCGATGCGCGCGAGCGTGGCGTCGGCGTCGCGGACCTGGATCTCGAGGTGCTCGGCGCCGAACGCGTTCGCGAACGCCGCGGCCTGCTCGAGGTCGTCGACGAGCACGACGGCCGACTGCCGACCCGTGAGCGCCGTGCGCACGCGCTCGCCGTGCCGGGTCGCGTCGGCGCGCGCCGCGACGCGCTCCCGCACGCGGTCGGCGAACGCGGCGTCGTCGGTCACGAGCACGGCGGCCGCGAGCTCGTCGTGCTCGGCCTGGCTCACGAGGTCGGATGCCACGAAGTCGGCGTCCGCCGAGTCGTCGGCGATGACGAGGATGTCGGTGGGCCCCGCCTCGGCGTCGATGCCGGTGACACCGGCGACGGCGCGCTTGGCGGCGGCGACGAACACGTTGCCCGGTCCGGTCACGCGCTGCACCGGCTCGAGCCCGAGGTCGGGCACGCCGTAGGCGAAGGCGCCGATCGCGCCGGCGCCGCCCATGGCGTACACCTCGTCGATGCCGAGCAGGGCGGCCACGCCCGCGATCGTCGGGTGGATGCGACCGCCGAACGCGGACTGCGGCGGCGACGCGAGCGCGATCGAGCGCACGCCGGCGATCTGGGCGGGCACGACGTTCATGATGACGCTCGACGGGTAGACGAGCTTGCCGCCGGGGACGTAGAGTCCGACGCGCTCGACGGGCTGCCAGCGCTGCTCGACCACGGCGCCGTCGCCGAGCCGGGTGACGACGGGCACGGGCACCTGCGCGGCGCTCGCGGCGCGGACGCGATCGATCGTCGATTCGACCGCACGCCGCACCTCGGGGGCGAGCGCGTCGCGGGCGGCCACGAGCTCGTCGGCCGGGACGCGCACCGCCGGCGGGCGCCCGCCGTCGAATCGGTCGGCCTGGTCGAGGAGGGCGGCCGACCCGTCGCGACGCACATCGTCGATGAGCCCCCGTGCGATGTCGTACGCCGCCGAGACGTCCATCGCGGCGCGAGGCACGAGCGCGAGGAGTTCGGAGACGGACGGGCGGGTTCCGCGGAGGTCGATCGTGCGCAGCATGATCATCCAGCGTACCGACGTGTGCGACGTCGGTACGCGGCCGACGTCACACCAGGCAGTTCGGGCCGAGCAGGCTCTTGAGCTCGCCGTAGAAGTCGGCGGTGACCTTCACGGGGTACGGCAGCTCGAAGACCCGCGCGGTGCGGCCCTTCACGAGCTTCAGGCGCACCTCGGTGTCGCCCGCGTGCCGGATGAGCACGTCGCCGAGCGCCGTGATCGTGTCGGTCGTGGCGCGCACGTCGGGCAGCGAGATCACCACCGGGCCGGACTCGTCGCCCTGGCCGAGCTCGGGCGAGAACACGCTGTAGGCGTGCAGGTTCATGCCGTCGTCGCGCAGGCTCACGCGACCCCGCACGACCACGATCGAGTCGCCGCGCAGCCCCGGCGCGAACTCCTGGTACGCCTTGCCCATGAACATCACGGTGATCTCGCCCGAGAAGTCCTCGACCTGGATCATGCCGTACTGGTTGCCGCTCTGGCGGGCGACCCGGTGCTGCACGCTCGTGACGAGGCCGGCGATCGTGACGGTGTCGCCGTCCTGCGTGGCATCCGACGACACCAGCTCGGTGATGGTGGTCGACGCGTGCTTCGCGAGCGGCGCCTCGAGCCCCGCGAGCGGGTGGTCGGAGACGTAGAGGCCGAGCATCTCGCGCTCGAACGCGAGCTTGTCGCGCTTGGCCCATTCGGGCCGATCGGGCACGAGGGAGGGCGCTGCCTCGCGTTCGTGGTCCTCGAACAGGCTGTCGAAGTCGAAGCCGACGTCGCCGACCTCCTCGGCGCGCTTCTCCTTCACGGCCGACTCGACGGCGCCCTCGTGGATCTCCACGAGCGCCCGGCGGGTGTGCCCGAGCGAGTCGAACGCCCCCGCCTTCACGAGCGACTCGACCGTGCGCTTGTTGGCGACCTGGATCGGCACCTTCTTCAGGAAGTCGTGGAACGACTCGAACCGGCCCTTCTCCTCGCGCGCGGCCCGGATCGCGTCGACCACGTTGAAGCCGACGTTGCGCACCGCTCCGAGGCCGAATCGGATGTCGTCCCCGACGGCCGCGAAGAACCCGATCGACTCGTTCACGTCGGGCGGCAGCACCTTGATGCCCATGCGGCGGCACTCGTTGAGGTACAGCGCGAGCTTGTCGCGTGCGTCGCCGACGCTCGTGAGCAGGGCCGCCATGTACTCCGCCGGGTAGTGCGCCTTGAGGTACGCGGTCCAGTAGCTGAGCACGCCGTAGGCGGCCGAGTGGGCCTTGTTGAACGCATAGTCGGAGAAGGGCAGCAGGATGTCCCACAGGGTCTTCACCGCGGCATCCGAGTAGCCGTTGTCGTGCATGCCCTTCGAGAAGCCCTCGTACTGCTTGTCGAGCTCGGACTTCTTCTTCTTGCCCATCGCGCGGCGCAGGATGTCGGCCTGTCCGAGCGAGAACCCGGCGACGCGCTGAGCGATCGCCATGACCTGCTCCTGGTAGATGATGAGGCCGTAGCTCGTGTCGAGGATGTCCTTCAGCGGCTCCTCGAGCTGCGCGTGGATGGGCGTGATCGGCTGCAGCCCGTTCTTGCGCAGCGCGTAGTTGATGTGCGAGTTCGCGCCCATCGGGCCCGGACGGTACAGCGCGATGACGGCGGAGATGTCCTCGAAGTTGTCGGGCTTCATCTGCCGCAGGAGCGAACGCATCGGGCCGCCGTCGAGCTGGAACACGCCGAGGGTGTCACCTCGCGAGAGGAGCGCGTACGCCTCGGGGTCGTCGAGCTCGAGGTCTTCGAGCACCGGGCGGAAGCCGCGGTTCGCCTCGATGTTGTCGAGGGCGTCGTCGATGATCGTGAGGTTGCGCAGCCCCAGGAAGTCCATCTTGATGAGCCCGAGGGACTCGCATGCCGGGTAGTCGAACTGCGTGACGATCTGGCCGTCCTGCTCCCGCTTCATGATCGGGATGATGTCGATGAGCGGGTCGCTCGACATGATGACGCCCGCGGCGTGCACGCCCCACTGGCGCTTCAGGTTCTCGAGGCCGAGCGCCGTGTCGAAGACCGTCTTCGCCTCGGCGTCCGTCTCGATGAGCGCCCGGATGTCGCCGGCCTCCTTGTAGCGGGGGTGCGCGGAGTCGACGATGCCCGAGAGCGGGATGTCCTTGCCCATGATCGCGGGCGGCATGGCCTTCGTGAGCTTCTCCCCCATGCCGAACGGGAAGCCGAGCACGCGGCTCGAGTCCTTGAGGGCCTGCTTCGCCTTGATGGTGCCGTAGGTCACGATCTGCGCGACGCGCTCGTCGCCGTACTTCTCGGTGACGTACCGGATGACCTCGCCGCGCCGGCGCTCGTCGAAGTCCACGTCGAAGTCGGGCATGGACACGCGGTCGGGGTTGAGGAACCGCTCGAAGATGAGCCCGTGCCGCAGCGGGTCGAGGTCGGTGATCCGCATCGCGTACGCGGCCATCGAGCCGGCGCCCGAGCCGCGGCCGGGGCCCACGCGGATGCCGTTGTTCTTCGACCAGTTGATGAAGTCGGCGACGACGAGGAAGTAGCCGGGGAAGCCCATCTGCGAGATGACGCCCACCTCGTAGTCGGCCTGCTTGCGCACCTCGTCGGGGATGCCGCCCGGGTAGCGCACGTGGAGGCCGCGCTCGACCTCCTTCACGAACCAGCTCTCCTCGCTCTCACCCTCGGGCACGGGGAACCGCGGCATGTAGTTCGCGCTCGTGTTGAACTGGACGTTCGCCCGCTCGGCGATGAGCAGTGTGTTGTCGCAGGCCTCGGGGTGGTCGCGGAACAGGTGGCGCATCTCGGCCGCGGTCTTGAGGTAGAACTCGTCGGCGTCGAACTTGAACCGGTTCGGGTCGTCGAGCGTCGAGCCCGACTGCACGCAGAGCAGCGCTGCGTGGCTCTTCGCGTCGTGCGCGTGCGTGTAGTGCAGGTCGTTGGTGGCCACCAGCGGCAGGTCGAGCTGCTTCGCGAGGCGCAGCAGGTCGTCCATGATGCGCTTCTCGATGCCGAGCCCGTGGTCCATGATCTCGGCGAAGTAGTTCTCGCGACCGAAGAGGTCGCGGTAGTCGGATGCCGCCTGCACGGCCTCGTCGTACTGCCCGAGCCGCAGTCGCGTCTGCACCTCGCCGCTGGGGCATCCGGTCGTGGCGATGAGGCCCTTCGAGTACTGCTGGAGCAGCTCGCGGTCCATGCGGGGCTTGAAGTAGTAGCCCTCGATCGACGCGAGGCTCGAGAGGCGGAACAGGTTGTGCATGCCCTCGGTCGTCTCGGACAGGAGGGTCATGTGGGTGTACGCACCGGAGCCCGACACGTCGTCTTCGCCGCCGCCGCCCCAGCGCACTCGCGTACGGTCGCCGCGCGCCGTGCCGGGAGTGATGTACGCCTCGGTGCCGATGATGGGCTTGATGCCCGCGTCGGTCGCCTGCTTCCAGAAGTCGTAGGCGCCGAACACGTTGCCGTGGTCGGTGACGGCGACGGCGGGCATCTCCTGCTCCTGCGCCGCCTTGATGAGCTCCCCGACCCGAGCGGCGCCGTCGAGCATCGAGTACTCGGAGTGGACGTGCAGGTGGACGAAGGAATCGGCGGCCACGGGGCTCCTCATCGAAGTACTGCGGGTGGATCTCGGGGGTGCTCCGAGTCTACGGCGACCCCCCCAGGGCGCCGCGGGGGCGGCTCGCGCGTCGCGAGCCGGCGACCCCGGGTCGGCTCAGTCGCCGCGCAGCACGTCGAGCGCGTGCGCGAGGTCGGCCGGGTACTCCGACTCGAACGTCGTCCAGCGCCCGGTGCCCGGATGCGTGAGCGACAGCTCCTTCGCGTGCAGCCACTGCCGGGTCAGGCCGAGCCGGGCCGAGAGCGTCGGGTCGGCGCCGTACATGGCGTCGCCGGCGCACGGATGCCGCTGGGCCGCCATGTGCACGCGGATCTGGTGCGTGCGCCCCGTCTCGAGGTGCACCTCGAGCAGCGACGCGAACGGGAACGCCTCGATCGTCTCGTAGTGCGTCACCGCGTGCTTGCCGTCGGACGTGACGGCGAACTTCCACTCCGACCTCGGATGCCGCCCGACGGGCGCGTCGATCGTGCCCGCGAGCGGGTCGGGATGCCCCTGGACGACCGTGTGGTAGATCTTCTCGACCTCGCGGTCGTGGAACTGGCGCTTCAGCTCGGTGTACGCGCGCTCGGACTTCGCGACGACCATGAGCCCGCTCGTGCCGGCGTCGAGCCGGTGCACCACGCCCTGTCGCTCGGGCGCGCCCGACGTGGAGATGCGGAACCCGGCCGCAGCGAGGGCGCCCACCACGGTCGGCCCGTCCCAGCCGAGCGACGGGTGCGCCGCAACGCCCGCGGGCTTGTCGACGACGACGAGGTCGTCGTCGTCGTGCACGATGGCGAGGTCGGGCACCGCGACCGGCACCACCTCGAGGGTGCGCGGCGGCTCCCAGCTCACCTCGAGCCAGCCGCCGGCCCGCAGCCGATCGGACTTGTCGACCGTGGCGCCGTCGAGCGCGGCTCCGCCGGTGGCCGCGATGTCCGCCGCCTGCGTGCGCGAGAAGCCGAGGAGCTTGGCGAGCCCCTGGTCGACGCGCACGCCGTCGAGCCCGTCGGGCACGGGGAACGAGCGATGCTCCATGCTCAGGACTCGGCGGCCAGCTGCGTGCCGGCGAGCGGGGTCTTCCCCTCGCCCGCGGCGGGCGCGCCGTCGGCGCCGTCCGCCGTCGCCGCGCCGGGCGCGGGGGTGGCGGAACCACCGGTCGCCTCGGCGTCGCCCGTGGCCTCCGCGTCGCGCGCGGCATCCGATCGCCTCGACTCGCGGGTGCCGTCGAGGCCGACGCCGCGGATCGTGAGGATCATGAAGAGCACCATGCTCGACACGATGGCGATGTCGGCGACGTTGTAGATCGCCGGCAGCATCCACGGGGTCGAGATGAAGTCGATCACGTGGCCCAGGCCGAAGCTCGGCTCACGCAGGAGCCGGTCGGTGAGGTTGCCCAGCACGCCGCCGAGCAGGAGCCCGAAGACGAGCGCCCACGCGATCGAGTGGATGCGGCGGGCGAACCACACGATGAACGTGATGACGCCGGCCGCGAGGATCGTGAAGATCCACGTCATGCCGCTGGCGAGCGAGAAGGCCGCACCGGGGTTGCGCACGAACTGCCACTGCAGCACCGGACCCAGGACCTGGACGACCTCGCCCTCGGTGAGGTTCGTGACGACGAGGTACTTGCTCAGCTGGTCGAGGCCGAACACCGCGAGGGCGGCCCCGACCAGGATGAGGAGTGCTGCGGTGGTGCCGACCTTCGCGGCCCGCTCAGCCGCCAAAGCCCTGGAAGGTCGGAGCGGGGGTCTGCTCGGAGATGCCCGAGGAGAAGCCCTGGTTGCCCGAGACCTGCACCGGCGCGGCGGTGTCGAGCTCGCGCAGCTGGCCCTCGATGTAGCTCTTCAGCTTGGCGCGGTAGTCGCGCTCGAACACGCGGAGCTCGTCGACCCGCTTCTCGAGCGCCATGCGCTCCTGGTCGAGGATGCCCATCTGCTGGCGCTGCTTGGCCTCGGCCTCGGCGACGACGCGCGCGGCGGTGGCGTGGCCCTCGGCGATCAGCGCGTCGCGCTTCTCGATGCCCTCGCGCACGTGCTCCTCGTGGAGACGGCGCGCGAGCTGCAGGAGGTTCGTGGTCGAGGTCTGCTCGTCGAGCTCGGACTGCGGCGCGGCGGGGGCCTGCGTCGGAACCGCGACGGTGGGCGGCGGGGCGGCCGGCTCGGTGTAGACCGCGGCGGGGGCCGGCGCGGCGGCGGCGCCCTTCGACGCGTCCGCGGCACGGGCCTCGGCCGCGGCCAGGCGCTGGCGCAGCTCCTCGTTCTCGCCGTTCAGCCGTCGGAGCTCGACGACCACCTCGTCGAGGAAGTCATCGACTTCGTCCTGGTCGTAGCCCTCCCGGAACTTCGTCGCCTGGAAGCGCTTGTTGACCACATCTTCCGGAGTTAGCGCCATGGCTTCCCATCCCTCGAATCTGTCGGACCGTTTCGATCACGTTCTGCTAACGGTAGCAAAGGTCTCAGGAGGGCCGCAGTGCCGAACGTCACGGCGTGCCACCCTCGCAGGAGATCGTCAGCCGGATGCCGCGGCTCCGGCAGCCAGCCACGACACCACGGTCATGGCGACGATGACGAGCAGCATGGCCAGGCTCCACCCGAGGTCGAGTGCGACCTGGCCGATGCGTATCGGCGGCACGAGCCGCCGGAAGAAGCGCACGGGCGGATCCGTGACGCTGTAGATCGCCTCCACGACGACGAGCCAGAACCCGCGCGGACGCCAGGTGCGGTTGAACGTGCGCACGAGATCGAGGACGAACCGCGCCCACATCACGAAGAAGTAGATGAGGAGCAGCGTGTAGAGGATGTTCCAGACGACTGCCAGTACGCCCACGGGCGCCTACGCGTGGGTGAAGAAGGACGCGTCGACGTCGCCGTCGGCCTCGCCCGCCTCGCCCGACACCACGACGTGGGCGGGCGACAGCAGGAACACCTTGCTCGTCACGCGCTCGATCTTGCCGTAGAGGCCCTGCGAAAGTCCACTCGCGAAGTCGATGAGGCGACGCGCGTCGCCGTCGGACATCTGCGAGAGGTTGATGATGACCGGGACTCCCTCGCGGAAGGACTCGGCGATGACCTGCGCGTCGCGGTATTGACGCGGGTGCACGGTGAGGATCTCGTTCATCTCCGCCTGCGGTGTGCTCTGGGGTACCTGGTGCTTGCGCAGCGGCGTGACGGCCGCTCCGGTCTTGGGGGCGGGGGCTGGTGCCGCCGCGTGCACGATCGGTGCAGCGGGCGCCGGCGCGGCCTGGGCTGACTCGTGCTCGAGCTCCTCATCGGCGAGTCCGAGGTAGACCATGGTCTTCTTGAGCGGGTTCGACATCGCTGCCTCCGTCTTCGATCCGTCTCTTCCGAGGCTAACCGGCTTCCGGCCGATTGCCGGTGATTGCGGTGCCGATCCTCAGGTGTGTCGCACCCTCCAGGACGGCGTCGCGGAAATCGTGGGACATCCCCATGGACAGGTCGCCCGCGTCGGGTGCGATCCGCTGCACGCGCTCCGACAGGAGGCGCACGCGGGCGAATGCCGGGCGCGGCGGCTCGCCGAGCGGCGCGACCGCCATGAGCCCGCGCAGCCGGAGCCCCGGCGTCGCGAGGACGTGCTCGACCAGCGGGTCGAGGTCGTCGGGCTGCACGCCGCCCCGCTTCGGGTCGTCGGTCAGGTTGACCTGCACGAAGCAGTCGACGGATGCCTCGTCCGAGCGGAGCGCGTCCACGAGCGACGCCCGGTCGACCGAGTGGATCGCCGTCGCGTACGCGCGCACCTGTCGCGCCTTCTTGCCCTGCAGTTGTCCGACGAAGTGCCAGCGCACATCGAGGTCGGCGAGCTCCGCCGCCTTCTGCTGCGCCTCCTGGTGCCGGTTCTCCCCGATGTCGTGCACGCCGAGGCGCACGAGGTCGCGGATGAGCGACACCGGCTGGAACTTCGTCACGACGATGGTCGTCACCTCGTGCGGGTTCCGGCCGGCGTCCCTCGCGGCATCCGCGATGCTGCCCTGCACCGAGGAGAGCCGGTCGGCGAGGTCGCTCATCGACGTCTCCGCACGACCGGTCCCTCGGGCATCACTTGAGGAAGTCGGGGATGTCGAGCTCGTCGTCGCCGTCGTCCTCGAACACGGGGTCCGAGACGATCTGGTCGGCCGCCGCAGCCGGCGCCTCGCCCCAGTTGGCGGTCTCGACGAGCTCGTCGATGTCGATCTCGCCGATCACGTCGGCGGCCTCGCCGCCGAGCGACGACCCGCCGAGCGACGACCCGCCGATCGCCGCACCGCCGACCGAAGCGCCCACCGCGGCGGGCACGAAGTTCGTCCGCCTGGCCTCGACCGGCTGCTTCGCGTTCGGCTCGCCGCCGTCGAAGCCGGCGGCGATGA
Organism: uncultured Agromyces sp.; assembly: GCA_965652625.1. Classification (GTDB taxonomy): domain Bacteria; phylum Actinomycetota; class Actinomycetes; order Actinomycetales; family Microbacteriaceae; genus Agromyces. Next base: position 11,631 of record CBFGWW010000010.1, read on the forward strand.
CCGTCACGCGCACCTCGTCGCCGAGCGTGTCGTCGATGACGGCGCCGAAGATGATGTTCGCCTCGGGATGCACGGCCTCCTGGACGAGACGCGCGGCGTCGTTGATCTCGAAGATGCCGAGGTTCGACCCGCCCTGGATCGAGAGGAGCACCCCGTGGGCGCCGTCGATCGACGCCTCGAGGAGTGGACTCGCGACGGCCAGCTCCGCGGCCTTGATCGCCCGGTCGGCGCCGCGCGACGATCCGATGCCCATGAGGGCGGAGCCGGCGCCCTGCATGACGGACTTCACGTCGGCGAAGTCGAGGTTGATGAGGCCGGGGGTCGTGATGAGGTCGGTGATGCCCTGGACACCGGCGAGCAGCACCTGGTCGGCCGTGGCGAACGCCTCGAGCATCGAGATCCCGCGGTCGCTGATCTCGAGCAGCCGGTCGTTCGGCACGACGATGAGGGTGTCGACCTCCTCCTTCAGCCGGGCGACGCCCTGCTCGGCCTGCGTCTGGCGGCGCTTGCCCTCGAAGCCGAACGGCTTCGTCACGACGCCGATGGTGAGGGCTCCGATCGACTTCGCGATGCGCGCGACGACGGGCGCGCCGCCCGTGCCGGTGCCGCCGCCCTCGCCCGCGGTGACGAAGACCATGTCGGCACCCGCGAGCGCCTCCTCGATCTCCTCCGCGTGGTCCTCGGCGGCCCGCCGTCCGACCTCGGGGTCGGCGCCGGCGCCGAGGCCCCGGGTGAGGTCCCGGCCGACGTCGAGCTTGACGTCGGCGTCCGACATGAGCAGGGCCTGCGCGTCGGTGTTGATCGCGATGAACTCGACCCCGCGCAGGCCGAGCTCGATCATGCGGTTGACGGCGTTGACACCGCCGCCGCCGATTCCGACGACCTTGATGACGGCGAGGTAGTTCTGGTTAGACGACATGTCCGGCCCTCCGTGCGAACTCTGAACCTTGAACCTCTAGTCGAAGGTTAAAGTTTTGCTGAGTATGCAATTCCTGATTCGAAGGTAGGTGCCGCTCGCACGCCGCTCGGCAATGACGCCCCGCGTGTCGCGAACCGCGGGCGCATGACGCCTCGATCGTCGCCCGCGCGACCCCGATCGGACCCGATCAGGAGGTCACGGGGCTCGTCGGCGCCGAGACGTCGTACTCCGAGACGGTGTCGGGCGGGGCCGCGCGCATCAGCGTCGCGAGCACGTCGGCCTTGAACGAGGAGTCCTCGGCGCTCCCCCACACCACGCTCGCGCCGCCCTCGAGCTCGAGCCGCACGTCGTCCGCGGTGTCCGCCGTCGCACGAACGAGCTGGGACCGCACGTCGGCCGGAAGGCTCCGCACCACGCCGGCCACCGCGCGGAATCCCTCGTCGGCCACGCCGCCCTCGACCTCGATGAGCGGCTGGCCGGGCGGCCGTTCGTCGGGGCGCTCGATCACGACGCCCGCGCCGTCGACGAGCTCGAGGCCCGAGCCGGTGTCGATCACGCCGACGGGCGTGCGCTCGACGATGCGCACCACGAGCGTGCCTGGCGGGATGGTCTCGGTCGCGTACGTCTCGATCAGCGGGAAGCGCGCGAGCGCGGCGTGCACCTCCGCGCTCTCGATGAGCGGGAGCGGCGTGCCGAGCAGCGGCGCGAACGCGTCCTGGACTTCGTCGGCGGGGATGCGCTGCGCACCCTCGACGCGCACCTCCCGGAGCGCCATGAGCGGCGAGTACGCACCGACGCCGACGACGGCCACGACGGCGAGCACCGCGCCGACGGCCACCGCCCACGTGATCCGGCGGCGACGCGAGCGCTTGGTGAAGCGGCGCACCTCCTGGCGCTCGTAGCGGCGGCGCTCCCGAGCCGCGGCGGCGAGGGCGCGCTTCGCGGCCCGGGGGCTGCGCGGCGCGTCGGGGACGCCCGCGACGCCGTCGGCGATCGCAGGGGTGCCGTCGACCGCCGGATCGCGCTGATCGGCGAGGCCGCGCGGGTCGGCGAGGCCGCGCGGGTCTGCGGCATCCCGGCGGCCCGCGGGGTCTCGCAGGTCGGGCAGCACGTCGGTCGCGCTCGTCGCCGACGAGGTCGGGGGCACCGCGCGCCCGGCACCCGTCGCGGGTGGCGCGACCGGGCGCGCGGTCGTCGTCGGTGCTCCGAGCACGACCGGGATCGGCTCGGTCGACGTCCGGTCGGCATCGGGTGCGACGGGCGCTCGGCCGGCCGGTGACACGACCGCGGACGCCGGGGCATCAGGTGCCGACGCGCCCTGGCCCCGCACCGCCCCGCGGTCGGCCGCCCGCGGCGCGGGAGGCCGGTCGAACCCCTGGGGGCGCTTCACGCGCGGGGCATCCTCACTCGCGCTCCCGCTCGAGCGAGCCCAGCAGCTGCGGCACGATGCGGTAGACGTCGCCGCAGCCGAGCGTGATCACGAAGTCGCCGTCGTGCGCGATCTTCGCGGTGTGGTCGGCGGCCTCCTGCCAGTCGACGATGAACGCGACCTTCGACGGGTCGGCGAAGCGCTCGCTCACGAGCGCGCCGGTCACGCCGGGGACCGGGTCCTCGCGCGCGCCGTAGACGTCGAGCACGACGGTCTCGTCGGCGTACTGCTCGAGCACTTCGGCGAACTCCTTCGCGAAGGCCTGCGTGCGGCTGTAGGTGTGCGGCTGGTGCACGGCGATGATGCGGCCGTCGCCGACGACCGTTCGCGCCGCGGCGAGGGCGGCGGCGACCTCGGTCGGGTGGTGTGCGTAGTCGTCGTAGACGCTCACGCCGGCGACCGTGCCGTGCAGCTCGAAGCGGCGGCCGGTGCCGCCGAACGTCTCGATGCCCGCCAGGGCTGCCGCCGGGTCGTGCCCGAGGCCGACGAGCACGGCGAACGCGCCCGCCGCGTTGATCGCGTTGTGGCGTCCGGGGACGCGCAGGCGCGCCGTGTGGGTCGCGCCGGCGTAGTCGATCGCGAAGGCCACGGGGCCGGCGGTCTCGACGGAGTGCACGCGCACCGTGGCATCCGCCGCCTCGCCGAACGTGACGACGTTCCCGTGCGAGAGCCGCTCGCGGACGCGCGTCGCACCGGGGTCGTCGGAGGAGATGACCACGAGCTCGCGAGCGCGGTCGCCGAAGTCGACGAACGCCTGCTCGAAGGCGTCGCGCGAGCCGTAGTGGTCGAGGTGGTCGGGATCGACGTTCGTGATGAGCGCGATCGAGGTGTCGTAGAGCAGGAACGAGCCGTCGGATTCGTCCGCCTCGACGACGAACAGCTCGGCGTCGCCCGCGGCCGCGCTCACGCCGAGGTCGGCGATGACGCCGCCGTTCACGAAGCTCGGGTCCTCGCCGAGCTCGAGCAGGCCGGTGACGATCATGCCCGTCGAGGTGGTCTTGCCGTGCGCGCCCGCGACCGACACGAGCCGCCGGGCGCCGATGAGCGCCGCGAGCGCCTGCGACCGGTGCAGCACGGGCAGCCCGCGCTGCAGCGCGAGCTGGTACTCGGGGTTGTCCTGCCAGAGGGCGCCCGTGACGACGACGGTGTCGACGTCGTCGGGGAGGTTCGCGGCGTCGTGTCCGATGGCGATCACGGCGCCGAGTTCGCGCAGGGCCGCGATGTTCGCGGAGTCGCGCACGTCGGATCCGGTGACCCGGTGCCCGTCGCCGAGCACGAGTCGGGCGATGCCGCTCATGCCCGAGCCGCCGATGCCGACGAAGTGCACGGCGCCGAGGTCGGCGGGGATCTGGGCGGTGAGGTCGGGCTTGATGGTCACGTGCGGCGGTTCTTTCCTCGGGGCGATGGATGCGAAGCGAGGCGTGCGGTGCGTTCGATGCGGGCCGGTCGGCGGGTGGCGGATGCCGCGGCATCCGCTCACTCCACGTTACGCGCTGCCGGCCGAGTCGCCGGCACCCCCGCCGAGCGCCGCGTCGACGAGCGCCACCATGCGATCGGTGCCGTCGAGGTGGCCGACGGATGCGGCGGCGGCGGCCATGGCGTCGACGCGGGTGCGGTCGCCGAGCAGGGGCACGAGCTCGGCGGCGACCCACTCGGGCGTGAAGTCGGCGTCGTCGACGAGGATGCCGCCGCCTGCGCCGACGACGTCGGCGGCGTTGAACCGCTGCTCGCCGTTGCCGACGGGGTACGGCACGTACACCGCCGGGATGCCGAGCGCGGCGAGCTCGCTCACGGTCGCGGCGCCCGCGCGGGACACCGCGAAGCCGGCCAGGGCGAGCGCGAGGTCCATGCGGTCGGCGTACTCGACCATGCGGTAGTCGGGCAGGCCGGGGTCGTCGACGTCGGACGACGCGCCCGTGATGTGCAGCACCTGCCAGCCGGTGGCCGCGAGCACCGCAGCGCTCGCCACCATGGTGCGGTTGATGCGCCGCGCGCCGAGCGAGCCGCCCGTCGCGAGCAGCACGGGCCGTGCGGGGTCGAGCCCGTAGTACCGGGCCGCCTCCTCGCGGAGGCCGACTCGGTCGAGCACCTCGATCTCACGTCGCAGCGGCATGCCGACGACCTCCGCGTGCTTCAGCGGCGTGCCGCCGAATGCGACGCCCACGCCGGCGGCCCACCGCGACCCGAGTCGGTTGGCGAGCCCGGGCTTCGCGTTCGCCTCGTGGATCGCGACGGGCACGCGCGCCCGGCGCGCGGCGAGGTAGGCGGGCGTCGAGACGTAGCCGCCGAAGCCGACGACGACGTCGACGCCGCGCTCCTCGATGATCGACCGCACGTCGTCGATCGACCGGCGGAACCGGGACGGGAACGCGACCGCCGCGCGGTTCGGGCGGCGCGGGAACGGGACCTTCGCGATCGTGAGCAGCTCGTAGCCGCGCTGGGGCACGAGCCGGGACTCGAGGCCCTCGGCGGTGCCCAGCACGAGCACCTCGTCGTCGGGGTTCCGCTCGCGGAGCCGGTCGGCGACGGCGAGCAGCGGGTTCACGTGGCCGGCGGTCCCTCCGCCGGCCAGCAGGTACGTGGTCATCGCGCCGGCCGTCCGGCCGATCGGGCGGCGGTGCGGGCCTGCGCGCGAGCGGCGGCACGCACGGATGCCTCGGGGTCGCGCGCGACCGAGAGCACCACGCCGATCGCGAAGAGCGTCGTGAGCAGTGCGGTGCCGCCTGCCGAGACGAGTGGAAGGGGGACGCCGAGGACGGGGAAGACTCCGAGCACGACACCGATATTGACACAGGCCTGGCCGACGACCCACACGAGGACGGCCGCGGTGACCGCCTTGGCGAACGGCGTGCGCGCCGCACGCAGCACGCGCGCGAACGCGATCGCGAGCAGCACGAACAGGCCGATCACGACGACCGCGCCGATGAGCCCGAGCTCCTCGCCGATGATCGCGAAGATGAAGTCGTTGTCGGCCGCGGGCAGCCACGACCATTTCGCCGTCGAGTTGCCGAGGCCCACGCCGAACACGCCCCCGTTCGCGAGCGCGAACCGGCCGTGCTGGATCTGCCAGCAGTCGTCGTTGTCGAGCTGCGTGCAGTTCTCCTGCAGGAACGCGGTGATCCGACGCATCCGGCTGTCGCTCGACACCGCGACGATCACGAAGACCGTTGCACCGAGGAGCACGACCGGCAGGAGCAGCCGCAGGCGCACGCCGATGAGGAAGAGCGCCCCGATGAGCATCGCGCCCATGATCATGACCGTGCCGAGGTCGCCGCCGATGAGCACGAGCCCGATCGCGGTGCCGCCGACGAGGAGGATCGGCAGGATGCCCCGGCCGAAGTCGTCGAGCAGCCCCTGCTTCTTCGTGACGATCAGGCCCAGCCAGATCACGAGCGCGACCTTGATGAGCTCCGACGGCTGGAACTGCACGCCGCCGATGGCGAGCCAGTTCGTGTTGCCGCCCACCGTGATGCCGAGCGGCGTCGCGACGACGAGCAGCTGCAAGGCGCACGACACGAGGAGCAGCGGCCAGGCGGCCACCATCCACGCCCGTTCGGGCATCCGGCTCGCGATGAGCATGATCGGCACGCCGAACAGGGCGTAGAGACCCTGCCGCTGGGCCTGCACGAAGAACCCGCCGTCCTCGAGGTTCGACTCGACCGACGATGACGACAGCACCATCACGAGGCCGAAGGCCACGAGGAAGAGGGTGGTGCCGAGCAGCAGGAAGTAGTCCTTCGACTCGACGCGGAAGACCCGTCCGAGCCGGATGCGGGCGGCGGAGACGCCCGCGGCCTCAGCCTTCGGAGGTCGGGCCGTGCGGGGCGGAGTCGCCATCCGCCTCACCTCCCAGCCTCGCCCTGACCGCCTCGTGGAACCGCCGGCCTCGGTCGGCGTAGTCGGCGAACTGATCCATGGACGCCGCTGCGGGAGCGAGGAGGACGGTGTCCCCCGCTTCCGCCACGGCGGCGGCCAGCGCGACCGCCTCGGGCATCACCGTCTCAGTGTCGTCGGTGGCCACCTCGAAGAGGGGCAGGTCGGGCGCGTGTCGCCGGAACGCCGCGACGAGCGCGGCCCGGTCGACGCCGATCACGATCGCGGCGCGCAGCCGACTCGCGTGCGCGGCGACGAGCGCGTCCGCGTCGACGCCCTTCAGGAGGCCGCCCACGATCCACACGACGCGGCCGAACGCGCGCAGCGACGCCTCGGCCGCGTGCGGGTTGGTGGCCTTCGAGTCGTCGATCCAGCGGATGCCGCCGGCCACCGCGACCGTCTCGATGCGGTGCGCGTCGAGCCGGAACTCGCCGAGCGCGTCGTGGATGACGCCCACGGGCACGCCGTAGGAGCGCGCCAGCGCGGACGCGGCGAGGATGTTCTGCACGACGTGCGGCGCCGAGAGCCCGCGCGGCTCGAGCTCGCCGACGGTGACGATCTCGAGCGCGGCGGTGCGCCGCTCGTCGAGGAAGGCGCGGTCGCAGAGGATGCCCTCGACGACGCCGAAGTCGCTCGGCCCCGGCACGTCGAGGCCGAATCCGATGGCGCGGGCGCCCTCCTCGACGTCGGCTTCCTCGACCATGTGCATGGTCGCCTCGTCGGCGCGGTTGTAGACGCACGCGATCTTCGTGTTCTCGTAGACCGTGGCCTTGGCCGCCCGGTACGCCTCGGCCGACCCGTGCCAGTCGAGGTGGTCGTCGGCGATGTTGAGGCACACGCTCGCCCACGGATGCAGCGCTCCGGGACCGGTCTTCGGGAGGTGGTGCAGCTGGTAGCTCGACAGCTCGACCACGAGCACGTCGAATCCACCCGGGTCGCGCACGGCGTCGAGCACGGGCACGCCGATGTTGCCGCACGGCGCGGCGCGGAGCCCGTCGGCCGCGAGGAACGTCGCGGCGAGCTGCACGGTCGTGGTCTTGCCGTTCGTGCCGGTCACGAGGATCCACTCGGCGGCGTTCACCTTGTCGCGCACGCGCCATGCGAGCTCGATGTCGCCCCACACCGCGACGGCGTTCGCCGACGCCCACTCGAGCACGGGGTGATCGGGGTGGAAGCCGGGCGATGCGATGACGAGCTCGGGCGCGAACGCGACCAGCTCGTCGGGCACGGCATCGAGCGGATGCCGCACCAGCCGCGCCCCGATGACCTCGAGGATCCGGGCGCGGTCGTCGTCGACGGCGGGCGCGAGCACCAGCACCTCGGCGCCGAGCTCGGTCAGCGTGTCCGCGACGGCGAACCCGGTGACGCCGAGCCCGAGCACGGCGACGCGCAGGCCCCGCCAGTCGGCGTTCCAGCTCGTGAGCGTCTCGAGCCGGGCGGTGACGCCCGCGGCATCCGGGTCGGTCAACTCTGCAGCCATTCGAAGTAGAAGCTGCCGACGCCGGCCGCCACGAACAGGCCGGCGATGATCCAGAACCGCACGACGATCGTGACCTCGGCCCAGCCCTTGAGCTCGAAGTGATGGTGGATGGGACTCATGAGGAACACGCGCTTGCCGCCCGAGAGCTTGAAGTAGGCGCGCTGCACGATGACCGAGCCGGTCTCGATGACGAACAGGCCGCCGATGAGGAGCAGGAGCAGTTCGGTGTGGCTGACGATCGCGAGCGCCGCGAGGGCGCCGCCGAGTGCGAGCGAGCCGGTGTCGCCCATGTAGATGTGCGCGGGGTTGGTGTTCCACCAGAGGAAGCCGATGAGGCCGCCGACGATCGCGGTGGCCACGATCGCGATGTCGAGCGGATCGCGCACCTCGTAGCAGCGGTACGCGTCGCTCGGGTTGAGGTTCTCGCTGAAGCACGACTGGTTGAACTGCCAGAAGCCGATGATGACGAACGAGCCGATGGCGAGGATCGACGCGCCGCCGGCCAGGCCGTCGAGGCCGTCGGTGACGTTCACGCCGTTCGACGCGGCGACCGTGAGGAGGCAGATCCAGATGACGTAGAGGATCACGCCGACGATCGTGCCGAACACCATGAAGTCGAGCGGCAGGTCGCGGATGAACGAGATGCTCGTGTTCGCCGGGGTGATCGCGTTGTCGTTCGGGAACTGCAGCGCGAGCAGCGCGAACGCGGTCGCCACCACGACCTGTCCGAGGATCTTCGCCCAGCCGCCGAGGCCGAGGCTCTGCTTCTTGCGCGTCTTCAGGAAGTCGTCGATGAACCCGACGATGCCGAGCCCGACCATCATGAACAGGATCAGCATCGCCGACGCGGTCGGCGGCTCGCCGCTCACGAGGAACGTCGCGCCGAAGTACCCGAACAGGCTGCCCAGGATGAAGATGATGCCGCCCATCGTGGGCGTGCCCCGCTTGACGTGGTGGCTCTTCGGCCCGTCGTCGCGGATGAACTGGCCCCACCCGATGCGCGTGAACAGCCGGATGAACAGCGGCGTGAGGAACAGCGTGAAGGCGAGCGACAACGCCCCGGCGGTCAGCAGTGCTCTCATGCGAACCTGGCTCCCAGTCGGTCGCCGAGCGGGCGGATCATCAGCGCTGCCCTGCCGCTCATCAGTGCTGCCCCGCCGCTCATGCGAACCATTCTCCCAGTCGGTCGCCGAGGAGGCGGAGACCCGCCGCGTTCGACGATTTCACGAGCACGGTGTCGCCCGGCCGCGCGATCGAGGTCACGAGGTCGAACGCCTCGTCGGCGCTCTCGACGTAGGCGGACTCGCCGTCCCACGACCCCTCGTTGATCGCCGTGATGTGCAGGCGCCGCGCGCCCGGGCCCACCACGACCAGCTGCGAGACGCCGAGCCGCACGGCGAGCAGGCCGATGCGGTCGTGCTCCTCGCCCGAGAACTCGCCGAGTTCGCTCATCTCGCCGAGCACCGCGATGGTGCGCGTGCCCGGCTCCTGCACCTGTGCGAGCGTCTTGAGCGCGGCCGCCATCGAGTCGGGGCTCGCGTTGTAGGCGTCGTTGATGATCGTGACGTCGTCGCGGCCGCCCATGACCTCCATGCGCCAGCGCTCGGCCAGCGTGACGGACTCGAGCGCCTCGACGATCGCCGGCAGCGGCACGCCGAGCTCGAGCGCGGCGGCGGTGGCCGCGAGCGCGTTCATCACGTGGTGCTCGCCGAGCACCCCGAAGCGCACGCGAGCGGATGCCCCGCCCGGCGCCGTGACCGTGAACTCGGTGCCGCGCGCGTGCACGACGAGCTCGGTCGCCCGCACGTCGGCGCGCTCGCCCAGCCCGAACCACACGACGCGCGCCGCGGTGACGCCGGCCATCGAGGCGACCCGGGGGTCGTCGGCGTTGAGCACCGCGACCTCGTCGGCCGTGAGCTCGGTCACCATCTCGGACTTCGCCAGCACGGTCTGCTCGATGCCGCCGAACTCGCCGGCGTGCGCGAGGCCGACCTTCAGGACGATGCCGATGTCGGGGTGCGCCATGCGCACGAGCCGCGCGATCTCGCCGACGGCCGACGCGCCCATCTCGGCGACGAGGAACTCGGTGTCGTCGGTGAGCTCGAGCGCGGTGATCGGGCCGCCCACCTCGTTGTTGAACGACTTGCGCGAGGCGACCGTGTCGCCCTGCGCCGTGAGGATCTCGCGGAGCAGGTTCTTCGTCGTGGTCTTGCCGTTCGAGCCGGTGACGCCGACGATCCGCAGCCGTCCGCCCGCCCGCACCCGTCGCACGACCTCGGTCGCGAGCGCGCCGAGCGCGTCGACCGAGTCGGCCACGATGACCTGCGGCACCGGGAGCTCGAGGGCGTGCTCGACGACGAGCAGCGCCGCGCCCTGCTCGACGGCGGCGGGAGCGAACCGGTGCCCGTCGTCGAACTCGCCGCGCTTGGCGAAGAACACGTCGCCGGCGCCGACCTCGCGGGAGTCGGTGGTCACGGCGCCGTCGACGACCGTGTCGGCCGTGGCATCCGTGCCCTCGAGGCGCAGCGTGCCGTCGACCGCCGAGGCGATCTCGGCCAGGGTCAGGGCGATCATGCGTCCCAGCCCGCCTCGCGCAGTGCCTGCTTCGAATCGTCTCTTGCTGAGTACGGGATCTTCACGCCCTTCACCTCGTGGTAGTCCTCATGGCCCGGTCCGGCGTAGAGGATCGCGTCGCCCTCGCCGGCCAGTGCGACCGCGGCGCGGAACGCCGCCCGCGGATCGGCGATCTCGTGGATCTCGCGGTCGGGCACGGCCTCTCGTGCGCCGGCGATGAGCGCGGCGCGGATGGCGGCGGGGTCCTCCCACCGCGGATGGAAGTCGGTGATGACGACCACGTCGGCGCCGCGCGCGGCGATGGCGCCCATCTCGGCGCGCTTCGTGGTGTCTCGGTCGCCGTCGGCGCCGAACACCATGATGAGTCGGCCGGTCGTGAACCGGCGGATGGCGCCGAGCGTCTGCAGGAACGCGTCGGGGCTGTGCCCGTAGTCGATGTAGACGAGCGGTCCGCGCTCCCCCGAGATGCGCTCCGCGCGGCCGGGGATGTACGCGTCGACGCCGCCGTCGCGGTCGAGCACGTGCGCGATCTGCTCGAGGTCCCAGCCGGCCTCGACGAGCATCACGATCGCGAGGGCGGCGTTCGCCGCCATGTACCAGCCGAGCAGCGGCACGCGGGTCTCGAGTCGCCGACCGCCCTGCCCCTCGAGCACGAACGCCGTGTGCGTCGCGGTCTCCTCGAGCACGGTGAGGCGCCAGTCCGCGTCGACCTCGGGGTTCGTCGAGAGCGTCGTGACCGGGATGCGCGACTCGGCCACGAGGCGGCGGCCCCAGTCGGAGTCGATCGTGACGACGCCCCGGCGCGAGCGCTCGGGCTGGAACAGCTCGCGCTTCGCCTCGAAGTACAGGTCCATCGACGCGTAGTCGTCGAGGTGGTCGTGGCTGAGGTTCGTGAAGCCGACGACGTCGAAGACGAGTCCGTCGACGCGGTGTCGCGAGAGCGCCTGCGCGGAGACCTCGATGCCGACGGCGCGCACGTCGACCTCCTGCATGCGCGCGAGCAGGGCGTGCAGCTCGCTCGCCTCGGGGGTCGTCAACGAGCTCGTGACCGCCTCGTCGCCGATGCGGCGCTCGGCCGTGGACGTGAGGCCCGCCACCACGCCGAGCTGCCGCAGGATGCCGTAGAGCAGGTAGACGACGCTGGTCTTGCCGTTCGTGCCGGTCACGGCGAAGAGCGTGGCCGGGTTGTCGGCGGTGCGGTGGATCCACGCGGCCACCTCGCCGAGCGCGGCGCGGGCGTCGGGGGTGACGAGGATCGGCAGGCCCGACTCGACCGCGAGCTCGGCCCCCGCCTGGTCGGTGAGCACGGCGACGGCGCCGCCGTCGCGGGCGGCCGCGGCGAAGGAGGCGCCGTGGGCGTTGCGGCCGGGCACGCCGACGTAGAGGTCGCCGGGGCGTACCGCCCCGGAGTTGAGCACGACGCCGGTGACCTCGAGGTCGTCGATGTCGCCGCGCACGTCGAGGTCGAACGTCTCGGCGAGGCCGTGCAGCGATCGAGGGCTCGGATGCTGCGGCCGGAGGGCCGTTGGAGGCGATCCGGTCACGAACCCAACTTTCTCACCAGGTGGCTGGCAGCTCGGGCGCCGCGGCGCCGGATGGAACGGTCCGATACTTCTTCAGCACCTGGCTCATCACCTGTTGGAAGACGGGAGCGGATGCGGCGGACGAGTTCATCTTAACGGGATTCATGATGCTCACCGAAACGACGAACTGCGGATCGTCGGCCGGCGCGAACCCCGAGACCGACACGAGGTAGCCGCTCAGGTAGCCGCCGTTCCCGTCGGGGACCTGCGCCGTGCCGGTCTTCGCAGCGACCCGGTAGCCCGGGATCTCCCACTTGTCGGCGAGCCAGCCCTCGAGGTACACGCGCTCGAGCATCGCGCTCGTCTGCTGCGCCGCCGACGCCGAGATCACGGGCGTGCCCGACGACTGCACCGGGGTCTCGTCGCCGCATCCGTCGACGAGCCGCACCGGCATCCGCACGCCGCCGTTGGCGATGGTCTGGTAGACGCTCGCGATCTGCACGGCCGTCGTCGTGAGCCCCTGCCCGAACATGGTCGCGTACTTGGTCTGGTTGTCCCAGCCCTCGGGCCCGCCGTGCAGGTCGCCGGGCTCCTCGCCGGGGAACCCGACCTCGGTGCGCTCCCCCAGGCCGAATGCGAGCATGTCGTCGTAGCGCTCCTGGTCGCTCAGACGTTCGCCGAACTGCGACATGCCGGTGTTCGACGACTCGATGAGCACGCCCGTGAGCGTCAGCGGCTCGTCGCCGTGGAACGAGCTGTCGTTGACGTTCGCGCCGTTCGGCGGCAGGTAGCGGTAGGGCGCGATGACCTGGCTGACCGGGTCGGCCTTGCCGGCGTCGATGACGGATGCCGCGGTGAGCGCCTTGAACGTCGATCCGGGCTCGAACGGCGCGGTGAACGCCCGCGAGCCGCGGTTCCCGGAGTCGGTGGCCGAGGGCGCGTTCGGGTCGACCGTCGGGACGTCGGCGACGGCGAGCAGCCGGCCGGTCTTCGCCTCCATGACGGTCACGGTGGCCCAGTCGGCACCGACGGCCTGCACCTGCGCCTCCGCGATCCGCTGCACCATCCACTGCAGGTCGGAGTCGATGGTGAGCTTCAGCGTGCCGCCGTCCCGGGCCTGCTCGTGCACGACCTCGGTGCCGGGGATCTGCACCCAGTCCTCGAGGCTGTGCAGGTAGCTGTACTCGCCGTCCTTCCCGGCGAGGCACTCGTCCTCCGAGAGCTCGACGCCCGCGAGGGCGTCGCCGTCGGAGCCCACGAAGCCGATCAGGTTGCCCGCCACCGCGCCGTTCGGGTAGTAGCGGCTGGGGTGCTCCCACGGCACGACCCACGGGATGTCGAGCTCCTTCACGCGCTCGTACGTCTCGGTGTCGACGAGCTTGGCCACGTAGGCGAAGTCCGAGTTCGCGTTCTCGGCGAGCGAATCGGCGATGACCTGCCGCACCTGCTCGCCGGTGAGGCCGATGACCGCCCCGAGCTCGGCAGCGGACTGCTCGAGCGGCACGTCGACCGGCACGGTCTTCGACGGATCCTGCGGATCGGGCTCCTCGCGCGTGATGGGCCCGGCGTTCGCGTTCTTGGGCGACACCGCGATGTCGTACCGCATCACGGTGTCGGCCAGCACGATGCCGTTCCGGTCGACGACGTCGCCGCGCGAGCCGTAGACGGTCACCGACGTCGAGCGCCGGCCCTCGGCCTCCTCGCTGAGCTCGGCCGCGCGCACGACCTGGAGGTCGACGAGCCGCACCACGAACACGCCGACGAGCGCGACCAGCACGACCGCGGCGAGGAGGATCCGGCGCATCGGGTGGCGGCTGGTGCCGTTCATTCGAGCCTTTCCTCGGGCGATCAGTGCGTGGCGGGCGTCGGGAGGCCTTCGGCGGGCGGCGGCGGGGCGACGGGCGGCGCGTCGGCGGCGGCCACCGGCGCCTCCCCCGAGGCTCCCCCGTTCGGAGTCTGCCCCTGCTGCTGCTCGGTCACGAGCGGCACGCCGTCGATCAGCGCATTGGGCACGAGCGGGGCGGATGCCGCGGCGCCGCCGGTCGCGGGCGTCGGCTCGCCGAGCACGGCTCCGTCGGACAACCGCAGGTACACCGGGTCGGCGTTGGGCACCATGCCGAGCGCCTCGGCGTTGCTCGCGAGGTACTGGGGCGACTCCACGCGGTCGAGGTCCTCGGAGAGCTTCTGCTGCTCGCGGGCGAGCTCGGCCTGCTGCACCTGGTAGGCGTCGATCTCGTAGGCGCCCTGCGCGACGGCGATCGAGAGCAGGAGCTGGGCGACGACGATGACCGCGACCCCGCCGAGCGCGATCACGGCGTAGGCGAGCCGCGGCTTCGCGCGGCGACCCGGTTCGGGCGCAGGGCGCAGGCGTCGCTCGGGCTTCGGGGTCGGGTTCCTCCGGGGTGCGGGGGCGGACTGGGCCGGCAGTGCGGTCACGACGGCCTCCTCACTCGTTCCGCGGCGCGCAGGCGCACCGGCTTCGCACGCGGGTTCTCCGCCTGCTCGGATTCGCTCGCCAGCTCCGCGCCCCGGACGAGGAGGCGGAACTGCGGCTTGTGCTCGGGCAGCTCCATGGGCAGCCCGGGAGGAGCCGAGGAGGTCGACGCCGCCTGGAGCACCCGCTTCACGATGCGGTCCTCCAGCGACTGGTACGCCAGCACGACGATCCGGCCCCCGACGGCGATCGAGTCGAGCGCGGCCGGCATCGCACGCTGGAGCACCGACAGCTCCTCGTTCACCTCGATGCGCAGCGCCTGGAAGACGCGCTTGGCCGGGTGGCCCTGCCGCTGCACGGCGACGGGCGTGGCATCCGTCAGGATCGCGACGAGCTGCCCCGAGCGGGTGATCGGCTCCTCGGTGCGCGCCCGGACGATCGCGCGGGCGTAGCGCTGGGCGAGCTTCTCCTCGCCGTACTCCTGGAAGATCCGGCGCAGGTCCTGCTCGCTCGACTCGGCGATCACGTCGGCGGCCGTGCGGCCGCGCGTGGAGTCCATCCGCATGTCGAGCGGGGCATCCTTCGCGTAGGCGAACCCGCGCTCGGCGCGGTCGAGCTGCAGCGACGAGACGCCGAGGTCGAACAGCACGCCCTGCACCTCGTCGAACCCCTCCGACCGGATCGCCTCGGCGATGCCGTCGTAGACCGTGTGCACGAACCGGGCGCGGTGGCCGAATGCGGCGAGCCGCTCGCGGGCGATGCCGAGTGCGTCGGTGTCGCGGTCGAGGCCGACGACCGTGAGCTTCGGGAAGCGCTCGAGGAACGCGCGGCTGTGGCCGCCCATGCCGAGCGTGGCATCGACGAGCACCGCGCCCTCCTGCTGGATGGCGGGCGCGAGCAGCTCGACGGTGCGTTCGAGCATGACGGGGGTGTGGATGCGTTCGATGT
>CBFGWW010000011.1:0-26560 GCA_965652625.1 uncultured Agromyces sp.
ATCGACCGCGCCGCGCACACCGTGCGCCTCATCACCGGCGAGGACCTCGCCTACTCCCGCCTCGTGCTCGCGACCGGTTCGCGGGCGAACGTCCCGACCCTCGACGGCGTCGAACGCCATCGCCGCGACCTCGCGTCGCTCGAGAAGTACGCCCGGCGGCTCGTGGCCCGCGACGACGACCTGCCCGCGGGCGTCACCGCGCTGCGCGACCTCGCCGACGCCGGGCGGGTGCTCGACGCCGTGCGCGAGCGCCGACGCATCATCGTGCTCGGCGCCGGCGTGCTCGGGCTCGAACTCGCGCTCGCCGCCGCCCATGCCGGCGCGCAGGTGTGCGTCGTGCACCACGGCCCGCACCCGATGCCGCGCAACCTCGACCGGGGCGGCGGCCAGGTGCTGCGGGCGGCGCTGCGCCGCACGGGCATCACGGTCATCGCGCACAGCCGCGCCGAGGCGGTGGCGTTCCGCACCGACGACGAGGGTCGGCGCCGGTTCGACATGCTCGTGACCGCCGACGGCAAGCAGCTCCGGGGCGACCTGCTCGTGCTCTCGTGCGGCGTGAGCCCGCGCAACGAGCTCGCGACGCTCGCGGGTCTGCGAACCGCGGTCGGCATCGTCGTGAACCCGCGACTGCAGTCATGGAGCGACCCCGACGTGTACGCGATCGGCGACTGCGCCCAGGGCGTCGCGCGCACCGCGGAGCTCGCGGGGCCGCGCGTGCGGCCCGGCGCGCCGTCGGGCCTCATCGGCCCGGGATGGCGCCAGGCCGCGTGGCTCGCCGAGGCGTTCGCGACGGAGGCCGCGGGACGCGTCGCCGACGGCGCAGGCGGAGCCGCCGACGCCGTGCCCGCCGAGCGCGACCCGATCGTCATGCTCAAGGCCGAGCACATCGACGTCGTCGCGGTCGGCGACATCTCGGCGGACCCCTGGGACGACGATGCGCTCCACCCCCGCCGCCGGGTCTCGCAGTGGGCCGACCCCGAGCACCTGCGCTACGTGAAGATGGTCACCGAGGACGGCGCCCTCACGGGCTTCGTCAGCGTCGGGATGCCGCGCACCGCCGCCGAGCTGACGCTGCTGTTCGAGCGCCGTGGCGAGCTCCCGGCCGATCGCTCGCTGCTGCTGCGCTTCGACGGGCCCGACTACGACCCGAGCGAGGACGCCGACGCGTTCGCGCCCGCGACGACCGTCTGCTGGTGCAACGGCGTCACCGTGGGCCGCATCGAGGAGTCGGCCGCGTGCGGCAACACGACCGTGGAGTGCGTCGGCCGCGACACCCGCGCGGGCACCGGCTGCGGCGGGTGCAAGGGCCGGATCGCGGAGGTGCTCGCGCGCGTCGCCGAGGCGGACGGGACGCCGAGCCTCACGGCGTGAACGGGTGCACGCCGAGCGTCACGGCATGAACGGGTCTACGCCGAGCCGCACGGCATGAGCGGGTGCACGCCGAGCCTCACGGCGTGAACGGGTGCACGCCGAACCTCACGGCGTGAACGGGTGCACGCCGAACCTCACGGCATGGGCGGGTCTGCGCGCGGTCGCTCAGCGCCTCAGACGGGCTCCCAGTCGTTCGCGTCGACCGCCGCGTAGCGCTCGAGCACCAGCTCGACGAGCTCGTGCGGCGCGGGCCGATCGGGCAGCAGCAGCGGCTCGGCGATGAGGTCTCCCCCTGCGGTCGCGGCAGCGTCGTAGAACGTGCCCGGCGCGAGCAGGTAGGCGCCGATGACCACGCGGGTGCCCGGATGCACCTCGCGGATCATCTCGATCGCGTCGGGCAGCCGCGGGATCGCCGCCGCGATGAACCCGACCGTCACGGGTCGGCCGAGGCGCTGCGCCAGCCGACGCGCGGTCTCGAAGCACTCGCGCACCGCGCGCGGGTCGTTGGAGCCGGCAGCGGCGAGCACGACGGTGTCCTCGTCATCGAGCCCCAGGTCCCGGAGTCGACGCGCCAGCACGGCGACGATGCGATCGTCGGGCCCGAGCTCGTCGGCGAGTCGGGCGCCGCCGCCGAGGCGGTCGAGGCCGAGCGACAAGCCGGTGCGCACGTGGAAGCCGGCGGAGAGCACGAGCGGCACGATGACCGCGTCGGGCTCGGCGGCGGCCGCGAGGGATGCCGCGACGTCGCGGTTCGCGGCATCCACGAAGCTGATCGACACGTCGAGCTCGGGCCGCTCGGAGGCGACGGCGTCGACGAGCCGGATCACGGCCTCGCGGTTCTCCGCCGAGGGAGCGCCGTGCGTGACGGCGACGAGTCGGAGGGGGTGGATGCCGGGTATGTCCGCCGGCACGTCCGCACCGCTCGTCCCGACCATGCTCCGCCCCGCGCTTCCCGGCGGAATCCGGTCTCGCCGCCGGTTTCGACGCTATGCACGGCGTGTTTCGCAGGCGGGGCCCGCGTGTTTCCGGGACGTGAAGACTGCCTCACGCCCGCGACGGGCGGCTGCGCGGCGGGCGGGCCGGCGGGGCGCAGGCGCGCCGCCGCGGCATCCGATCGCGCTGTGGAGCCTCAGTCGCCGAGCAGCTCGGGCCGTACGCGACGGGTGCGCTCGACCTGCTGCTCGTGCCGCCACGCGGCGATCGCGCCGTGGTTGCCCGAGAGCAGCACGGGTGGCACGTCGAGGCCGCGCCACGACGCCGGCTTGGTGTAACTCGGGTACTCGAGCAGCCCGTCCTCGTGCGACTCCTCGACGAGGCTCTCGGGGTTGCCGACCACGCCGGGCACGAGCCGTCCGGCCGCCTCGATCATGGCCATGACGGCCACCTCGCCGCCGTTCAGCACGTAGTCGCCGAGGCTGATGAGGCGCACGCGCATGCGGCCGGCGTAGTGGTCGACGACGCGCTGGTCGATGCCCTCGTAGCGGCCGCAGGCGAACACGAGGTGCTCCTCGGCCGCGAGGTCGCGTGCGGTCGCCTGCGTGAACGGCTCGCCGGCGGGCGACGGCACGACGAGCAGGGCGTCGGATGCCCCGTCGCCCACGATCTCGTCGAGCGCCTCGCCCCACGGCTCGGGCTTCATGACCATGCCCGCACCGCCGCCGTACGGCGTGTCGTCGACGGTGCGGTGACGGTCGTGCGTGTGCTCGCGGAGGTCGTGCGTGCGGACGTCGATCAGCCCCGACTGCCGCGCCTTGCCGAGCAGCGACAGGTCGAGCACGTCGAAGAACGACGGGAAGATCGTGACGATGTCGATCCGCATGGGCCGACCCTACTCGGCGGGGTCGTCGGCGCGGTCGGATGCCCCGGGGTCGCCGTTGTCGGCGGGGGCCTCGGCATCGGCCTCTTCGCCCGGAGCCTCGGCGTCGGAGGTCTCGCCCTCCCCGTCGGCGGCAGCCGCCTCGGGCTCCTCGGGGACTTCTTCGAACAGCCCCGCGGGCGGCGTCACGGTGAGCGTGCCGGCGGCGATGTCGACCTCGGGGACGATGGCCGACACGAACGGCACCATGACCTCGCGGCCCTGGGCCTTCACGATGAGCAGGTCCTGCGCGGGGAGGTGGTCGACGTGCACGACCTCGCCGACCTGCACGCCGTCGCGCATGACGGCGAGGCCCACGAGCTGGTGGTCGTACCAGGCGTCGTCCTCGGGCGCCTCCTCGTCGACGTGCTCGACCCACAGGATGGCCTTCACGAGGCCCTCGGCCGCGGTGCGGTCGTCGACGCCCTCGAAGAAGCCGACCGGGTGGCCGTTGTACCAGCGGAGCTCGCGGAGCGTGAGGTGCCTGCCGTGCCACGGCGACGACTCGGGCACCTGCAGCGAGAACTCGGCGCCGGGCACGAAGCGGCGCTCGGGGTCGTCGGTGTAGAGCTCGAGCTTGATGGCGCCCTTGAGGCCGTGCGCCTTGGTGAGGCGGCCGACCCTGAGCTGTGTGCGGGGTGCGCGCGCCACGTCAGTCGTCGGTGTCGACGACGTCGACCCGCACGCGGCGACCGTCGGCGAGCGCGGTCACGAGGGTGCGCAGCGCCTTCGCGGTGCGGCCGGCGCGGCCGATCACGCGACCGAGGTCCTCGGGGTTCACGTGAACCTCGAGGACCTCGCCGCGTGCGCTCGACGCGGAGACGACCTTCACGTCGTCAGGGTGATCGACGATCCCCTTGACGAGGTGTTCGAGCGCGGACTGGAGCAAGGCCTACGCCTCGTCCGTCGTGGTCTCGTCGGCGTCGGCCGCCTCGGCGGGGGCCTCCTCGGCCTTCGCGGGCTTCTCGGCCTTGGGCTTGAGGACCGGCTTCTTCGACTCGTCGGCGACGAACGCGGCCTTGGCCTCGGCGACCTGCACGGTGGACTTCGCGTCCTTGTCGCCCTTGAACTTGCCCCAGTCGCCCGTGAGCTTGAGGATGGCGGTGACCTGCTCGGTCGGCTGGGCGCCGACGGAGAGCCAGTACTGGGCGCGGTCCGAGTCGACCTCGATGAACGAGGGGTTCTCGGTGGGGTGGTACTTGCCGATCTCCTCGATCACGCGACCGTCGCGCTTGGTGCGCGAGTCGGCGACGACGATGCGGTAGTACGGCGCCCGGATCTTGCCGAGGCGCTTGAGGCGGATCTTGACAGCCACAATTCTCCTGAAAATGTTGTGAGGTGGGCGAACTGACAGCCGTGAGCGTGGGGTGCACACTCGGCGGAAGCTCTGATGTGGCTCTGCGCGCCGGATAGAGGGTCGGGCGGTACAGAACTCGACTGACCATTCTTGCAGATTCGCGGATGCCCCGCCAATCCGCCGGTCGGCGAGGTCACGCGTGCCGGTCAGTCGACGAGAGGTTGGCCCACCAGCTGTGCTGCGTGACATATTACACATTACTTTCTAGACTGCCTTCATGCCCGGCGTGCTCGACTCCATCCAACTCATCGACGGCGACGTCCTCGAGCGGCGCGTGACGATGCGCGCCGCCATCCGCGGCATCCAGCGCCTGGTGCGTGACGGATTCGACCCCGATCACGATCCGGCACGTGCCATCGTCGACGTGCCGAACGGGCAGCTGCTGCTCATGCCGTCCGCGATCGACGGACTCGCCGGCCAGAAGCTCGCGACGGTCGCCCCCGGCAACCCCGCCCGCGGACTCGAGCGCATCCAGGCGGTCTACGTCGTGCTCGACGGCGAGACGCTGGCCCCGATCGCGCTCATCGACGGAACGGCGCTCACGAGCCTGCGCACGCCCGCGGTCTCGGCGGCCGTGCTCGACATCACCGCGACGCCCGACGCCGCCTCGCTCGTCGTGTTCGGCACGGGGCCGCAGGGCGTCCGCCACGTCGAGGCGATCGCCGCCATCCGCGGACTGCGTCGCGTGCGCTTCGTCGGCCGTGACCGCGCGAAGGCCGAGCGCGCCGTCGAGGCCGCCCGCGCCTACGCACCCGAGGCGGAGATCGACGTGGGCACCGCGCCCGACGTCGCCGACGCCGACCTCGTCGTGTGCGCCACGACGGCGGCCGAGCCGCTCTTCACCGTCGACCTCGTCGCCGACCGCGCCGCGATCGTCGCCGTCGGCTCCCACGAGCCCGACCGGCGGGAGCTCCCGGGCGCCCTGTTCGCACGCGCCCAGGTCATCGTCGAGACCGAGCGGATCGCCCGTGCGGAGGCGGGCGACGTCATCATGGCGGTCGCCGAGGGGCATCTCTCCGCCGATGCGGTCGTGCCGATGGCGCGCATCCTCGACGGCCGTGCCCCCGTGCGATTCGATCGGCCGCGCGTGTTCAAGACCTGCGGCATGGGATGGCAGGACCTCGCGGTGGCGAGGCTCGCACTCGAGACGGGCGCCGCCGGTGCCGGAGGGACGGACTGATGCGCTGGAGCACCGAGGACTGGCACACCGCGGGCGAGCCGTTCCGCATCGTCGACGGCGTCGCGACCGAGGGCGCGACCGTCGCCGAGCGCCGCGTGCACGCGATGACGGGCGACGCCGACGCGGTCCGCCGGTTCCTCTGCCTGGAGCCGCGCGGGCACGACGACATGTACGGCGGGTTCCTCACCCCGCCCGACGACGACGGCGCCGATCTCGGCGTGCTGTTCTGGCACAAGGACGGCTTCTCGACGGCCTGCGGACACGGCACCATCGCGCTCGGCGCGTGGGCGGTGCGCACGGGTCGCGTCGCGGCGCCCGACGACGGCGAGGCCGTCGTGACGATCGACGTCCCCAGCGGCCGCGTGCAGGCGCGCGTGCAGCGCGAGGGCGGGCGCACGACCCGCGTTGTGTTCCGCAACGTCGAGTCCCGCGTGCTCGAACGCGGCATCCGCCTGGCGACGACGCGGGGCGAGGTCGAGGTCGACCTCGTCTTCGGCGGCGCCGTGTACGCGACCCTGCCGGCCGCCGCCGTCGGCCTCTCGGTCGCGCCGGAGCACACGAGCGAGCTCACCCGGCTCGGACGCGAGATCAAGTGGGCGTTGAACGAGCACCCCGCCGCGCAGGTGGAGGACGAACGCCTCTCCGGCGTCTACGGCACGATCTGGGTCGACGACCTGGGCCGCACCGAGGCCGTACCGTGGCAGCGCAACGTGACGGTCTTCGCCGACGGCGAGGTCGACCGCAGCCCCTGCGGATCGGGCACCGCGGCGCGCGTCGCGCTGCTCGCGCACACCGGCGCGCTCGGCGACGGCGAGGTGCTCACGCACGACTCGATCATCGGGACCCGCTTCCTCGCGCGCGTCGCCGAGCGCACCGCCGACGGCGTGATCCCCGAGGTGACCGGACACGCCCACCGCGTCGGCCGCTGCGAGTTCGAGCTCGACGAGGGCGACCCGCTCGCCGACGGCTTCAGCCTGCGGTGAGTGCGTGGTGCCCCGGGTCGTCGACCGGCGCACCACGCGGCATCCGCCCGCTCAGTACTCGCCCGCGAGGCTCCCCCACCCGGTGGAACGGCCGGCGTCGCTGCGCCGCTGCGGCACGCCCCACGGATTGTCGTCGCGCAACGGCGGCGGGAGCAGCGATTGCGGCGCGCCCTGGTAGGAGACCCCTCGCAGGAACCGGGTGATGGCCGCCGTGCCGACGCTCGTGGCATCCGTCGTGGTCGCCGGGAACGGGCCGCCGTGCTGCATGGCGCTCGTCACCGACACGCCCGTCGGCCACCCGCCGAACAGCACCCGGCCGCTCGTCTCGGCCAGCGCATCGACGAGGTCGGCGAGCCCCCCGTCGGCGAGCTCGTCGTCGCTCGCGTGCACGGTCGAGGTGAGGTTGCCCGGGAACAGCTCGCGGTGCAGCGCGGGCAACGCGTCGGCGTCGTCGTAGCGCACGAGGATCGACAACGGCCCGAACGACTCCTCGAGCAGCTCGTCGCGGTGCTCGAGCAGCGTGTCCACGTCCACCTCGACGACGGTGGGCGTCGCGAAGCGCTGGTCGGCCTCGTCGACCCGGACCACGCCCTCGGCGAGGACCGTCACTCCCGGCGCGCCGAGGACGGCGGTGCGGCGCTCCTCGAATGCCCGGCCGATGCCCGGATTGAGCAGGCGATGCTCGGGCACGCCCGACGCGGCATCCGCCACCGGTTCGAGCTCGGCGTCGGCCGGGACGAACAGGAAGCCCGGCTTCGTGCACAGCTGGCCGGCAGAGCCGGACACCGAGCCGAGGAAGCCCTGGAGCAGCCCGGGGTCGGTGGCCACCGCACCTGCGGTCGCGTACACGGGGTTCACGCTGCCGAGCTCGCCGTAGAACGGGATGGGGCGCGGGCGCGACGCCGCGATGTCGGCGAGCAGGCGCCCCACGTGCGTCGAGCCGGTGAACGCGCCGGCGCGGATGCGGTCGTCGCGCAGGAGGGCGACGCCGCGCTCCTGGCCCTCGACGAGCTGGAAGACGCCCTCGGGCATGCCCGCTGCCGCGAGCGCCGCCACGACGACCTCGGCCGTGCGCCGCGAGAGCTCGGGGTGGCCGGAGTGCGCCTTGACGACGACCGGGCACCCGGCGGCGAGCGCGGCCGCCGAGTCGCCGCCCGCGACGGAGAACGCGAACGGGAAGTTCGACGCGGCGAAGTTGAGTACCGGCCCGACGGGTTCGAGCACGCGGCGCACGTCGGGCCGGGGTCCGATCACGTAGTCGGGATCGGCCGCGTCGATGCGGGCGTCGAGGTAGGCGCCGTCGACGATGACCTCGGCGAAGAGGCGCAGCTGGTTGGTGGTGCGCCGCACCTCGCCGGTCAGCCGCGTCTCGGTGAGGCCGGTCTCGCGCATCGCGATGGCGATGAGCTCGTCCGAGGCGGCGTCGAGCGCGTCGGCGACGGCGACGAGCGCCTGCGCCCGCGCGCGGGGTTCGGTCTCGGCGAACGGGCGTGCGGCGCGCGCCGCGGCCGCTGCGATCCGGTCGGTGTCCATGGATGATGCTCCTGATCGTCGGGTGGGGGCATCCGTCAGAAGACGAAGCCCTCGGGGAAGGGGTCGTCCTCGTCGAGGAGGTACTGGCCCATGCCGGTGACCCAGGCACGACCCGAGATGGTCGGCACGACCGCGGGCACGCCGCCGACCTCGGTCTCGCGCAGCAGGCGACCGGTGAACTCGCTGCCGATGAACGACTCGTTCACGAAGTCGGTCTCGAGCGCGAGCTCGCCGCGAGCGTGGAGCTCGGCCATGCGCGCGCTCGTGCCGGTGCCGCACGGCGAGCGGTCGAACCACCCGGGGTGGATCGCCATCGCGTGCCGCGACCGGACCGCGTCGGAGCCCGGCGCGATGAACTCGACGTGGTGCACGTGGTCGGCTCCCGAGAGCTCGGGATGCTTCGGCGGCTTCTGCTCGTTGATCGCGTCCATGATGGCGAGGCCGGCGCGCAGGATGTCGTCCTGTCGCTCCCGGTCGAACGGCAGCCCGAGGTCCTCGAGGTCGACGAGCGCGTAGAAGTTGCCGCCGAACGCGATCGAGTACGGCACCTCGCCGTATCCCGGGACGTCGATCGTCTCGTCGAGGCGCTCGACGAAGCTCGGCACGTTCTCGATCGTGACGCGCTTCGCGCGGCCGCCCTCGACCTCGACGCGGGCGACGACGAGGCCGGCGGGCACGTCGAGCCGGATCTCGGTGACCGGCTCGGTCACCTCGACCATCCC
This sequence comes from uncultured Agromyces sp., assembly GCA_965652625.1. Taxonomy (GTDB): domain Bacteria; phylum Actinomycetota; class Actinomycetes; order Actinomycetales; family Microbacteriaceae; genus Agromyces. Next base: position 9,002 of record CBFGWW010000011.1, read on the forward strand.
GGTCTCGACGAGCACCGTCGCCACGCCGATCGTGCCGTGGCCGCACATCGGCAGGAAGCCGCTCGCCTCGACGAACACCACGCCCCAGTCGGCGTCGTCGCGCGCGGGCGTCTGGAGCAGCGCGCCCGACATGGCGGCGTGGCCGCGCGGCTCGTTCATGAGGAACCCGCGCAGGCCGTCGAGGTGATCGATGGCCCACAGCCGTCGCTCGTTCATGGTCGCGCCGGGGATCGGACCGACGCCGCCCGTGACGACGCGGGTCGGCATGCCCTCGGTGTGCGAGTCGACGGCCGAGACGACCCGACGCGTGCGCATCAGGCGACCGCCGCCGAGCGTGCCGCGAGTGCCGCGAGCGCGCGCTCGGTGTCGGCGGTCACCTGCGCGCGCTGCTCCGCCGAGAGCGGGCCGCGCGGCGGGCGGGTCGGGCCGCCGTACGAGTTGCCGCAGATGTCCATCGAGAGCTTGATGGCCTGCACGAACTCGGTGCGCGAGTCCCAGCGGAACACCGCGACGAGCTGCTCGTAGAGCGCCTTCGCCTCGTGCCACTCGCCGTCGGCGCAGAGGTTGTAGAGCTCGACCGCCTCGCGGGGGAACGCGTTCGGGTAGCCGGCGAACCAGCCGACCGCACCGTTCACCATGAGCTCGAAGAGCACGTCGTCGGCACCGGCGATGATGTCGATGTCGCACAGCTCCTTGATCTCGTAGACGCGGCGCACATCGCCCGAGAACTCCTTGATGGCGACGACCTCGGGGATCTCCGCGAGCTTCGCGACGAGCGACGGCACGAGGTCGACCTTCGTGTCGAACGGGTTGTTGTAGGCCATGATCGGCAGGCCGACCTCGGCGACCTCCTCGAAGTGCGCGATCACCTCGCCCTCGTTGGCCCGGTACACGGTCGGCGGGAGCAGCAGCACGCCGTCGGCGCCGTCCTCGGCGGCGAATTCCGCCCACGTGCGCGCCTGGTGGCTGCCCACGCCGTGCGCGCCGGCGATGACGATGCCGCGCCCGTCGACCGCCTCGACGGCGACCTGGATCACCTTCCGGCGCTCCTCGTCGGTGAGGGAGGAGTACTCGCCCAGCGATCCGTTCGGGCCGACGCCGCGGCATCCGTTCGACATGAGGAAGTCGACGTGCTCGGCGAACCGGTCGTAGTCGACGGCGAGGCCGGCGGGGGCCGACGGGTCCTCCTTGAAGGCGAGGGCGGTGGCGACGACGACGCCGCCGAGGTCCATGTTCTGCTCGGTCATTGCTGCTCCTGGTGCTGGGTTCGGTCTGGGGTGTGGTGGAGGCCGGCGAGCTCCCCGATGCGGATCGAGGAGAGCACCGGCCGCTGGTCGTAGTCGACGGATGCCGCGACGAGCGCCTCGACGCTGCGGCCGCAGGTGCGACCCTGGCAGGCGCCGAGGCCCGCGCGGGTCGCGAGGCGCATGCCACGGCTCGAGGCGTCCGCGTACTCGGCGATGCGCGCACGCGTGACGGACTCGCAACGGCAGACGATCGTGTCATCGTCGAGCCAGCCGGTCCATCCCGGTCGGATGGCGTGGGTGGCGAGGCGCTCCGCGAAGGCGTGCATTCGACGACGCGCGTCGACGACTCGGCCCAGTCGCGGGTCGTCGAACTCCCCGCCGGCGGCGAGGAATCCGGCGACCGCGCCCTCGGCGAGGGCCGCATCGGCGCCGGCGATGCCGGTGACCTCGCCGGCCGCGAAGACGCCGGGCACCGAGGTGGCCTGTCGCCCGTCGACCTCGACGAACCGGTCGCTCGAGATCGCGCATCCGGCCTGGATCGCCGCCTCGAGGCGGGGCGTGAACCCGTGGCCGAGGGCGACCGAGTCGCAGCCGACGACGCGCTCGGTTCCCGGGATCGGACGCCAGTCGGCGTCGACGCGCTGGATGGTCACCGCCTCGACCGTACCGTCCCCGTGGATGCGGGTGACGGCGCTGCCGAATCGGTAGGGCGTCCGGTGGCGGACCAGGTCGCCGAGGTACTCGCCGAGCTCGCCCGCCTTGCCGGCCGCGCCCGCGAGCCGCCACGGGCTGCGGCCCCAGCCGCGCGCGACCGCGCCGAAGCCCACGGCCTCGACGACCTCGGCGACCGTGCCGCCTGCGAGCCCGATGCTCGCGGCGACCGGCAGCAGGAACGGTCCGGCGCCCGCGACGACGGTGCGACGCCCGGGGGCGACGCCGTCGCGCTTGGCGAGCGCCTGCGCCGCGCCGGCGGTGATCACGCCGGGAAGTGTCCATCCGGGCACGGGCAGTGCACGGTCGTGCGCACCCGTGGCGATGACGAGCGCATCGGCCTCGACGGTGAGGGCCGTGCGGCCGGCCGCGTCGGCGGGGCCGACGAGCGCGTGCACGCGCACGCCGCCGTCGGTCTCGACGTGCCAGACGCTCGCCTGCGCGTGCACGTCGGCCCGGTCGAGGGCTCCACGGAGCCGTTCGAAGCGCGGCCACTGGTGCTGCATGCGCGGATCGGTGAGCCCGTCGTGGTGCCGCCAGAACTGTCCGCCCGGGCGCTCCCCCTCATCGAGCACGGTGACGTCCGCGCCGTGCGCGAGCGCGGCCTGTGCCGCGGCGAGCCCCGCGGGTCCCGCGCCGAGGATCACGACGCGCCGGTTCATCGCGTCTCCCGCTGGATCACGTCACCGTCGCGGGCGGTGCGCTGGCAGGCCCGGACACCCTCGACGCCGTTGACGGTGACCAGGCAGTCCTGGCAGATGCCGATGCCGCAGAAGACGCCGCGCTCCGCGCCGGCAGCCGAGCGCCAGCTCCGCCGGCCCGCGCCGATCAGCACGCCGGCGATCGTCTGGCCGTCGCGCCCCTCGAGCTCGGTGCCGTCGACGGCGATGCGGATGGTCACGCCGCCTCCTCGAGGGCGGCCCGCGTGGGCAGGAACGGTGCGGGGTCGAGCGGTGCTGTCGTGCCGAGCACGGCATGCGCGACGAGCTGGCCGGTCGTCGGCGCGAGGCCGATGCCGGCGCCCTCGTGGCCCGCCGCGTGGAACAGTCCGCCCACGCGACCGTCGGCGCCGATGGCCGGCAGGTGGTCGGGCGTGTACGGGCGGAAACCGACGTAGCTGCGCAGCAGCATCGTGTCGGCGAGGAACGGGAAGAGGCGCGTCGCCTTCGCCGCGATCTCGGCGAGCGGCGCGAGCGTGTCGGCGGTCGAGAAGCCCACGCGCTCACGGCTCGAGCCGATCAGCACCGTGCCGGCGGGAGTCGACTCCACGACGGTCGAGGTCTGGAGGGCGGCGTCGCCCGACCCGACCGCACCGACGTAGTCGGCGTCGTAGACCTTGTGGAACACGCGCTGCGGCATGGGGGTCGTGACGAGGATCGCGCCGCGCCGAGGCCGGATGTCGAGGCTCGCGCCGAGCAGGGCGGCGACCTCGCCGGCCCACGGGCCCGCGCAGTTCACGATCGCGTCGCCCAGGATCGCGCCCTCGGGCGTGGCCACGCCGGCCAGGCGGTCGCCATCGCGCACGGGACCCGTGACCTCGGTGATCCGGAGCTCGGCGCCGAGGCGGCGCGCCCTGGCGAGCATGGCCTGCGTCGCGAGGCTCGGCTGCACCTGGGCGTCCTCCGGGTAGTGGATGCCGCTCGCGACCTCGGGGCTCAGGTGGGGCTCGAGGCGGCCGAGCTCCTCGGACGACACCGCGTCGGCGCGGATCCCGATCGCGCGCTGCGACGCGGCGAACGCCTCGAGTGCGGTGGCGCCGCCCGCGAAGGCGACGACCACGCCGCCCTTGGCCTCGAACTCGGTGGCGGGCTGCCCCGGCGCACGGTCCGCGTCGAGCCGGGCGGCGAGGTCCCGCCAGGCCTCGCGAGCGGCGATCGCGAGGTCGGCCTCGGCACCGGGCGCCTTGTCGGAGACGAGGATGTTGCCCTCGCAGCGACTCGACGTCTCCGCCGCCACGCCCGCGCGGTCGACGACGACGACCTCGGCGCCGGCCTCGGCGAGCGCGAGCGCGCAGGACGCGCCGATGGCGCCCGCACCGATCACGACGACCCGCATGCCCGGCTCCTTTCAGTGATACGTGACATATTACTCATGCTCGACCGGAAGCGCACCCGCGACGTTCGCGGGTGCCTCCCGCCATCATCCCCCGAGGTAGGCCTCGACGACGCGCGCATCCCGCGCGAGCTCGGCGGCCGATCCCGACAGCGTGACGGTCCCGGTCTCGACGACGTAGGCGCGGTGCGCGATCTTCAGCGCGGCCCTGGCGTTCTGCTCGACGAGCAGCACGGTGGTGCCCTGCGCGTTCACGGCGGCGATGACCTCCATGACCTGCTTCACGACCAGCGGGGCGAGTCCCATCGACGGCTCGTCGAGCAGCAGCAGCTTCGGACCGCCCACGATCGCGCGGCCGATCGCGACCATCTGCTGCTCGCCGCCCGAGAGCGTGCCGCCCTGCTGCTTCCGGCGCTCGGCCAGCCGCGGCATGAGCTCGTAGACCTGCGCGATCCGCTGGTCGACGGCGCGCCGGTCGCGGACCGCGTACCCGCCGAGCAGCAGGTTCTCGTGCACGGTCATCGTCGAGAAGATGCGGCGACCCTCGGGCACGTGGATGAGCCCGGCCGCGACGATGTCCCACGGCTTCGCCGTCGCGAGGTCCATGCCGTTCCACCTCACCGCGCCGGACTTCGGGCGCACGAGCCCCGACAGCAGGTTCATGGTGGTCGACTTGCCCGCGCCGTTGTTGCCGAGCAGGCACACGATCTCGCCGTCGCCGACGGAGAAGCTCAGCCGCCGCAGCGCGTGCACGCGGCCGTAGGAGACGTCGACGTCCTGCACCTCGAGCGCGGTCATCGCGACCCACCGTCCTTCCCGTCGGATGCCGCGCCGACGGCGCTCCCGCCGAACGCGTCCGCGATCGCATCGGCCGAGACGGTCCCGGTGCGCAGGCGCGTGGCGTCGATCGCCTCGTCGTCCTCGTCGACGCCGAGGTACGCCTCGATGACCACGGGATCGGCCTTGATCTGCGCAGGCGTGCCGTCGGCGATCTCCCTGCCGTAGTTGAGCACGACGATGCGTTCGGCGAGCTCCATGATGAGTCCCATGTCGTGCTCGATGAGCACGACCGCGACGCCGAGGTCGCGGATCCGGCGGATCAGCTCCATGAGGGCCTGCTTCTCGTTGTGGTTCAGGCCCGCGGCGGGTTCGTCGAGCAGCAGCAGCTTCGGGCTCGTGGCGAGGGCACGGGCGATCTCGACGCGGCGTTGCTCGCCGTAGGGCAGCTGGCCGACGTAGAGGTCCTCGTCATCCTCGAAGCCCACGAAGTCGAGCCACCCGCGTGCCTCGCGGGCGCACGCCTCCTCGGCCCGCCGGTCCCCGGGCGTGTGCAGCAGCGTTGCCCAGAAGCCCTCGCGGAGGATCGAGTGCATCGCGGACTTCACGTTGTCGAGCACGCTGAGCTCGCGGAACAGGCGCAGGTTCTGGAAGGTGCGGGCCATGCCCCATTTCGTGACGCGCGACGGGAGCACGCGGTAGAAGCCGAAGCTCTGCAGCAGGTGCCCGAGCCGGAGCGCGCGCCAGAAGCCAGGCACCTCGCGCACGATGCGCTTCCCGTCGAACACGACCGACCCGGAGGTGGGCAGGTAGAACGCCGAGATGCAGTTGAACGCGCTCGTCTTCCCGGCGCCGTTCGGACCGATGACGGCGAGGATCTCCCCCTCGTGCACCTCGAAGCTGAGGCCGTCGACGGCCTTCACGCCGCCGAACTGCAGCCGGAGGTCGCGGACCTCGAGCAGCGCGCTCATGCCTGCCTCCCTTCCTCGGCGTCGGCGGCGGGCAGGCCGTCGACGGACTCCATGACGCTCGGCTCGACCTCGGGGACGCCCTGGTCGATCGCGCCGACCGCCGAGGTGAACGGCGGCGGCTGCGGTCTCGTGCGCTTGAGCCAGGGCAGGACCGCGGTGGCGGGCCAGAGACCGGCCGGGCGGAACAGCATGACGACGACGAGCAGGATGCCGAAGATGAGGTAGCGCCACTCGGCGAAGTCGCGCAGCAGCTCGGGAGCGAGCGACACGAACAGGGCGCCGATGATCACGCCGGGGGTCGAGCCCATTCCGCCGAGCACGACCGCCATGAGGATCAGTGCGGAGTAGAGGAACTGGAAGCTGTTCGGGCTGATCGCGGAGAGGTGGGTCGCCATGAGCTGGCCCGCCATGCCGGCCCAGACGGCGCCGATGATGTACGCCGAGATCTTGGCGACGTAGGTGTTGATGCCCATGGCCTCGGCGGCGTCCTCGTCGTCGCGGACGGCTTTCCAGGCCCGGCCCATCCTGCCCTTGCCGAGCCGGCTCGCGCCGATCACCCCGACGACGACCACCACGGCCGCGACGAAGTAGTAGAAGACGACGTAGCCGGGGAACGCGAGGCCGCCGACCGTGAAGCCGTCGTCGAAGCTCCAGCCGCCGAACTCCCACGACGGGATGCCGTGGATGCCGGACGGGCCGCCGGTGATCTCGAGGTTGTTCGCCGTGATCCGGATGATCTCGCCGAAGCCGAGCGTGACGATGGCGAGGTAGTCGCTGCGCAGCCGCAGGGTCGGGGCGCCGATGATGACACCGGCGACGATGCAGGCGGCGATCGTGGCCGGCAGCGCGAGCCACATGGGGAACCCGAGGACGGTGGTGAAGATGCCCGAGACGTAGGCGCCGACGGCGAAGAACGCGATGTAGCCGAGGTCGAGGAGCCCGGCGTAGCCGACGACGACGTTCAGGCCCATGCAGAGCATCACGTAGATCAGTGCGCTGGTCGCGATCGACATCGTGTACCGGGAGGCGTCCAGGAACGGCAGCATCGCGAGCAGCAGCACGGCCAGGACGCCGAGCGCGCGGAGGAACCCGCCCTGCGAGGTGAAGACGCCGGTCGCGGGCCGGGGCCGGTCGAACAGTGGGGCCGGCGCGCGCAGGGGCGCGTGCTTCAGCGCGAGGTCGAGGTCGCGGGCCATGTCACATCCTCTCCACGACGCGGGCACCGAGCAGGCCCGTGGGCTTGAACGTGAGGAACAGGATCAGGAAGGCGAACGAGAACACGTCGCGCCATTCGCCGCCGAACCAGGCGGCCCCGAACGATTCGAGCAGGCCCAGGAGCAGGCCGCCGAGCATCGCGCCGTAGAGGTTGCCGATGCCGCCGATCACTGCGGCGGTGAACGCCTTGAGCCCGATGATGAATCCCATGAGGAAGTCGATCGACCCGTAGTAGGCGCCGGCCATCACGCCTGCCGCCCCGGCGAGGGCGGAGCCGATGAAGAACACGGTGGCGATGACCCGGTTCACGTTCACGCCCATGAGCTGGGCACCCTGCGGGTCGAGCGCGATCGCGCGCATCGCCCGTCCCTCCCGGGTGCGCTCGACGATGTGCGCGAGCACGAGCATCAGCACCGCCGCGATGATCACCAGCACGAGCTGCGAGGCCGTGATGCGCATGCCCAGGACGTCGAACCCGCTCGACTCGAGCCGGATCGGGAACGCCTCGGGGTTCGGGCCGAAGATCTGGCGCACGCCGTACTCGAGCGTGAACGACACGCCGATCGCGGTGATGAGCACCGCGAGCCGCGGGCTCTTGCGGAGCGGACGGTACGCGATCCGCTCGATGCCGACACCGATCAGGCCGGTCGTGACCATCGAGAGCAGCATGATCACGACGAGCAGCGGGATCGAGGTCTCGTTCGAGATCCCGAACGCGGAGAGGGTGAAGAACCCGACGAACGCGCCGAGCATGTAGATGTCGCCGTGCGCGAAGTTCAGCAGCTTGATGATCCCGTAGACCATGCTGTAGCCGAGCGCGACGAGGGCGTAGAACGAACCCACGATGAGGCCGTTCCAGATGAGTTGCATCACGGTGCGGTGACTCCTTCCGGTGCCGGACCCGGACGGGCGGCGGAACGCCGCCGCCCGTCCGGGGCGCCTCAGCCCTGCAGGTCGTCCTGCAGCACGAACGTGTTCGTGGCGGGATCGATCGAGACGATCACGAATCCGCCGCCCGAGAGGGTGTGGTCGTCGGTGAACGTCAGCGGGCCCGCGAAGGTGTCGAAGCCCTCCAGCCCCTCGAGGCCGGCGACGACCGCGTCGAAGTCGGTGCTGCCGGCATCCTCGATGGCCTGCGCCATGACGCGCACCGCGTCGTAGGCCTGCGTCGAGTACGGTCCGGGCGCCTCGCCGGCGAGCTCGGAGTACTCGGCGATCCACTGGTCGGCGCCCTCGATCATGTCGGGCGTCTGGGTGAACGTCGCGACGACGCTGTCGGTGTACCCGGGGCCGGCGATCTCGGCGAACTTGGCGTCGACCGACCCGTCGCCGACCAGGAACGCCCCGGCGTAGCCGGCGTCGGTGGCCTGGCGGACGATCAGGCCGCCCTCCTGGTAGTAGCCCGTCCAGTACACGAGGTCGGGCTGCGTGCTCGCGAGCTCGGTCGCCACGGCCGAGTAGTCGTTCTCGCCCGGCGTGACCGTCTCCTCGAACGCGATCTCGAGGCCGGCTTCGCCGGCCTGCTCCACGAAGGAGGCGGCGAGGTCCGCCGAGTACGAGGTCGCGTCGTCGATCGCGGCGACCGTGGTCGCACCGATCGCCTCGGCGTACTGCACCGCGGCCGCGGCCTGCTGGGTGCCCGTTCCGTTGATCAGGAACACGCCGGGCAGTCCCTGCACGAGCTCATTGGAGTTGGCGGCGGGGATCACCATGGGGACGCCGGCCTCGTCGAAGATCGGGAGGGTCGGCAGGGTCGCGCCCGAGCAGTACCCGCCCACCGACGCGTCGACGCCCTCGGTCACGAGCTTGTTCGCACCGGCGACCGCCGTCGTGGCATCGCAGGCGTCGTCCTCGACGATGAGCTCCAGCTCACGGCCGAGCACGCCGCCGTCGGCGTTCAACTCGTCGACCGCGAGCTGCGCGCCGTTCTGCATGTACGCACCGAACGCGGACTCGCTCCCCGAGAACGGCGCCAGCATGCCGAACGTGATCGGTCCGTCGCCGTCATCGCCACCACCACCGCCACCGGCCAGGCCGCCGGAACACCCGGTCATGGCCAGCAGGAGGCTCGCCCCGGTGGCGAGCTGCAGGAGGCGCGTGCGGCGCCGGGATCCATACGACATGGGATTCTCCTCTGTGCGACGTTGCAGGGATCCGTTGCGATGTCATGCGTGACATATCACTACGGGCGGTACGTGACATATTACCCATCGCCAAGGGTTTGGCAACCTCGACCCCGGAAGGCGTCGGGCGTGGTGCGTCCGCGACGGGCGGGGTTGGCTGCCCTATGCTTCCTGGCGCCCGCTCCAGAGACCGGCCACGTGACCGATGTGCCGGCGCATGAGGGCCTCGGCGGCCTCGCCGTCGCCCTCGACGAGCAGGCGGATGAGCTCGGCGTGCTCGAGCGACGAGCTCTCCAGCTCGTCCGAATCGGCCAGGTTCACGAGTCCCACCAGCCGGGTCTGCTGGCGGAGTTCGGACACGAGCCGCACGAGGTGCCGATTCCCTGTCCGCTCGAGCAGCGTCAGGTGGAACGTCGTGTCCGCCTCGAGGTAGTCCTCGAAGCGGCCCTCGCGGCCGGCGCGGACGATCTCGTCGGCCAGGCGCTTCAACCGCTCGACGGTCTCGTCGGGCAGCGCTCCGGCGAGCGATCGCATGGGCGGCGCCTCCAGGAGCCGCCGGATCTCGCCGAGCTCGCGCAGTTCGTCGTCGGAGACCGCGGTCACCTCGAACCCGCGATTGCGGAGCGGGCTCAGGAACCCCCGGCGCGCGAGGTTGAGCATCGCCTCACGCACGGGCGTGGCGCTCACGCCGAACTCACCCGCCAGCGTCGGCACGGTCAGCACCGTGCCCGGTGCGAACTCGCCCGTCACGATGCGCGACGAGAGCGTGCGCTCGACCTGCTCGCGCAGGCTCAGCACCTCGAGCACGCGCATCTGCTGGCCGCTCATCGCAACCGGCCCTGGTGACGCATCATGCGGCACATCGTACTCGACCCCCGCACAGGCGCCGCGTTCCGACGCGCGCCCGTCGCACCCGGGCGGGTCCGTGGGATGATTGCGAGCACGATTCCCGCACGCCCCGAGGGAGGCCGCGCATGCCGATCGAGTTCGCCCGTTCCCCGCGCTCCACGATCGGCCTCGAGTGGGAGGTCGCGATCGTCGACCGCTCGACCGGCGAGCTCGCGTCCATCGCCGATCGCGTGCTCGAGCTCCTCGACGAGCGCAGCGAGGGCGGGACGCATCCGTCGATCACGTCGGAGCTGCTGACCAACACGGTCGAGCTCGTGAGCGGCGTGCACGAGCGGGTCGCGGGCGCCGTCGCCGACCTCGAGGGCCAGCTCGCCGAGGTGCGGGCGGTGATCGACGAGCTCGGCGAGTACGAGCTCATCTGCAGCGGGTCGCATCCCTACAGCCAGTGGTACGACCAGCGCCTCACCGACAAGCCGCGGTACCACAAGCTCATCGAGCGCACCCGCTGGTGGGGGCGGAACATGATGATCTGGGGCATCCACGTGCACGTCGGCATCGAGGACCGCGACAAGGCGCTGCCGATCCTCGACGGGCTGCTCGCGTACATGCCGCACCTGCAGGCGCTCAGCGCGTCGAGCCCGTTCTGGGCCGGCGTCGAGACGGGCTACGCCTCGAACCGCGCGCTCATGTTCCAGCAGCTCCCGACCGCCGGACTCCCGTACCCGCTCGCCGACTGGGCCGCCTACGAGCGCTACGTCGACGACCTCGTGCGCACGGGCGTCATCGAGGACCACACCGAGGTGCGCTGGGACATCCGCCCGTCGCCGCGCTGGGGCACCGTCGAGGTGCGCGTCTGCGACGGCGTCTCGACGGCGGCCGAGATCGCGGCGATCGGCGCGCTCGTGCAGTGCCTCGTCGAGTGGATGAGCCAGCGCCTCGACGCCGGCGAGACGCTGACGGTGCTGCAGCCCTGGTACGTGCGCGAGAACAAGTGGCGGGCGGCCCGCTACGGCATGGACGCCGAGATCATCACGGATGTCGCGGGCAGCGAGCGGCTCGTCGGCGACGACCTGCGCGACCTGCTCACGACGCTCGTGCCCGTGGCCGAGCGCCTCGGCTGCCAGGCCGAGCTCCAGCAGGTGCGCGCGATGCTCGACGGCGGGGCGAGCTACCAGCGGCAGCTGCGCGTCGCGGAGTCCGCCGGCGGCGACCTCACGGCCGTCGTGGCGCACCTCGCGCGCGAGCTCCGCGAGGGCGTGAACCCGCAGGCGTGAGCCGCCGGCGTGATCGCGGACCCGTGTGCCGCCCCGCGGCATCCGCTCGACTACGCCGGGATGGCCCTCGTGCGGATGAGCTCGGCGTACCACTTCGCGCTGTCCTTCGGCAGCCGCTCGAGCGTGTCGTAGTCGACGCGCACGATGCCGAAGCGCTTGGAGTAGCCGTAGCCCCACTCGAAGTTGTCCATGAGCGACCACACCTGGTAGCCGCGCAGGTCGACGCCACGGGCCATCGCGCGGTGCGCGGCCGTGAAGTGCCGGCGCAGGTAGTCGACGCGCTCGACGTCGTGCACGGCCGGGCCGTCTGGCTCGTCGGTCACCTCGTCGTCGAACGCGGCGCCGTTCTCGGTGACCATGAGCGGCAGCGACGGGTACGCGTCGTGCAACGCGACGAGCAGGTCCTCGAGGCCCGACGGGTCGATGTTCCAGCCCATCGCGGTGTAGGGGCCCTGCTGCACGAGGAACTCCACGTGCTCGGAGCCCGGCCAGGGCGTGCCGCCCATGTCCTTGTGGCCGTCGGCCTTCACCCGCGGCGAGACGCCGTCCCACATCTCCACGGTGACCGTCGAGTAGTAGTTCACGCCGAGCAGCGAGATCGGCTGGCGGATGAGCTCGAGGTCGCCGGGCTTCACGAACGACCAGTCGGTGACCTCCGCGGTGTCGGCGATGACGTCGGCGGGGTACTCGCCGTCGAGGAGCGGCCCGAGGAAGACCCGGTTCGCGAGGCCGTCGATGCGTCGCGCCGCCTCGGCGCCGGTCGGCCCGTGCGGGCGGATCACGTGCAGGTTGAGCGTGATCGAGTAGCCCGGGTCGTTGGTCACGACCTCGCGCAGCGCGGCGATCGCGAGGCCGTGCGCGAGGTTGAGGTGGTGCACCGCGGCGAGCGCCTTGGCGCCGTCGAGGAGACCGGGAGCGTGGGCGCCCGAGCCGTAGCCGAGGTAGGCGCTGCACCACGGCTCGTTGAGGGTCGTCCACACGGCGATCCGGTCGCCGAGGCGCTCCCCCACGATGCGCGCGTACTCGGCGAACGCCTCGGCGGTCGCGCGGTTCGCCCAGCCGCCCTCGTCCTCGAGCGCCTGCGGGAGGTCCCAGTGGTAGAGCGTCGCGATGGGCCGGATGCCGCGGGCGATGAGCCCGTCGACGAGCCGCTCGTAGAACGCCAGGCCGGCCTCGTTCGCCGGTCCGCGGCCCATCGGCTGGATCCGCGGCCACGCGATCGAGAACCGGTACGCCTCGAGGCCGAGCTCCACCATGAGGTCGAGGTCCTGCTCCCAGCGGTGGTAGTGGTCGTCGGCCACGTCGCCGGTGTCGCCGTTCCAGACCTTGCCGGGCGTGTGGCTGAACGTGTCCCAGATGGACGGCCCACGGCCGTCCTCGGCGGCCGCGCCCTCGATCTGGTAGGACGCCGTGGCCGAGCCGAAGAGGAAGTCGTCGGGGAAGGCGAGACCCGCGTCGCGGTAGTCGGCCGAGCCGGTGGTCATGGTGGTGCTCCAGTCGTCGTGTCGCGGCATCCGCCGGTCGTTCGCGGCATCGGGCCTGCCGCCGCGTTCACTGTAGCGCGTCGGCCGATCGCGCGACTTACCGCGGTGTCAGCATTCGCAACGGACGCCGCGCCCTCGCCCGCTCAGTACCAGTAGTCGCCCGTGCGCTCGCGATGCGCGGCGAGGAACGCGCCCTCCCCCACCCGCCAGGCCTCCCCGCGCTCCTCGTGCGAGAGCTGGAAGGCGGGCATGTACTCCAGCACGTCGCGCGTGAAGGCGCTCTTGAAGACGAGGATCCCCTGGCCAGGGGCGTCGGGCTCGCCAGGCGGCGGGACGTGGCCGAGCTCGTACCGCGCGATGCCGTCGGACGCCAGGTCGCAGATGATGCGCCACTGCAGCAGGCGGGACGCCATGACCTGCGGATGCTCGCGGGTCGAGCCGCCGTCCTTGTACCAGGCGTTCGGCCCGTAGCGGGCGATGAACGCGCCGGCGACGACCTCGTCGCCGTACCGGGCGAAGTACAGCTGGCCGCGATCGTCGCCGGCGAACGTCTCCCACACCGCCTCGAGGTAGTCGTCGCCGCGGAAGAACGCCCCCGAGCGCTCCTCGGTCTCGCGCACGAGGTCGATCATGCGGGCGCGGTTCGCAGCGTCGAGCTCGGCGCGTCGCACCTCGACCCCGTGGCGCTCGGCGACCCGGATCTCGGCGCGGGCGCGCTTCTTCATGTTCGCGAGGATCTCCTCCTCGCTCGCCGAGGTGTCGACCACGACGGTGTGCCGGTACTGCGAGGCCTTGGCCGGCAGCCACCCGTGCGCCAGGAACGCCTCGACGAGGGCCTCGTCGCGGGGCTGGTGCACCTCGATCTTCGTGGCGAACGCGGTGCCGCGCTCGGCGCGGACCCGATCGGTGAGGCCGCCGACGTCGGCGGGCTCCAGGCCGCTCACGCGGGGCAGGTGCTGGAACAGGCCGAAGCCCTCGGCCAGCCGCTCGAAGACGAGCACCGGGTAGTCGCGGTCGGTGCCGAGCCCGCGCCGGTGCACGTGCCACGGACCGCGCGAGCGCACGACCTCCCAGGTGCTCGACTGCATGAAGTGCGGGGTGGAGTGCGCCGCGAGGACCCGATCGTCCCATGCGACTGCGACCTGCTGCGACTGGGTCTGGGCCGCCTGCACCATGCCTCCATCCGGCGTGGTCCGGGGCGTCAGGGCCCGCCTTCGGGTTCCACGTCCTTTGGCGCACATCATAGGCGGCGCACAGGTCCGATCGGCGAACTCCACCCCGAAGATTCCGATGTCGTCACGGCGTCTGGCCCGCCGCCGGACCCCGACCTAGTGTGGGTGGCATGGGCGATCCCCGACTGGAACTCGACGGCGAGCACGTCAGCGCACGGCTCCTCCCCGAGCGCGGAACCAACGGCGGCTACTCGCTCGTCATCGAGGGCACGACGCAGTCGCACGTGAATCCGCTCGACCCGCTCGACCTCCAGCTCGAGTACACGCGGCTCGTCGCCGGCGTCATCGACGGATGCCGCGAGCCCGGCGTCCCCATCCGCGTGCTGCACCTCGGAGCGGGCGCCCTCACGATCCCCCGGTACATCGGCGCGACGCGACCCGGGTCGGTGCAGCACGTGGTCGAGCTGCACCGCGAGCTCTTCGAGTTCGTGCTCGACGTGCTGCCGCTCGACGACGACGTGGAGCTCACGGTCGAGTTCGACGATGGGCGGGTCGCCGTGGAGCGGGCCGCACGCACGAGCGGCGGCTGGGACGTCGCCGTCGTCGACGTGTTCTCGGGCGCGGTGTCGCCCCGGCACATGTCGACCGCCGAGTTCTTCGGCCAGCTCGACCAGCTCATGGCCCCCGACGGGGTCGTCGTGGTGAACACGCTCGCGACCGCAGGGCTCGACATGAGCCGGGAGGTCATCGCGACCCTCGCGGCGCGGTACGACGACGTGCTCGCGCTCGCCTCGCCGGCGGTCGTCGAGGGCACGAGCCTCGGCAACGTCCTCATCGCTGCGTCGTCGGCGCCCCTCGCGGGCGAGGAGATGCTGCGCCAAGCCGACACCGGTCCGCGACCCGTCGAGCTGCTGCGCGACGAGGCCCTCACGGCGTTCGTGCGCGACGCGCCCGTGCGTCGCGACGACGACCTCGTGGACTGAGCATGGCGGCCGGTCGCGCGTGGCCGCGGGCGCGCACCCTCGCGGTCGGCCTCGTCGCGATCGTGCTCGCCGCGGGCGCCGCCGGCGCGCCCGCGGTCGCGGAGCCCGCCGGCCTGCAGGCGTCGGTGGCGCAGCAGGCACCCGCAGAGCTCGCTCCGGCCGAACCCGCTCCACCCGTCGCGCCGCCGGGCCGCGAGCCCTCGATGGGCGGCGGCATCGAGTGGGTCGCCCACCGCGACAACCCGTTCCGGCAGGGCGACGACGCCGACTACATCAACTCCGACCTCGCCTTCTCGGGCGACTACCTCGTGCAGGGCAACTACGCCGGCTTCTCGATCTGGGACATCGCCGACCCGGCCTCGCCCGAGCTCGTGAGCGCCGTGTCGTGTCCGGGCGGGCAGGGCGACGTCAGCACGGTCGGCAACCTCGTGCTCATCGCGATCGACGAGACGATGTCCGACGACTCCTGCGCGGCGAGCCGGGTGCCGGAGACCGCGGAGAACTGGGAGGGGCTGCGCATCTTCGACATCAGCGACCCGGCGGCGCCCCGTTACGCCGCCGCCGTGCGCACCCGCTGCGGCGGGCACACGCACACGGTCGTGCCCGATCCGGCGAGCACCGACCACGTGTTCGTGTACATGAACGCCTACAGCCGGGGCGCGTCGCTCAACTGCACCGGCCGCAACCCGCTGCAGGTCATCGAGGTGCCGCTCGCGGCCCCCGAGGAGGCGGCGATCGTCAGCGAGCTCGACCTGTTCGACGACGAGACCGCATTCGGCCCGGAGGACCGGGTGGCGGGCGGCGCCGAGACCCGTTCGACCACCGGATGCCACGACATCACGGCGTATCCGGCCAAGGGGCTCGCGGTGGCGGCGTGCCGGGGCGACGGCCTGCTGCTCTCGATCGCCGACCCGCTGAACCCGGTCGTGCTGCAGCGCGTGCGCGACCCCGCCGTGACGTTCTGGCACTCGGGCGTCTTCGACAACGACGCGACGCGCATCGTCTTCCAGGACGAGCTCGGCGACGGCTTCATCAACACGTGCTCGCCGGCCTACGGCGCCGATCGCGGGGCCGATGCGGTGTGGCTCATCCAGCCCGACGGGCTCGTCAAGGCTGGCACGTACAAGCTCCCGCGGGAGCAGTCCGACCTCGAGAAGTGCGTCGCCCACTCGGGCGGCCTGGTGCCGGTGCCCGGGCGGTTCATCATCGCGCAGGCGTGGCTCGAGGGCGGCGTCTCGGTCGTCGACCTCACCGACCCGGCCGCACCCGTCGAGCTCGCGTCGTTCGACCGGCCCTCCTACGGGTACTCGATGGACTACACGGCGGGCATCTGGGCGGTGTACCCATACCGCGGCCACCTCTATGCCAGCGACATGTACGAGGGCCTCGACGTGCTGCGCCTCACCGATCCGGTCTTCGCCGACGCCGCGCGCTACGACGATGCGGGCCTGAACCCGCAGACGCAGCCGTCGTACGCCTGGGTGTGGCGCGAGGCGCCGATCGTGCCGACCGAGCCCGAGGAACGCGCACCGCTCGAGACGCTCGCGGTGGAGCCGGCCGAGCTCGTTCCGGCCGACACCGCGACGGTCACCGTGTCGCTGCCGGCCGGGGCGCTCGCACCGGGCGAGACGGCCGACGTGTGGTGGATGCCGACGCAGGCCGTGCTCGCCACGGTCACCGCCGCCGAGGACGGCGCGCTCGCGCCGACCGAGGTGACCCTGCCCGGCCCGCTCGCGCCCGGATCGTACGACCTCGTCGTGCGCGGCGACGCCTCCGCGCCGAAGCTCGCGCTCGCGAGCGTCGTCGTGGCCGAGCCCGCGGCGGCCCCGGCATCGGATGCCGCGCCGGAGACGCCCGGCGGTGAGGCGTGGTGGCTGCTCGTGCTCGCCCCGTTCGCCGTCGCACTGGCCTACCACGCGGCACTCGCCGTGCGACGTCGCCGCCGGGCCCTCCGATGACGGAGGTGCGCGTCCCCCGGGGCGTCGGGCCGCGACGATGCGCACTCGCCACGGCTCTCGCACTCGCCGTGGCGCTCGCGCTCGCCGGCGGCGTCGCGGGCTGCACGGCCGGCACCGACGCGGCCGCGACGACGCCGTCCTTCGTCACGCCGTCGCCGCCGCCGGGCTCCGAGTCGGACGGCACGGCGACGGGCCCGCCCGTCGACCAGGAGGCGACCACGGCGGACCTCGCGTTCGTCGCCGCGATGATCGTGCACCACGAGCAGGCCGTGGAGCTCGCGGAGCTCGCGCCCGGTCGGGTCGACGATGCGGAGCTCGCGGAGATGGCCGAGCGGATCGCCCTCGTGCAGGCCGACGAGGCCGAGCAGATGCGCACCTGGCTCGAGCGTCGCAGCACCCGCGACGATGCGGGCGATGGGCACGGCCACGCCGACGACATGTCGGGCGCGATCAGCCGCTCGACGCTCGACCGGGCCGCGGAGCTGCAGGGCACGGCGTTCGACCGCCTGTTCATCGACGCCATGTTGCCGCACCACCGCGGCGCGATCGACATGGCGGAGGAACGGCTCGCCGCGCCCGGCGACTCCGCGGTCACGCGATGGGCGCGCGCGATCGCGACCGCGCAGGCGCTCGAGATCGACCGGCTCCTCGAGATCGAGGCGCGGCTGCCGGCCGGGTGACAGCCGTGGCGGCCGTCAGCGGCCGAGGAACTTCTGCAGGGCGGCGAGCTCCTCCTCGCTCGG
>CBFGWW010000012.1:0-26147 GCA_965652625.1 uncultured Agromyces sp.
GACACCCGGGCCCGACATCGGCGACCCCTGCGCCGATGTGCCCACGGAGCCGCCGCCGATGGAGTCGTCGGATGCCGCGACCGGCACGCCCCGCGGCGGCGCCTCGAGCGCCTCGACCGGATGACGCGGACTCAGCCGCGCGCGGTGAGGAACTCGAGCGCCGCCGCCCGGAACACGCGCGACCCCGGCGCGTTGAAGTGGTGTCGGTCGGGCAGCTCGACGAACATGCCGTTCGGCGTGGCCGCGGCGAGCGCACGCGACCGCTCGAGGATCGCGTCCTCGGAGCCCGTCGCGAAGAGGATGCGCTGCTCGGGCGGATTCGACGGGTCGGGGTCGGCGTCGCCCAGCCGCATCCCCTCGGCGAGCGCGATGAGCGCACGCAGGTCGTTGCCGGCGACGCGCTCGGCCAGCGTCACGTAGTTCCGGGTGACCGCGTCCTCGACGGGCGTGCGGTGCTCGGCGTACGCGCGGGCCTGGTCGATCTGCATACGCGCGAGCGGGCGTCCGTCGGGGATGCCGCCGAGCACCGCGCGCTCGACGTGATGGGGCACCTGCACGGCGACCTGCCAGCCCACGCGCGCGCCGAGCGAATAGCCGACGTAGAGCACGGTATCGAGCAGGTAGGTGTCGAGCACCGTGACGAGGTCGCCCACCAGGGCGTCCATCGTGTACTCCCCCGGGTCGTGCGGCTTGTCGCTCGCTCCGTGTCCGCGCTGGTCGACGCCGAGCACGCGGTAGCCCGCGCGTGTGAGGTCGCGCACCCAGCCCGTGTTCACCCAGTTGTCGCGGCAGCTCGACGCGAACCCGTGCACCGCGAGCACGGTCGGCGCATCCTCCTCCCCCCAGAGGTAGGTCGCGATGCGGCGGCCGTCGCCCGACATCACGTACTGCGGCGACGGCATCTCGGTGAGGGCGGGGATCGCGTCGATCATGTCGGCCATTCTCCTCCGCCGCCGCGGCTCTCCTCCGCCGCCGCGGCCGCCATCGTCCTGGCCGTCGCACATCGACCCGGCGACGACGCCGCGCATCGTCACTGCCGAGGCAGCACCGTCAGCACGCGCTCGATGTGCACGCGGAACTCTCGCATGAACTCGGTGAGGAACGCCTCGGTGCTCTCCTTCGCGATGCTTCCGTCGTCCCGGAACACCTCCGGCGAGAACTGGATGTACGCCTCGGGCGCCGTCATCTGCCGCGCGTTGCAGAAGCTCAGCACCGCGCGCAGGCTCTGCTGCGCGACGGCCGTGCCGATCGAGCCGACGGATGCCCCGATCACGGCCGCCGGGATGTGGTCGAACGAGTTCTGGCCCCATGGGCGTGAGGCCCAGTCGATGGCGTTCTTGAGGGCGCCCGGGATCGACCGGTTGTACTCGGGCGTGACGAACAGCACGGCATCCGAGCGTCCGATCGCCGCCTTCAGGTCCATGGCCTCGGGCGGGTAGTCGTCGTCGTAGTCCTGGCTGTAGAGCGGCAGGCGGCCGATCGGGATCTCGGCGAACTCGAGGTCGGGCGGCGCCACGTTGATGAGCGCCTTCGACAGCACGCGGTTGATCGAGGTCGACGACAGGCTCCCGACGAAGTAGCCGACGCGGTAGGTGGGCATGGTCTCTCCTCACTCTCCGTCGCCACGCTACGGAGGGCGGCGGGCGAGCAGCAGAGGGTTGCGGATGCCGCGACGACGGCGCTCACGGGGCGGGACGCGGGCATACGGCCGACTCGGCCGACTCGGCCGACTCGGCCGACTGACCGATTACGACTCGACCGTGATCTCGGCGGGCGGCGGCGGCACCCGATGGCCGATCGCCGTCTCGATGAGCCGACGGAGCTCTGGGCGCGCCACGTCGTCGAGCGACGCGAGCCGCACGTTGCGGATCCTCGCGCCGGTGCCCTGCAGCAGCCCGGCCGGATCGTCGAGCTCGGCGCCGTACGGGAACGCCATCGCGACGTGCCGGTCGTAGGGCAGGATCCACGCGAACTGGTCGCTCATCTTGCGCGGGCCGGTGCCGTAGCCCGCGCTGCGCTGCGTCGGCCAGACGACCTCGACCGTCTGCGGCAGCACGTCGAGGATCAGGCGACGCGAGGCGAGCGCGATCTCGGCGACCGCATCGGGGCGGCCCTCGAGGATGCCGCGGAACTCCGCGTCCGTCGTCGTGATGATGCCCTCGGCCATGCCCCCAGTGTGGCAGGCACCCGCCAGCGTGGCAGGGTCGCCCGACATCCTCATCTTCCAAAGAAACACTTGCAAATGTTCCTTTGCAGAGGTACCTTTGCATCATGAGCGAGAGCGACGAGATCCCGAAGCTGCACGAGGCGATGCTCGATGCCGCGGCCCTGCGGGCGCTCGCGCACCCGCTCCGCATCCGCATCCTCGACGAGCTCTCGGCCTACGGGCCGCTCACGGCGACCGGCCTGGGCGACCGGCTCGGCGAGTCGAGCGGGGCCACCAGTTACCACCTCCGGCAGCTCGAGAAGCACGACCTCGTGCGCGAGGTGAAGGGGCGCGGCACCGCACGCGAGCGCTGGTGGGAGCGGCGTCCCGGCGGCATCGCCACGCCCGACGCCCGCGTCTTCGCACCCGGCAGCGCCGAGCGCCTGGCGACCCAGCTCATCACGAACGAGTGGGAGCGCGGGCGGCAGCAGAACTACCACGAGTTCCTCGTCGAGGGCGAAGGCGCCTTCGGTCCCGAGTGGATCGACGCCGCGACGAGCGACACCGTGAACCTCCGCCTCACGCCCGACGAGCTCCGCGGCCTCGCGCGCGATGTCGAGGTCGTCGTGCAGGGCTACATCGACCGCTTCCGCGGCAACCCCTCGCCGGGCGCCCGGCCGGTGCAGCTGCACCTCAACGCGTTCCCGCTCGTGCGGGGCGCGGCATCCGACGACGCACGAACCGAGGACGGAACACGAACCGACCACGACGCACGAACGGAGGACCCGTCATGAGCGCCACCCTGACCCGACCCGCCTCCCCTGCCACGGGGATCGCCGCCGCCGCCATCCGCATCGGCCGAGCCCTCGAGGCCTGGGGCCGAGCGCACGCCCTTCGCCGTCGCGCGCAGCACCTCGAGGCGGTCCGCCTCGCCGCCGAGGCCACCGCTGCCCGTCGCGACCGCGACATGCTCATCGCGTCGACCACGCACGCACCGCTCCTCTGATGGGCATCGCGCGGGCTCCCCAGCGGTTCTGCGCCACTTCGACGCCCGATGCGCCCATCCGACTGGAGCAGACCACGCCGAAGTGGCGCAGCGGCGGCGCGTCGCTCGCCCCTCGGCCGTCGCCCTACGACGAGAGCAGCTCCCGCCGGACCACGCCGGCACTCCAACGCCCGAGCAGCACGCCCGCGACCGTGTCCGTGACGTGGTGCTGTCCGCGATAGATCCGCGAGATCGCGATGGCACCGGGAATCCCATACCGCAGCAGGGGCCCGAGGACGCCCGTGCCGCGGCCTCCGTGCCGGTCGAGCAGGTCGGCGAGGGTGGTGTGGATCGCGACCGCTGCCGCGGTGTGCCCCGACGGGAACGACGACGTCGCATGCGGCTGCTCGGGTCGCCACACGCCCCGGGGTCGCGGCCGTCCGACGAGTGCCGCGGATCCGACGAAGCATGCCGTCTCGAGCGCGAGGACCGCACCGGGAGCGATGGCGGAGCGCCGGTCGCGCGTGAGCCACCACGTCACGCCGCACCAGAACGCCCCGTTCGCGATCGTCTGCGGCACCCCCGAGTACCAGGAGAGCGGAGCGGTGACGCGATCGAGCAGTTCGCGAGCCTCGAGCGGATCTGCCGGCAGGCCGTCGTCGGGCCCGTGGCCGAACGCGGCCTGCAGCGCGCGCACCGGCCGGTCCTCGAGCGGATCGTCGCCGCCGACGAGCCGTGCGACCCGACCGGTTGCGGCGAGCACCGCGATCGCCCCGAGCGCCGGAAGCACGAACGAGCGGAGGAACGAGCCCATGCCCGCAGCCTAGCCACCGGGCCGTTCGGAAGATCCACGCGACGAGGTGCATCCGAACCCGTTCCGGGAGGGGAAGTACTGGTATCGGGTGAATTTCGCGCCCGCCGATCGAAGGGGATTCCTCATGAAGCGCATTCTCGCCACCGGATTCATCGCCGCTCTCGCCACGTTCGGCGTCGCCGGCGCCGCCCACGCCGCGCCCTCCGACGCAGCCTGCTTCGGCCAGGTGCACAAGACCATCAACACCGAAGGCGCCCTCGGATTCACGAACGTCGGAGACGTCGTCAAGGCCGTCGGCGGCCAGGGCAAGAAGGAGATCGCCAGGGGTCTCTGCGGCGACTGAGCGGTCCTGACGCTGCTCAGCACCGCTTTCATCGGGGTCGCCCCCGAAGGACGGAACGGCCCGGGTCGATGACCCGGGCCGTTCTGTCTGACCTGGTGCGCAAGGGGGGAGTTGAACCCCCACGCCCTCACGGGCACACGGACCTGAACCGTGCGCGTCTGCCTATTCCGCCACTTGCGCATGCTGCGACGCACACAGGTGCGAACCAGCCAACCGAGACTAACATCTCGTCGCGGCGATCGCCATTCGGCGGCCGCGGCCTCCGAGCTCGGCACACCGAGAGGCGCCCATGCTCCCAGACCCCGCCTCCGACCCGCAACCACCCCGGCAACGTGGCATCCGGCCCTCGCGCTGACCCACGATGCAGCCCTAGCATCGACAGAGGTTCTGGCGCCCGCACCGACCGAAGCGACGAGACGTTCCCCCACCGACGCGACGAGACGAAAGGATCGCCCCGTGACCCATTCCCCCATCGCCCCCGAGGCGGCCGACCTCAGCGGCATCCGCGGCTACCTGTTCGACCTCGACGGCGTGCTCACGCCCACCGCGGTCGTGCACATGCACGCGTGGTCGCGGCTCTTCACGCCCTTCCTCGAGGCGCATGGCGCGAAGCCGTACTCCGACGACGACTACTTCGCCTACATCGACGGCAAGCCCCGCTACGACGGGGTCCGATCGCTGCTCGCGAGCCGCGGCATCGTCGTCGACGAGGGCGCGGTGACGGATGCCGCGAGCGCCGACACGGTGCACGGCCTCGGCAACCGCAAGAACGACGCCTTCAACGCCACGCTCGCCGAGGAGGGCGTGGAGGCCTACCCGGCGAGCGTCGCGTTCCTCGACGCGGTCACGCGCGCGGGCGCGAGGGTCGCCGTGGTGTCGAGCTCGAAGAACGCGCCGTCGGTGCTCGCCGCCGCGGGCCTCGCCGACCGCTTCGAGGTCGTCGTCGACGGCGCCGTCGCCGCCCGCGACGGCCTGCCCGGCAAGCCCGAGCCCGACACGTTCGAGCGAGCCGCCGAGCTGCTCGGCCTCGACACCGCGGAGTGCGCCGTGGTCGAGGACGCGGAGTCCGGCGTGAAGGCCGGAGCGGCGGGAGAGTTCGGTATCGTCATCGGGGTCGATCGCGGCGTCGGCCGCGACGCCCTCCGGGAGCTCGGCGCCGACGTGATCGTCGACGAGCTCGACGAGCTCATCCCCGCCGTCGAGCGCGCCGCCGCGGCATCCGGCCCCGCATCGCCCGACGCGACCACGAACGCCACCTCCCCCGCCCCCAGCACCCGAGAGGAACCTGCATGAGGTTCGCCGACCACGACCCGCTGAACCGCAGCCGGTTCCCCATCGACGAGTGGGCGCTCATCGAGACGGAGTTCGGCGTGGCCGACATGGGCCGCACCGAGACCCTCTTCGCCGTGGGCAACGGCTACCTCGGCCTGCGCGGCAACGTCGAGGAGGGCCGCGACGGCCACATGCACGGCACGTTCGTGAACGGGTTCCACGAGACGTGGCCGATCCGCCACGCCGAGGAGGCCTTCGGGTTCGCCCGCGTCGGCCAGACGATCGTGAACGCACCCGACGCCAAGGTCATCCGCCTCTACGTCGACGACGAGCCGCTCGTCATCACGGTCGCCGAGATCCTCGCCTACGAGCGCCGGCTCGACTTCCGCCTCGGCTCGCTCTCGCGCTCGATCGAGTGGCGCACCCCGTCGGGCAAGCGCGTGCTCATCACGAGCCGGCGCATGGTGTCGTTCACCGACCGGCACCTCGCCCTCATCGACTACGAGGTCGAGCTCCTCGACGCGGATGCCGCGGTCACCATCTCGAGCCAGATCCTGAACCGCCAGGACGGCCGCGACGAGTACCGGTCGGGCGTGCAGGAGCCGCAGGGCGCCTTCGACCCCCGCAAGGCGGAGCAGTTCACCGAGCGCGTGCTGCAGCCCCGCGTCAAGCGGGCCGAGGGATCGCGCTACATGCTCGGCTACCAGTCGACGAACTCGGGCATGACCATGGCGATCGGCGCCGAGCACTCGATCGAGACCGAGAACGAGTTCACCGAGTCGGGCACGATCGGCGACGACCTCGCGAAGCACATCTACCGGGTGCACGCGAAGCAGGGCCAGCCGATCCGCATCACGAAGGCGATCAGCTACCACACGGCCCGCACCGTGCCGGCGCGCGAGCTCGTCGACCGCGCCGACCGCACGCTCGACCGGGCGGCCGAGCTCGGCGTGGCCGAGATCTTCGACCAGCAGCACTCGTGGCTCGACGACTACTGGGCGCGCTCCGACGTCGAGATCGAGGGCCACCCGGCGCTGCAGCAGGCCATCCGCTGGAACCTGTACCAGCTCGCGCAGGCCACCGCGCGCACCGACGGCGACGGCGTCGCCGCGAAGGGCGTCTCGGGCTCGGGCTACGGCGGCCACTACTTCTGGGACAGCGAGATCTACGTCATGCCGTTCCTCAGCTACACGGCCCCCGTGGTGGCGCGAAACGTGCTGCGATTCCGGCAGCGGATGCTCGACGCCGCCCGCGGCCGCGCGCTCGAGCTCAACCAGCGCGGGGCCCTCTTCCCCTGGCGCACCATCAACGGCCTCGAATCGAGCGCGTACTACGCGGCCGGGACCGCGCAGTACCACATCGACGCGGACATCGCCTTCGCCCTCTGCCAGTACGTGTCCGCGACGGGCGACGTCGACTTCCTCGCCCGCGGCGCGATCGACATCCTCGTCGAGACCGCGCGCATGTGGGAGGACCTCGGGTTCTGGCGCACCGGGCCGGGTGACGACGTGTTCCACATCCACGGCGTCACCGGGCCCGACGAGTACACGACCGTCGTGAACGACAACCTCTACACGAACGTCATGGCGCGGGCGAACCTCGCCGCCGCGGCAGCCGCGGTCGACAACCTGCAGGTCAACGACCCGATCGCGTACCACAAGCTCGTCGCCCGCCTCGAGGTCACCCCCGCCGAGGTCGCGAGCTGGCGCCGCGCGGCCGCGCACATGCACATCCCCTATGACGAGCAGCTCGGCATCCACCCGCAGGACTCCGCGTTCCTGCAGAAGGAGCTGTGGGACCTCGAGAACACGCCTGAAGACCGACGGCCGCTGCTGCTGCACTACCACCCGCTCGTCATCTACCGGTTCCAGGTGCTGAAGCAGGCGGACGTGGTGCTCGCGCTGTACCTGCAGGGCGACCGGTTCTCGACCGAGGCGAAGCGCGCGAACTTCGAGTACTACGACCCGCTGACCACGGGCGACTCGACCCTGTCGGCGGTCGTGCAGTCGATCATCGCGGCCGAGGTCGGCTACCACGAGCTGGCCATGCGGTACTTCCGCTCGGCGCTCTTCGTCGACCTCGCCGACCTGCACCACAACGCCGCCGACGGCGTGCACGTCGCCTCGACGGGCGGCGTGTGGGCCGCGCTCGTGTCGGGCTTCGGCGGGTTCCGCGACCACAACGGCGTCTTCTCGTTCGACCCGCGCCTGCCCGACGACTGGCGCAAGCTGGTGTACCGCCTGACGCTGCGCGGAACCCGCGTGCGCGTGGAGCTCGAGCCCGAGTCGATCACGTTCGTCGTGGAGGCCGGCGACGAGGTGCGGCTGAAGGTGCGCGGCACCGACGTGGTCGTCACGGCGGATGCCCCGGTCAGCGTCCCGCTCGACGGCCAGGGGCCCCGGCTGTACGGCGCGCCGACCATGCGCGACGTCGCCGGATCGCGCCGCGCGGACGGCACGCTGCTCACCGCCTCGATCCCCACGCTGTCGCTCGACGTCGACGAGGAGGAAACGGCGATTCCGATCGACTGACGGCGGGCGTTCACAGCCGCTGCGGCTACCATGACACCATCACGAACGGGATCGGGAGACCTGTGGGCCTACTGGACAACTTCGAGAAGGGTCTCGAACGCGCCGTGAACGGCGCATTCGCGAAGACCTTCCGCTCGGGGCTGCAGCCCGTGGAGATCACGGCGGCACTGAAGCGCGAGATCGACACGAAGGCGGCGGTCGTCTCGCGCGACCGCGTGCTCGTGCCGAACACGTTCACCGTGCGCATGTCGCCGACCGACCACGACCGCATGGCGGGCCTCGGTCCGGCCCTCATCGACGAGCTCACCGACCTCGTGCAGAAGCACGCCGCCAGCCAGCGCTTCCAGTTCGCCGGCGGCATCTCGATCGCGCTCCAGCCCGACCCTGCGCTGTCCGAGGGCATGGTGCAGGTCGACTCCCGCAACGTGAAGGGCCAGGTCGCCTGGACGCCCGTGCTCGACGTGGGCGGCAAGCGCTACCCGATCCTGAAGGGCCGCACGGTCATCGGCCGCGGCAGCGACGCCGACCTGACCCTCGACGACTCCGGCGCCTCGCGTCGTCACGCCGAGGTGCAGTGGGACGGCACGCGCGCCCGCGTTCGCGACCTCGGCTCGACGAACGGCACCCAGCTCAACGGCGCGCCCGTGCGCGAAGCCGTGCTCGAGCCCGACGCCGTCATCACCATCGGCCGCTCGCGGATCGTGTTCCGCGTGCTGGCCCAGGCCTCCGCGCCCGCCGGCCATGGCGCCGACCCCGCCACGCAGCGCCACGACATGGGCGGGTTCTGGGGGCCCGGCGAATGAGCGAACTCACCCTCCTGGTCCTCCAGCTCGGTTTCCTCGTCCTGCTCTGGGTCTTCGTCTTCGCGATCGTGTACTCGCTGCGCAGCGACCTGTTCGGGCAGCGCGTGCGCAAGCTGCAGCCCGATGCCGCGGCGGCCGCGCCGGCGCCGGCGGCCGCGTTCCCCGCCGCGGCGCCCGCCCCGTCGGCTCACCCGGCCGCGCCCGCCTCGGGCCCCGGAGGCGAGACCGCCTCCACCGAGAACGCCACGCGCCTCGTCATCACGAGCGGGCAGAAGGCGGGGGCGGAGTTCCCGCTCGGCCGCGACGAGATCACGATCGGCCGGTCGAGCGACTCGGCGATCATCATCCGCGACGACTACACGTCCACCCACCACGCCCGACTCATGCTGTGGAACGGCCGCTGGATGATCCAGGACCTCGACTCCACGAACGGCACCTTCCTCAACGGCTCCCGAGTGACCGTGCCGACGCCGATCCCGCTCGGAGCCACGGTCAAGGTCGGAGCGACGACGTTCGAGCTGCGACGGTAGCCGATGGCGAACGTCAAGGCGAGCGCGGCGGTCTCGCACGTCGGCCGGATCCGCTCGAACAACCAGGACTCCGGCTACGCCGGGCGGCGACTCTTCCTCGTCGCCGACGGCATGGGCGGACACGCCGGCGGCGACATCGCGAGCGCCATCGCGACCCGTCGCATCGCCGAGGCCGACGCCGATTACGGCACGGCGCCCGAGGCCGCGGCCGCCCTCGAGGGTGCCCTGGTCGCCGCCAACCGCCAGCTCGCCGAGACGGTGGCCGACCACTCCGAGCTCACCGGCATGGGCACGACCGTCAGCTCGCTGCTCCTCGAGGAAGACCGCGTCGTCATCGCCCACATCGGCGACTCCCGCATCTACCTGCTGCGCTCCGGCGAGCTCAGCCAGATCACGACCGACCACACGTTCGTGCAGCGTCTCGTCGACGCCGGCCGCATCACGGCCGAGGAGGCCATGGTGCATCCGCGTCGCTCGGTGCTCATGCGCGTGCTCGGCGACGTGGAGAGCTCGCCCGAGATCGACTCCATGGTGCTCGACACCGCTCCGGGCGACCGGTGGATGCTCTGCTCCGACGGCCTGTCCGGCGTCGTCTCGTTCGACGAGATCCAGGAGTTCATGTCGGCGGACGCCGGCGCGAAGCAGGTCGCCGACCGGCTCGTGAAGGCCTCGCTCGACGGTGGTGCACCCGACAACGTGACCGTGGTCGTCATCGACGTGGGCGATCCGCCCGCCCCCGAGACGCCGCCCCTCGTGGTCGGCTCGGCGGCCGCGCCGCTCGCATTCGGCGCAGCCGCGGAGCCGGTGCGCGCCCGCGGCATCCGCCTGCCCACCCTGCGCCCCCACCCGGTGCAGGAGACGCACTTCGAGCCCGACTCGCAGGACTACTTCGACGAGCTCATCGAGGAGGACGCGCGTCGCCGTCGCCGTCGCCGCTGGATGTGGGGCTTCTGGATCGTGCTGCTCGTCGCCGCGATCGTCACGACGTTCGTGCTCGGGTACCAGTGGACGCAGACGCGCTACTACGTGGGCGAGTACAACGGCCGGGTGGCCATCTACCAGGGCATCCAGCAGGACCTCGGGCCGATCTCGCTGCACGAGCTGCACACCGAGACCACCATCGACGTGGCCGACCTGCGCACCTACGACCAGCAGAGGGTGGAGCAGACGATCAGCGCGAGCTCGTTCTCCGAGGCCTACCGCATCGTGCAGCGACTGGAGGACTCCGTTGACTGACGCCGCAGGACGCACGGCGGAGGCACCCCGCTCGGGCGGGCCACCCACCGCATCGGTGCGTCGCATCCGCCTGCCGCAGAAGCTGCGCAACATGGAGCTCTGGCTCCTCATCGTGGCGTGCATCATCAACTCCGCCGCGATCGTGCTCGTGCAGCTCGGCGCCATGGGCCGCATCGACACGCAGCTCGTGCTGCTCGGCGCCGGCCTCTCGGCGCTCGTGTTCGGCCTGCACATCGCGATGCGCTTCGTCGCCCGCGACGCCGACCCGTTCCTGCTGCCGATCGCCACCGTGCTCAACGGACTCGGCATCGCGATGATCTACCGCATCGACATCGCCAACGGCGAGGGCGGTTGGGAGAGCGCATCGGTGCGCCAGATCGTCTGGAGCGCGATCGCGATCGTGGCCGCCATCGCCACGATGCTGCTGATCCGCAACCACCGCGTGCTGTTCCGCTACACCTACCTCTCGGGCCTCATCGCCATCGTGCTGCTCCTGCTCCCGCTCGTGCCCGGCATCGGTCGCGAGGTGAGCGGCGCGCGCGTGTGGATCGGCGTGGGCGACTTCGCCACCTTCCAGCCGGGCGAGATCGCGAAGATCGCGCTGGCGGTGTTCTTCGCCGGCTACCTCGTGCGCAACCGTGACTCGCTGTCGATGGTGGGCACGAAGTTCCTCGGCATGCAGTTCCCGCGCGCCCGCGACCTCGGTCCGCTGCTCGTGGTGTGGGCGCTGTCGATGGCGGTCATCGTGTTCCAGCGCGACCTCGGCACCGCCCTCCTCTACTTCGGCTTGTTCCTCGTGATGCTCTACGTCGCCACCAGCCGCCTGTCGTGGGTCGTGCTCGGACTCACGCTGTTCATCGGCGGCGCGCTGGTGGCCAGCCAGACGCTCGACTACGTGAGCAACCGCTTCGCGAACTGGCTCGATCCGTTCAGCCCCGACCGCTTCGACCAGGAGTTCGGCGGCAGCTACCAGCTCGTGCAGGGGCTGTTCGGCCTCGCGAACGGCGGCCTCATCGGCACCGGCTGGGGACAGGGCCGGCCCGACATCACGCCGGTCCCGCAGAGCGACTACATCATCGCGAGCCTCGGCGAGGAGCTCGGGCTGGCCGGCATCTTCGCGATCCTCGCGCTCTACGTGCTGCTCGTCGCGCGCGGGTTCCGCATCGGCTTCGCCGGCCAGGACGACTTCGGCAAGCTCCTCGGCGTCGGACTCGCGTTCGTCATCGCGCTGCAGGTCTTCATCGTGGTGGGCGGCGTCACCCGCGTCATCCCGCTGACGGGCCTGACCACGCCGTTCCTGGCGGCGGGCGGTTCGTCGCTCGTCGCGAACTGGATCATCGTCGCGCTGCTGCTCAGGCTGTCCGACACCGTGCGCAACCATCCGAGGCTGGTGATCGACGGATGAACCGCGAACTCAAGCGCGTCACGATCGTCGTGCTGCTCATGTTCCTCACGCTCTTCGTGTCGACGACGGTCATCCAGTACGCCCAGGCCGAGGCCCTCGCGGCGGACCCGCGCAACTCGCGCACCCTCTACGAGAGCTACTCGGTCGAGCGCGGCCCGATCCTGGTCGGCGGCGAGCCGATCGCGTTCTCGCAGCCGTCCGACGACGTCTACAAGTTCCAGCGCGTCTACCCGAACGGCCCGCTCTACGCCCCCGTGACCGGGTACATCCCCGTCAACGGCGAGGCGACCGGCCTCGAGCGCTCGCTCAACGACTACCTGAGCGGACAGAGCTCGAGCCAGTTCTTCGACTCGCTCAACCGCATCATCTCCGGCCAGGACCCGATGGGGGCGTCCGTTGAGGTCGCCATCGACCCGGTCGCGCAGCAGGCCGCGTGGGACGCGCTCGGCGACTACACGGGCGCGGTCATCCTCACCGAGCCGGCGACCGGGCGCATCCTCGCCATGGTGACGAAGCCGACGTACGACCCCAACGCGCTCGCGGTGCACGACAGCGAGCAGGTGCAGGCGACGTTCGACGGCCTGCTCGCCGACCCGAGCGACCCGCTGTTCAACCGCGCAACCGGCGGCGACATGAATCCGCCCGGATCGACGTTCAAGCTCGTCGTCACCGCCGCGGCACTCGAGTCCGGGCGCTACACGCCCGAGTCGACGTTCCCGAACCCGGCATCACTCACGCTGCCAGGCACCGACGCGGTCGTGCGGAACTCGGGTGGCGGCACCTGCGGCCCCGGCGCCGAGGTCACGCTGGCCGACGCGCTGCGACTCTCGTGCAACATCCCCATGGCCGAGCTCGGCATGGAGCTCGGCGACGCCGCCATCCGCGACCAGGCCGAGAAGTTCGGCTTCAACTCCGAGTTCGTCATCCCGAACCTCACCGAGGTGAGCACGTACCCCCGCGTGCTCGACGAGCCGCAGACCGCGCTGACCGCGTTCGGACAGGGCGATGTGCGCGCGACGCCGATGCAGATGGCGATGGTCTCCGCGGCGATCGCCAACGGCGGCATCGTGATGAACCCCAACCTCGTCGACGGTGTCACGGCCCCCGATTTCACGCCGCTGCAGGAGTTCGAGCCCGCGGAATTCGGCCGTGCGATCAGCGAGGAGACGGCGAACACCATGGTGCAGATGATGGTGAACGGCGTCGAGAACGGGGCTGCGAGTAATGCAAGAATAGACGGCGTCAGCGTGGCCGGTAAGACGGGTACAGCAGAGAACGGAGAGAGTGACCCCTACACTCTCTGGTTCACGGGTTTTGCCCCCGCCGACAACCCTCAGTATGCGATCACGGTACTCGTGGAGGATGGCGGGGGACTTGGTCAGGAGGGGTACGGCAATCTCATCGCCGCACCCGTCGCAAAGCAGGTACTAGAGGCGGTGCTGAACAAATGAGACCGAGCGCAGGGCTCACCTTCGGAGGGCGCTACGAACTGCAGTCCCGGATCGCCATCGGCGGCATGGGCGAGGTGTGGCAGGCCACCGACCTCGTCATCGGGCGGCAGGTCGCGATCAAGATCCTGAAGGACGAGTACCTCGGCGACCCCGGCTTCCTCGAGCGGTTCCGCGCCGAGGCCCGCCACGCCGCGCTCGTGAACCACGAGGGCATCGCCAACGTCTTCGACTACGGCGAGGAGGAGGGCAGCGCCTACCTCGTGATGGAGCTCGTCCCCGGCGAGGCGCTCTCGACGATCCTCGAGCGCGAGCACGTGCTCTCCACCGACAAGGTGCTCGACATCGTCGCCCAGACCGCCGCGGCGCTCCAGGCCGCCCACGCGGCCGGCCTCGTGCACCGCGACATCAAGCCGGGCAACCTGCTCATCACGCCCGACGGGCGCGTGAAGATCACCGACTTCGGCATCGCGCGCATCGCCGACCAGGTGCCGCTCACCGCGACCGGCCAGGTCATGGGCACGGTGCAGTACCTCTCGCCCGAGCAGGCGTCAGGGCACCCCGCGTCGCCCACGACCGACATCTACTCGCTCGGCATCGTCGCCTACGAGGCCCTCGCCGGACGCCGTCCGTTCACGGGCGAGTCGCAGGTGGCCATCGCCATGGCGCAGATCAACGAGACGCCGCCCGACCTGCCCGTCACGGTGTCGGAGCCGGTGCGCAACCTCGTCTACGCGTGCATCGCGAAGAACCCCGCCGACCGCCCGCAGTCCGCCGCACACCTCGCGCGCGCCGCGCAGGCGCTGCGCCGCGGCGACGTGCAGGGTGCGGCCGCGGCGGTGCCCGCGGTGCTCGGCGCCGCCGGCGCCACCGCGGCGACCATGCTCATGCCCGCGGCCGCCGGTGCCACCGCGGCCACCACCGTGCTGCCCTCCGCGGGCGCCGGCGTCGGCGCGGCCGCCATCAGCGACAGCGAGACGATCGAAGAGGAGCCGGCCCCGAAGAAGCGCAGCCCGTGGACGTGGCCGCTCATCGTGCTCATCGCGATCCTCGCGATCGTGCTCATCGGCACGCTCATCGCCCTCGCGCTCAACCAGGGCAACGACGATCCGCCGGCGTCGACCACCGCCCGGCCCACGTCCACGAGCGCCCCGCCGACGACCCAGACTCCGCCGCCCACCACTGCGGCTCCGCAGACGATCCAGGTCGACCGCGACGCCTACATCGGCATGAACATCGACGAGGCGGCGGCGCAGATCGAGGCGCTCGGCCTTCCGGTGAGCCGGCAGGAGAGCGGCCGCGCGACCGAGCCCGGCCAGGCCAACACGGTGACCGACGTGAACCCGAGCGGCCCGGTGCCGCCCGGCACGACGATCACGCTGACCTACCTGGGCGACCCCGAGCAGCCGGGTGCGCCCAGCGAGGGGCCGACCGTCAACGGCAGCACGACGGGCGAGGTCGACGCCGGATCCACCGTGCAGGTCTCGTGGACCCAGCAGAGCTGCCCCTCGGGCCAGACGCTCAGCGGATACACGATCACCGTGAGCGGCGGCTCCATCCAGGGCAGCTCGAACCCCAGTCAGACGTCGGTCGGCCCCGGCCAGACGAGCGTCTCCGTCCAGGTGGCGAACACGCCGGGCAGCACCTTCGCGACGGACTTCCTGTACTTCTGCGGACAGCTGAGCTCGCCGAGCTCCCCGACGTCCACCTTCCAGATCCAGCAGTGAGCCCGAGCGCGGACAGGACAGCACAGTGAGCGATGAAGGACGCGTCCTCGCGGGGCGATACCGCGTGGGCGCGCTCATCGGTCGCGGCGGCATGTCCGACGTCCACGTCGGCTCCGACACCCGGCTCGGCCGCAAGGTCGCGATCAAGCTCCTGAAGCCGCAGCTCGCCACCGACCCGGCGTTCCGCATGCGGTTCCGGCAGGAGGCGCAGTCGGCGGCGCGCATGGCGCACCCCACGATCGTCCGCGTGTTCGACGCCGGCGAGGAGACGGTCGTCGACTCGTCCGGGCACGAGGTGCAGCTGCCGTTCATCGTGATGGAGTTCGTCGAAGGACGGCTGCTCAAGGACATCATCCACGACGGCCCGCTCGAGCCGGTCGCTGCCGTGCGCGTGATCGACGGCGTGCTCACCGCACTCGAGTACTCGCACCGGGCGGGCGTCGTGCACCGCGACATCAAGCCCGGCAACATCATGATCACCACCACCGGCCAGGTGAAGGTGATGGACTTCGGCATCGCGCGCGCCGTGTCCGACTCGTCGACGACGGTCGCGCAGACCACCGCCATCCTCGGCACGGCCTCGTACTTCTCGCCCGAGCAGGCCAAGGGTGAGACCGTCGACGCGCGCACCGACCTCTACTCGACGGGTGTCGTGCTGTTCGAGATGCTCACGGGCCGGCCGCCGTTCCGCGGCGACACCCCGGTCGCGGTCGCCTACCAGCACGTGAGCGAGCGCCCGGTGAAGCCGAGCGTCATCAACCCCAAGGTCTCCCCCGCGCTCGACGCCGTCGTGATGCACGCGCTCACCAAGAACCGTGACGAGCGGTACCAGACGGCGGCGGAGTTCCGGGCCGACGTCGACATCGCGGCATCCGGTCGCGTGCCCGTGCACCGCCAGCCCGACGAGGCGACGCTGCTGTTCGGCGCACCCACGAGCTCGCTGACCAGCTCGGAGCTCGCGCTGCGCCAGCTCACCGAAGACGAGACGATGTCGCGCACCCAGCGGCGACCTCCGGCCATCTGGATCTGGTCGGGCATCATCGGCGTCGTCGTCATCGTCATCGCGGTCATGTACTGGGCGTTCAACCTGCAGCCGACCGACGACCTCCCGTCGAACGCGCGGGAGATCCCGGCCCTCGCCGGCGTCACCTACGAGGAGGCCGTCTCGCAGCTGCAGGAGCTCGGGCTGCCGGCGACGCGCATCGACGAGACGAACGACACGGTGGCCGCAGGCCAGGTGATCCGCACCGACCCGCCCGAGGGCGAGATCGTCGACGCCAACACCGCGGTGACGGTGTACGTGTCGTCGGGTCGAGAACCCGTGACGGTCCCCGACGTGCGCAACAAGACGCTCGAACAGGCGAAGGCCGACGTGCAGGCGGCCGGGCTCGTGCCCGGAACCGAGACACGCGAGAACTCGCCGACGGTTCCCGCCGACACGGTCATGGGCACCACGCCCGAGGCCGGCACCTCGGCCGAGGCCGGATCTTCGGTCGACTTCCGCATCTCGAGCGGCCTCGTCACGCTGACCGACCTGACGGGACAGACGCTGGCCGCGGCCTCGTCGTACCTGTCGGCCGAGAACCTGCAGCTCACCCCGGTGCCGAAGCCCGACCCGTCGTGCGACTCGCAGCCCGGATCGCCGGTCACGCAGCAGTCGCTGCCGCCCGGAGACGTCCCGCAGCGCTCGGAGGTCGAGCTCACCTACTGCGCCGGCTGAACGTCCGTCGAGCTCACCTCCTGCGCCGGCTGAGCGTCCTCAGTCCGCCCGAACCAGCGGATTGAGGCCCACCGCCTTCTCGCGCGCCTCGGGCAGCCCGGCGACGGCGAGCCAGTTGCCGAGCATCCGGTAGCCGCCCTCGGTGAGCACCGACTCGGGGTGGAACTGCACGCCGTAGATGGGCGCGGATTCGTGGCGCAGCCCCATGATCACGCCGCCCTGCGTGCGGCTCGTCACGACGAGCCCGGACGGCACGGTGCCATCGACCACCGCGAGCGAGTGGTACCGCGTCGCGGTGAACGGCTGCGGCACGCCGTCGTAGAAGTCGCTGTCGTCGTGCGTGATCCGCGACGTCTTGCCGTGCATGAGCTCCTCGGCGTTGGTCACCGTGGCGCCGAACGCCTCGGCGATCGCCTGGTGGCCGAGGCACACGCCGAGCAGCGGCTGCCCCGAGGCGAGTGCCGCCTCGACGACCGGGATCGAGACGCCGGCGTCGCCCGGCTTGCCGGGCCCGGGCGAGATGAGCACGGCGTCGTACTCCGCGATGCGCGCGGGCACGTCGGAGACGTCGATGTCGTCGTTGCGCACGACCTCGGTCTCGGCGCCGAGCTCCTGCAGGTAGCCGTTGAGCGTGTAGACGAAGCTGTCGTAGTTGTCGATGACGAGAACGCGGGTCATGAGTCCACCGTGACTTCGATCGGATTGACGATGCCGTCCACCCAGGGGAACACCCAGGTGAAGAGGGCGAAGACCACTGCTGCGAGGAGCAGCAGGAGCAGGATCACCCGAACCCAGGCCGGGCCGGGCAGGATCCGCCACAGAGCAGCGTACATCTCACGCCTCCCAGGTCGCGACGACGTCGGCGATCTCCGCAGGCGGGCCGGCCGCGGCCGGCCGCCACGACTCGAGCACGCCGTACGCGATGATGCGCTCTGCCGTCGAGTAGAGCGGGTTGCAGCTCGTCAACGTGATGATGCGGTCCACAGGCTGCAGGTCGGGGTGGTGCGGCACGGGCGCCAGCACCTCGATCGTCTCGGGCGTGACGTACTCGAGGTCGCGGAAGCGGTAGGTGTACCACCCGTCGCGCGTCTGGATGTAGATGGCGTCGCCGAGCTGCAGCTGGTCGATCTCGTGCATCCCGCCGCCGTACGCGCTGCGGTGCGCGGCGATGGCGAAGTTCCCGACCTCCCCGGGCATCTGCGTGTCGGCATAGTGGCCCACCCCGAGCTCGGTGCTGTTCAACACGTCGAGGCCGGTGCCCTCGGCGATGTTCCGCTGGGAGTCCGCCCCGAACCGCGGGACGTACATGACCGCGAACGCCTCCCCGTTCGCGTGGTCGGCGGTGTCGACGACGGGGTCGCCGAAGTCGGCCGGTGCGGGCGGCGCGACGTCTCCGTGGGCGGCCCGGCCCTGCTCCTGCCATCGGCTGCTGAGGTCGGATGCCGCGTTCGACTGCTGCCCCGCCATGATCGCGTCGTTCCACCACAGCTGCCACCCGAGGAACAGCAGCACCAGCACGCCCGCGGTGACGAGGAGCTCCCCGATCACCCCGACGACGCTGGTGCGACGGCGCACACGAGCGGGCCCCGGAGCCCCCGGCGCAGCACCGGTTTCGGGCCGCTCAACGGACATGGGAGCGATTCTATTCCCGGTAGGGACCCCTCGACGCCCGGCGGGCATCGCTCGACTGGGAGTACGCATCCGGCTCGGATAGAATCGCCCGCATGGCACGTACGAAATCATCGAAGCCCGCGCGCGCGGAGCAGGCGAGC
The DNA here is from genome assembly GCA_965652625.1 of uncultured Agromyces sp. GTDB lineage: Bacteria > Actinomycetota > Actinomycetes > Actinomycetales > Microbacteriaceae > Agromyces. The sequence continues at coordinate 18,733 of CBFGWW010000012.1, forward strand.
GGCGAAGAGGCGCCGAACCCGGTCTGGTTCAAGCCCGTGATGTTCGGCTTCATGCTGCTCGGACTCGCCTGGATCATCGTCTTCTACGTGAGCCAGGGCCGGCTGCCCATCGCCGACCTCGGCTCCTGGAACATCCTCATCGGCTTCGGCATCGCCTTCGTCGGCTTCCTGATGACCACACGCTGGCGCTAGCCGGCTCCACGCGACGCGAGCGGGCGGATGCTGCGGCATCCGCCCGTTTCGTGTGCCCATGGATGCCGCGGGGTCCGAGTTCTCCACATGTTGTCCACAAGGGGATACCCCTGTGGATACGCCCGTGTCCCCCGGAATGGCCACAACTACACGGGTGTAACTCTCCCCACCTGTGGATGGGATGTGGATAACCCTCAGGTGACGGGGAAGAAGAAGTACCGCAGGCTGAGCACGAGCAGCACCGCGACGAACGCGACCAGCAACCCCACCTGGAGCGCCTGCTGCGACCGCTTGCGGGTCTCGACGAAGATGAGCCCGACGATCGCCCCGCCGACGAGTCCGCCGAGGTGCGCCTGCCAGGCGATGTTGAAGCCCGGCACGAATCCGATCACGAGGTTGATGCCCAGCAGCACGAAGAGCTGCGTGGCGTCGCCACCCAGTCGGCGCTGGATCACGAGGAACGCGCCCATCAGACCGAAGATCGCACCGGATGCCCCGACCACCCCGGTGCGCGGATCGCCCAGCCAGAGCACCCCGACCGAGCCGGCGAGGCCCGAGACGAGGTAGAGCGTGAGGAACCGCCACCGCCCGAGCAGTCCCTCGAGCAGTTGCCCGAAGATCCACAGCGTGTACATGTTCAGCAGTACGTGGAAGATCAGGCCGGTCGAGTGCACGAACACCGAGGTGAGCATGCGCCACGGTTCGAAGTTGCCGGGGATCGAGTAGACGCCGGCGTAGAGCAGGCGATCGGTGACCGCGAGTCCGGGAATCAGCTGCAGCACGAAGACCGCGAGCGTGATGCCGATGAGCGTATACGTCACCACGGGCGCGCCGCGCCCGGCCGCCGAGCGGGCACGCGTGAGCACCGGCGACTTCGTGCGCGGGGCCGACGCGCGCTGCTCGCGCATGCACTCGGGGCAGATGACGCCGACGGGCGCCTGCGTCTGGCACTCGGGGCAGATCGTTCGGCCGCACCGCTGGCAGAGGATGTAACTCGGCCGATCGGGGTGCCGGTAGCAGACGTCGGGCCGCTCGGCGTCGCGGTCTCCCCCGGCGGGCTCGGTGCTCACCTGCGGATCAGGCCTCTTCGATCGTGATGCTCTCGATGACGACGTCGTCGAGGGGCTTGTCGCGACCGTCGGTCGGCACGGAGGCGAGCTTCTCGACCACGGCCTGGCTCGCGGCATCCGTCACCTTGCCGAAGATGGTGTGCTTGCCCTGCAGCCAGGTGGTCGGGCCGACCGTGATGAAGAACTGCGAGCCGTTGGTGCCGCCGCCGGTGACCCGGTCGCGGCCGGCATTGGCCATCGCGAGCACGTAGGGCTCGGTGAAGTCGAGCTCGGGGCTGATCTCGTCGTCGAACTGGTAACCCGGGCCGCCGACGCCCTGGCCGAGCGGGTCGCCGCCCTGGATCATGAAACCGGGGATGATGCGGTGGAAGATGACGCCGTCGTAGAGCGGGTCGCTCGACTTCGCGCCGGTGCCGGGGTGGGTCCACTCGATCTCGCCGGTCGCGAGGCCGACGAAGTTCTTGACGGTCTTCGGGGCCTGGTGGCCGTAGAGGTCGACCTTGATGGGACCGTGGTTCGTGTTGATCGTCGCGACTGCGGTGGGATTCGCCATGGCCATTATTCTGTCACGCGCAGATTCGTCAACCGGCATGCAGGATTGCGACTCCCACCCCGTTTCCAGCGGTTTCGGTGGCAAGATGGAGTGGTTCGCTGCACAACGATGGAGGTCGAGATGAGCCTGTCACGCAAGCGCCGCAAGGAACTCAAGCGACTGCGCAGCAGTGCGGAAGAACTCTGGGGGAACCAGCAGCAGGTGCTCGCGCACGCCAACTCGGTCGCCAGGGAGGCGAGCCGCCAGCTCGGCCACGTCACCCGCGAAGAGGTCGTTCCACGCATGCGCACGGGCTACGAGAGCTACGTCCGACCCGGCATGGAAACCGCACGCGGGTACGCCCGCTCCGCGGGAGACGCCGCCCAGCAGGGTCTCGGCAACGCGCTCGGGTCGCTGCTCGCGATCGGCGACATCGCGAACGACGCGCGGGTCCGCCGCGCCGTCGAGCGCGTCTCGCCGCGCGCCGCCGCGGTGGTCGAGCAGAAGAAGGGCCCGGGCGTCGGCACGTACCTCGCGATCGGCGCCGGCATCGTCGCGGCCGTCGGCGTGGCCTACGCCGTCTGGCAGACGTTCCGCGCCGACGACGAGCTCTGGGTCGCCGACGACGAGCCCGGCCCGGCGAGCACCACGCCCGCCGCCTGAACCTGGTCTTCCGCGAAGGGCCCCGTCCTGATCAGATCAGGCGGGGCCCTTCACCGTCTCCAGCGAGCGCTCGAGCTCAGTGCTGGCACTGAATTCCGAACGGATTCCGACGAATCTGGGAAATCGCCTTGCGGTTCCCTCGAGAATCCCGCTAGTGTCAACTCTCGGTCCTGGCAACACGAAACCGGAGAGGAGTTGATACCCGATGATGCACATCATTTCGTTCACGGAGCCGCACACGGGAGTCCTCCTCGCGTACCCGGCCTGCTAGCCCGCACCGACACTCGGCGCCTCAGCGCCTGACCGTCACGGCGTTCACTCGAGCGCAGCCCACTCGGGCGTGACCCGCGGCATCCGCCGCAGCATCCGTCGACCCGATCGAATCGATCGCCCCGACCATCGGATGCCGCGCCGGACAGCAGCCCGGAACCGCCAAGGTTCCCGCCTCGCCGGCGCGCCCGCGCGCGCCCGGAACGTCCCACTGGCGCGCCCTCGCGCCGATCCGTCCGAGGGCACGCATCTCGCAACACGGATCGCACCACCCCGACCGGCACCCGTCCGGCCGGGAAACACCACCACCAGAAGGAATGATCGTGAACACCACGTCACTCACCGCCGGTTCGGCCCAGCAGGGCCAAGCCACCGCCATCAGTGCCCAGGCGCGCCAGCTGCGCGAGCGCCTGGCCCGCCGCGCCGGTCTCGCGCTGCTCGCGTGGAGCCGACGCCAGGAGGAGCGTCGGAGCACCGACGCTGTGACCCTGCGGCGCCAGACCGAGCAGGACGCCACCCGCGCCCGCGACGAGCAGTTCCGTCGCATCGCGCTGGGCGGTGCCGGCCTCATCTGATCATGGGCACCGTACACACCGAGTCCCCGCGGAACCATCCCCATCTCGGGACGCCATCCCGCTCGACGGGGATGTGCTCCGCGGGGATCTCGGCAACGCACGACGGCGACGTCGAGAGGGCATCGGCCGCACGGGCCGCTGTGCTGTCGTCGTCGCCGTCGTCGCGTCTGCCGGGTCTCGACGCTCAGGGGGCGGCGGGCGGGAAGCCGTCCGCCGGCTCCTGGGCGTTCAGCCGCAGCGCGATGTCGAGCAGGCTCACCCGCTTCAGACGGGCGACCTCGGCGAGCGGGAACCACCGTGCATCGTCGCTCGAGCCGCCGACCTCGCTGCGCAGCTCGCCGCCGGTCACCGTCGCGCGGTAGACGACCCGCATCGCGTAGAGCGGCACGTCGCCCGAGTGGCGCCGCTCGGCGGGTACGACCATCGTGTCGATGCCGAGCAGCCGGTCGACGGATGCCTCGTACCCCGTCTCCTCGAAGATCTCGCGTCGGACCGCCTCCACCGGGTGCTCCGAGCCCTCGATCCCGCCGCCCGGCAACGTCCACCCCGACCGGCCGTGCTCGTTCCAGTGCGCGAGCAGGATCTCGCCGTCACGGATGATCACGCCATACGCGGCGATGCGGATGTCCATCCGGCCACTGTACGACAGCGGCCCTCGGTTCACCCGGCCCAGACCACCCAGCCGCCGTGCGGCAGGATCGGGATCGCCGCGACGAGGTACTCCTCCACCCCGTCGACATCGGTCAGGACGCCGAACGTCGCGTCGCTGAGCCGCAGAATCCCGCGATCGTCGGGTCCGCTGAGCGGCAGCCGCGTCTCCGCCCACAGCCTGATCATGCCCGCCTTGTCGAGGAGGATGCACTCGACGCCTGGCCCCGGAGCGCTGTGGTAGCCGTCCAGGCCGGCGAAGGTCCCGTCCTCGTCGAGGAAGTCGTCGGTGAAGCTGCGCACGATGCCGTCCCGGAGCACCGCATGAGCTGCACCCGAGACTCGATCGATGATGTCGGGGATGTCGAGCAGCAGTCGGTCGAGAGGTGGATTCGGCGACGTGTTGACCAGGCAGAGCGCGTACGAGGACGGTCGGTAGAGCGCCGCCGCGGTCGGCGACCAGAAGCTGGATTCGACGTTGTCGGGCTCGCCCAGGACGGCCGCGAAGTTGACGGCGCCCGACTGCACGAGGCGCAGGCCGAACGGGCTCAGGTGCCGCTGGATGATCCCATAGGAGACGCTTCCCTCGGACGTGAGGAGCCGCCCGTTGTCGTGCCGGAGCACGACGCGCCCGTCCCCGTACACGTAGATCCATCCGACGCGCAGCCGGCTCCAGGCCGCGATGATGTTCGCGTCGTCCTCGACTCCGCTGCCCACCTCGGCTCGGTCGGCCGCCACGGCAGGTGCCTGGCCGGCCGTGTCGGATGCCCCGGCGACGGCCATCGCCGCGACGCTCGCGTAGGCGACCACCGACGCGACGGCCGCGACGACATACCCCGTGCGCCACCTGCGGCGTGCAGGACTCGAGTGCGTGCGGTCGGTCCGCGTCGGTCCCCCTCTTCCGACGCCATCCTCGCACTCCTGCCGTCGATCGGCGAGGGTCGGTCAGCCGCGCCGGTCAGGGACGGGGCGGGGTCGTGTCGAACTCGAACGACTCGATGACCCCGGTCGAGGCCGCCAGGTGGTCGTCCCACCCTTCGGCCACTGCGGAGTAGACGACGATCATATGTTGGGGAGGACGTAGAGGAAAGGGACGGGGTAGCCGCCCTCGATGCTCCTGGCGCGATTCTCGGCGGTGTCGGGTACGAGTGGAACGAGCCCCTGCGCCTCACGCTCGGTGAACCAACCGGCGGGAACTGTGAAGGTGAGCGGCGGCCAGAACCTCGGAGCGGCTTGCGGCCCCGGTTCGAGAGCGACCAGCGGGGTCGTGTTCGAGGAAGGCGGCGAGGATGTGTTCGCCGCGGTCCGGTTCGAGTTGCTGGCGCTCCCGACCATCATGAGTGCGAGGGCCACCGCTACGGCGGCACACGGTGCCTTCATCATGATGTCCTGTCGGTCGATCCGAACGCGCGCCTCATCCACCCCACTGCACGAATCCACCGTGGGGAAGGATCGGAAGGAGCACGACGTCGAGCTCGGCTCCGTTCGTGGCAGTCAACGTGGTGTAGTTCGCATCACTCGGATACATCGCGGGATCGTCCCGAGGCAGGCTCACGTCCCACACCACCTCGGCCTCGCGGGCGTCGAGAACGAAGCAGTCCACTCCGGGCCACGGCCCGACGACCGGATCGGCGAAGCTCAGCTCGGTGCCGCTCAGAACCGAGCGCAGCTGGATCGGGATCTGATCCCCGATCAGCTTCACGTCGCGGAGCCCCTCGCGCGGCGGGCTCTCGCTGAAGGGTGCATGGCACAGCGCGAACCTCGACGGCCGGTAGTTCGCCGCGGACGGGTCCGACCAGGCGGCCGTCGGAAGCGCGTCGGACAGCGACAGGAACTCGCGGAGCTCGACCTCGCCGGTCCGCACCATCTCCACGCCGACGGGGCTGAGTCGCCGCTCGAGTATCCCACCGTTCGGATGGCCCGCGGCCGCCTGGCGATCGGGATAGGAGAGCACCCGACCGTCCGCGTAGACATACAGCCACCCGACATGGAACTTGCTCCACTGCGCCAGGATCCGGCCGTCATCGAACGTCGCTCCAGCGATCGGTGGGATTCCCTCGGAAGTCCTCTCCTCAGACGAGGACCATGGACCGCCCGACATCGCGAGCGCTCCTGCGCCGAGCAGCATCACGCCGAGGGTGATGCCGATGGCGTAGCGCAGATGCCGATGCCGTGTCCGGATTTTGGCCTCCCGGATGACGCCGGCTTCAACCGGCGGCGGCGACCCGTCGACGGAAGGGTGTGTGTGTGTGGTGGTGGTGGTGGTGCTCACGTTGCCTGCTCCAGCCGATGATGGACACCGAGTCGGCGTTCAGCCGCCCCACAGGACCCAGCCGCCGTGGGGATGATCGGGATCGAGATCAGGATCATCTCGCTGCCGTCGATCCCCTCCATGGTCGCGAACGCCGAATCGTCGGTGCGGAAGCGGACGTCCTGCTCGGTCTGGCCGAGATCCGGACGGGTGTGCCCCCAGACGGCACCGACCAGGTCCGCGCTCATCACGTAACAGTCCACCCCGGGACCGGGATCGCCCTGATGGCCGCCGATCCCGACGAAGTGCCCATCCTCGTCCAGGACGGGTGGGGTGAAGCTCCGCACGTCGGCGTGCTCGAGGAGCGCTCGGACCGGACGAGGTAGCTTCATGGCTATCGTGCCGACGTCGGTCAGGAAGTCCGGTTCGGGAGCGGGTACCTTCGCGAGGTGGCACAACGCGTACTCCGTCGCTCGGTAGGCCCCGGAGCGCTCGTCGGCCCGCGCCTCAGCGGGGACGGTCCCGGCGGGCACGACGATGAGCGTGATCCGACTCCGACGCTGGCGTGCATGATGACGTACGTCGGAGATCGCACCGTCCTCAACGACGGGCGGGGCATCGACGAAGGAGTCATCGGCGCTCTCGGCTACGGCCAGGTGCTCGGTGGAGACCGGACCGTCATCGTCGACGGAAGGGGGCACGTGTTCTGAGGTGGTGGTGCTCATGTTGCCTGCTCCAACCAATGACGATATTATCAGTAGCACCATGATCGATGTCAAGCTCGATCGGAACGATCGGACCGACCTCTACGAGCAGGTGGCTGCCGAGATCCGTCGGTCGATCGCCGACGGCGAGGCTCTGCCGGGTGATCGCCTGCCCCCGGCGAAGGACCTGGCAGCCGTACTCGACGTGAACACCAACACGGTGCTGCGCGCGCTGCGCCTCCTGCGAGAAGAGGGACTCCTCGAGTTCCGGCGCGGGCGCGGCATCTCGGTTGCGGGGGTCCCCGAGCGTAGCGCGGTGCTCCAGCGAACGCGCGAGCTGGTGGCGTTCGCGCGCCAGCAGGGCTACAGCAGGCAGGAACTCATCGACATGATCGTCGCCGTTCCCTGAAACGACGACGGCTCGCCTGACGAGCAGGCGAGCCGATGAAGACCGGGTGGAGCCTAGGAGATTCGAACTCCTGACATCCTGCTTGCAAAGCAGGCGCTCTA
>CBFGWW010000013.1:0-25773 GCA_965652625.1 uncultured Agromyces sp.
GCGCCGGGGCTGCGCTCCGCGCACCGGCCGGTACACGAGGTGCGTCACGAGCGACGTGCCGCGTGCCGACACCTGCTCCAACCGCTGCCGCGGGACGCCCTCGAAGAGGCGCTCGCCGGCGCCGAGGATCACCGGGGTCACGTGCACGCGCAGCTCGTCGATGAGGCCGGCGGCGAGGAACTGGTTCACGGTCGACGCGCCGCCCGCGACCGCGACGTTGCGGTCGCCCGCGGCCGCTCGTGCGCGGTCGAGCGCCGCGTGGATGCCGTCGGTCACGAAGTGGAAGGTCGTGCCGCCCTCCATGGGGACCGGCTCGCGATCGCGGTGCGCGAGGACGAACACCGCAGCGTGGTAGGGCGGGTCCTCGCCCCACCAGCCCTTCCAGTCGAGGTCCCACTCACCGCGGTCGGGTCCGAACATGTTGCGACCCATGATGAAGGCGCCCGCGTCGACGATCGCCTCGACCTCGGCCCGGTTCTCATCGGCCGCATCGAACATCCAGGCGTGCAGCCAGGTCTCGTCGATGTTCCCCAGCGGCTGCTCGAGGCTCTGGTCGGTGCCGGCGGAGTAGCCGTCCATGGAGACGGAGATGTCGCACGTGACGATGGACATGGGGTTCCTCCTCGAACCGGTCGGCGTTCCACGACTGGTGCGAGCCTACGGGGAACCGCCGACGCCGGCGATCAGGCCGCGATGGCGTGCGCGTCGAGGATCGTGTAGCTGTAGCCCTGCTCGGCGAGGAACCGCTGGCGGTTCTGCGCGAAGTCCTGGTCGACCGTGTCGCGGGCGACGAGCGTGTAGAAGTTGGCCGACAGGCCCGACTCCTTCGGGCGCAGCAGGCGGCCGAGGCGCTGCGCCTCCTCCTGGCGCGAGCCGAACGAGCCCGACACCTGGATGGCGACCGTCGCCTCGGGGAGGTCGACCGAGAAGTTCGCGACCTTCGACACGACGAGCACGGGCGTGCGGCCGTCGCGGAACTCCTGGAAGAGCCGCTCCCGCTCGTCGACCGGCGTCGCACCGGTGAGCTGCGGGGCGTCGAGCGCCTCGGCGAGCTCGTCGATCTGGTCGAGGTACTGGCCGATCACGAGGATCCGCTCGCCCTCGTGCCGCGCGACGAGCTGTCGCACCACGTCGAGCTTCGCCGGCGCGGTGGCGGCGAGCCGGTAGCGCTCGTCGTCGGCGGATGCCGCGTACGCGAGCCGCTCGGACTGGGGCAGGTCGATGCGCACCTCGTAGCAGGCCGCGGGCGAGATGAAGCCCTGCGCCTCGATCTCCTTCCACGGGGCGTCGAACCGCTTCGGGCCGATGAGCGAGAACACGTCGCCCTCGCGCCCGTCCTCGCGCACGAGCGTCGCGGTCAGGCCGAGCCGGCGGCGGGCCTGGAGCTCGGCGGTCAGCTTGAACACCGGCGCGGGCAGCAGGTGCACCTCGTCGTAGACCACGAGGCCCCAGTCGAGCGCGTCGAGGAGCGCCAGGTGGGCGTACTCGCCCTTCCGCTTCGCGGTGAGGATCTGGTACGTCGCGATCGTGACGGGCTTCACCTCCTTGACCTGTCCCGAGTACTCGCCGATCTCCTCGGCCGTGAGGCTCGTGCGCTTCAGGAGCTCGTCGCGCCACTGCCGGGCGGACACGGTGTTGGTGACGAGGATGAGCGTCGTGGTCTTCGCGGTCGCCATCGCGCCCGCGCCGACGAGCGTCTTGCCCGCGCCGCAGGGCAGCACGACCACGCCCGACCCGCCGTCGAAGAAGTTGTCGACGGCCTTCTGCTGGTAGTCCCGCAGGTGCCAGTCGTCCTGCTCGAGGTCGATCTCGTGCGGGGTGCCCGGCGTGTAGCCGGCGAGGTCCTCCGCGGGCCAGCCGAGCTTCACGAGCTCCTGCTTGAGCTGGCCGCGCGCCCACGCCTCCACGAGGAAGCTCGAGTCGTCGAGTCGCTCGGTCAGGAGCGGCGCGATGCGCTTCGCGTTCGCCACCTCGGTGAGCACCGCGATGTCGTCGCTGTGCAGGCGCAGCGCACCGTCGTCGGTGCGGTCGACGACGAGCCGGCCGTAGCGCGCGACGGTCTCCCGCATGTCGACGGACACCGTCTGCGGCACCGGGAACTTCGCGTACCGCTCCAGCGTGCCGAGCATGTCGTCGGCGTCGTGCCCCGCCGCCCGCGCGTTCCACAGGCCGAGCCGCGTGATGCGGTAGGTGTGCACGTGCTCGGGTGCGCGCTCGAGCTCGGCGAAGACCGCGAGGTCGTGCCGTGCGTCCTCGGCGAGCGGATGCGCGACTTCGAGGAGCACGGTCCGGTCGCTCTGCACGATGAGGGGGCCGTCTGACATAACCGTCGAGTCTACGCCTGCTTCGTGAAGCGACGGCCGCCCCGCCTCGGTGCACGGATGCCGCGGTCAGACGTTCGTGGGCGCCGGCGACACCGCGGCGATCGCCGACAGCGGCAGCGTGCGCTCGATGTCGGCCTTGCGATCGCGGGCGCGCAGGCGGCCGTTCGCGACGCTCGCGGGCGCCAGCAGGTAGTCGGCGGTCTGGCCGCCGGGCATGCGCACGGTGACCGTGAGCGTCTCCTTGGCGCGGGCCGCCGCCTCGAGCTGGCGCGCGAGCCACGCCTGCTCGGTCGCGCCCTCGTCGCCCGTGGCGAGCACGCGGTCGAGCATCGCCGCGATCGGGTCGGTCTTCGGCGGCGGAGGCGGCGCGGGCGCGAGCCGGTGGCGCTTCAGCCGGATGATGTCGCCGTTCGCGTCCTCGGCGGCCACGGGGTACTTCGCGTCGGAGAGCGCCCAGAACACGACGTCGGGCGTGAACCGCGAGAGCAGGCGGTGCGGGCCCGTCTGCCGGAGCCCGAGCGAGGTGAGCGACTGGTCGACCGCGAGCGTGCGCACGAGCTGCTCGTCGTCGGAGCGGACGGACGCGCGCGCCGGGGCATCCGCCTCGTCGGCCGCGGCGACCCGCACCGAGCCGAACCGCGTGGACGCCTCGGCCACGAGGTACTCGAGCGGTTGCGGGATGCCCGTCAGCGACAGCCCGCCGAGGAACTCGAGGATCGACTCGGCCGACTCTCCGGCGGCCAGGCCGCGGTTCACGGATGCCGCGTTGATGCGATAGGTCGAGGCGAGGTCGCGCCCCTCGACGTCGGCGAACCCGCGCAGCCGGCCGTCGAGCGCGGGCTCGAGCGGACCGGGGGAGACGACCGTGAGGTCGTGCTGCAGGTACACCTTGTCGACCTGCGCCGGGAAATGCGCGGCGAGCGTGCGCGCGGCGCGGTCGATGTCGCCGGCGAGCACGAGGCGGCCCGGCTCGATGGGCTCGCCCGCCACCGCGAGCCCCAGCGCCTCGGCCTCGGCGACGAGCCGGTCGAGCCCGTCCTCGATCCATCGGCCGCCCGCCGGGTAGAACCAGTGCACGTCGTCGCGCAGGTCGGTGGCCGTGAGGTTCTCGCTGCGCCGGGCGACGAGCTCGCGCAGCGGCGCCGGCACGCGGTCGCGCCAGCACTCGGCGAGGCGCCGCCAGCGCCGGGCCGCGCTCTGCTGCGTCCATTCCGCGCCCAGGTCGGACTCGAGCCAGAAGGCGCCGTCGCGCACCACGAGGCCGGCCTCGTCGGCGCGGTGGAACAGCCGGGGGAGTGACTCGAGCGCGACGCCGCTCACCTCGGCGAGTCGCTTCGAGTCGGGCAGCGCGAGGCCGCCCTTGGCGAGCTCGCGGGCGGGCTGGTTGCCGAGCTCCGCGAGCAGCTCCGCGGTCGCCGCGACGGTCGCGTACGCGGTCTCGGCCGCGCGTCGCTCGAGCAGGCTGCGGTCGACGTCGTCGACCCCGACGAGCACGGGCGGAGCCGGGGCGGCGAGCTCGTCGGCCGGTGGGATGTCGCGTGGCGTGTGCACCCCGATGCGGCCCCTGATCGCGGCCGGCACGTGGACGTGGGCGTCGGCGCGCACCACGAGGAGCAGCGCGGCCAGCTCGTCGACGAGGGCGGGCGCGGCATCCGCCAGCTCGTCGGTGGCCCCGAGCTCCTGCAGCTGAGTGCGGACCGCCTCGACGGTGGTGTCGCCGTGCTCGTCGGCCACCTCGGATGCCGCGGCGAGCACGGCGAGGTGGCGGCGGTCGAGCCGGCTCAGCGCGTGGTCGACGGAGTCGGGCGCGAGCAGCACCTCGGCGAGGTCGAAGAGGTCGCGCACGCCGGAGGCGTCGAACTCGCGCGAGTGCAGTGCCGACGCGAGTCCGGGTCGCGGCAGCCCCCTGAGTCGTGCGGCGAGCTCGAGCATCGGCCGCCGGTCAGCTCGATCCGGCCCGGCCGGCGCGGGCTCGACGGACGCCGTTGACGATGAGGAGCGCGATGAGGAGGAGGAACGCGATGGGCAGCCCGAACAACGGGAGCGTGAGCACGATGGGCCAGATGCCCTGGCTGAAGCCGTCGTTCTCGCCGGCCCCGACCGCCGTGCCGATCATGACCGCGATGAACGCGAGGATCGAGAGGCCCACGATCGCGACGAACATGTACGCGAGGATGCGCTCGGCACGGTGCTGGGTCAGTGGACCGGAATCGCTCACTTTCCCAGAATAGGGCAGCGGACCGTCGTCATGGTCGAGGACTCCTAGACTGGATGGAGCACGGCGACGCGGTCCAGCGCGCCCTCCGACGCGAGCGAGGTTCACACGATGCCCACCGGCAAGGTCAAGTTCTACGACGAGGAGAAGGGGTTCGGCTTCATCAGCTCCGATGACGGCCAGGAGGTCTTCCTCCACGCGTCCGCCCTCCCCGCCGGCGCGACCGTGCGCAGCGGCACCCGCCTCGAGTTCGGCGTCGCAGAGGGCAAGCGCGGTGCGCAGGCCCTCTCCGTGCGCGTGCTCGACGCGCCGGTGAGCCTGACCAAGATCAACCGCAAGCCCGCCGACGACATGGCGATCATCGTCGAGGACGTCGTGAAGGTGCTCGACGGCATCGGCGCCGACCTCCGTCGCGGCCGCTACCCCGACAAGTCGAAGGCACGCACGGTCGCAGCGGTGCTGCGCAAGGTGGCAGACGATCTGGATGCCTGAGCCGACGGAGCAGACCGAGGTGCCGGCCGAGGCGGTCGAGGCATCCGAGTCGACGGATGCCGCGGACGCGGTCGAGTCGACGGATGCCGCGGACGCGGTCGAGTCGACGGATGCCGCGGACGCGGTCGAGTCGACGGATGCCGCGGGCGCGGCCGAGTCGGACGGTGCGGCTCCGGCCGAGGCGCCGGCCCCGGTGTTCGAGCCCGACGCGGTGCTCCTCGACGCGGTCGACCTCGCTCGGCGCGCGCTCCTCGAGGTGACCGCGCCCGAGACGGTCGGATCGGTCGTCGGCCACCTCGTCGAGGACGAGCACGTGCTCACGCTGCTCTTCGCCGCCGATCTCGCCGGCTACCCCGGCTGGCGCTGGAGCGTCACGATCGCCCGTGTGGACGACGGCGAGCCGACCGTACTCGAGACCGAGCTCATGCCCGGCGATGCCGCGCTGCTCGCGCCCGAGTGGATCCCGTGGTCGGAGCGCCTCGCCGAGTACCGCGCGGCCCAGGAGGCGGCCGCCGCGGCCGCCGCGGAGGCGGCCGGCGACGGCGACGAGGAGCCGGAGGACGAGTCCGACGAGGACGGGGTCGACGAGGTCGAGACCGACGACGAGTCCGATGACGAGGACGACGTCGACGAGGACGACCTCGACGAGGACGACGACGAGGAGGACGAGGACGAGGACGACGATGAGTCCGACCTCGACGACGACGCGGAGCTCGACGCCGCGTTCGGACACGACGACGGGCACGACGAGTTCGACGGGATCGACATCGACGCGCTCGACGACTCGGTCGATGCCGACGAGTCCGAGGACGACGCCGACGACGCACCCGAGGATCAGCCCGCCGACCCGGCCTCCTGATGCGCGGCGCGTCGGCGGATGAGCTGCACCACGACGAGCCCGATCACGCCGAGGACGAGCCCGGTGACGGCCGCCCACAGCAGCCAGCCGAGTCCGGCGGCCTCGAGCGGGGCGCGGAACACGAGCGACACGACGAGCGCGACGAGCCACGCGGCCGTGCCGACGAGCACCGCCTTGCGGGCGTCGGCCCGTGCCGGCGCCGGATCGGGGCGACGCTCCGACTCGCTCAGCCAGAGGCGCACGCGACTCAGTCCATCCGCTCGAGCACGTAGTCGATCGACGCGGTGAGCGCGCGCACGTCGTCGGGCTCGATCGCCGTGAACGTCGCGACGCGCAGCTGGTTGCGACCGAGCTTGCGGTAGGGCTCGGTGTCGACGACGCCGTTCTCGCGGAGGATCGACGCGATGCGCGCGGCATCCGTCGACTCGTCGAAGTCGATCGTGACGACGACCTGCGAGCGGTCCGCGGCATCCGTCACGAAGGGCGTCGCGACCGGCGTGCGCTCGACCCAGTCGTAGAGCACCGACGACGACTCGCGCGTGCGCGCGTCGGCCCAGGCGAGGCCGCCCGACCCGTTCATCCAGTCGAGCTGGCTCTCGAGCAGCAGCAGGGTCGCGAGGGCCGGCGTGTTCAGCGTCTGATTCAGGCGCGAGTTGTCGATCGCGTTCTTCAGGGAGAGGAACTCGGGGATGTAGCGGTCGCTCGCGGCGAGGCGCTCGACGCGCTCGATCGCGGCGGGGGAGAACAGGGCGAACCACAGGCCGCCGTCGGAGGCGAAGTTCTTCTGCGGGGCGAAGTAGTAGACGTCGAACTCGGCGGGGTCGACCGCGACGCCGCCGGCGGCGCTCGTCGCGTCGACGACGGTGAGCGCGTCCGCGTCGCCGGCGACCCGGCGCACGGGCGCCATGACGCCCGTGGAGGTCTCGTTGTGCGGCCACGCGTAGACGTCGACGCCGTCGACCGGCTCGGGATCCGACCGCGTGCCCGCGTCGGCCCTGCGCACGTCGGGCGCCTCGAGCCAGGGTGCGCCCGCGGCCGCGGCGAACTTCGCGCCGAACTCGCCGAACGAGCAGAGCTGCGCCCGGCGGTCGATGAGCCCGGATGCCGCGGCGTCCCAGAACGCGGTGGACCCGCCGTTGCCGAGCACGACCTCGTAGCCCTCGGGCAGCGAGAAGAGGTCGGCGATGCCCGTGCGGACGCGGCCGACGAGGTCCTTCACGGGAGCCTGGCGGTGGGACGTGCCGAGGAGGCGGGGACCCTCGGACGCGAGGTGCGCGAGCTGCTCGGGGCGGACCTTCGAGGGCCCGCAGCCGAATCGTCCGTCGGCGGGCAGGAGGTCGCTGGGGATGACGAGGCTCGGCATGCGACGAGTCTAGCGAGGGGCCGGTGGCCGCTAGGCTTGATGACGGGCTGCGACAGGGAGGGCTTCCGGTGACCGATCTCATCGACACGACGGAGATGTACCTCCGCACGATCCTCGACCTCGAGGAGGAGAACATCGTGCCGCTGCGCGCCCGCATCTCCGAGCGCCTCGGCCACTCCGGCCCCACCGTGTCGCAGACGGTCGCGCGCATGGAGCGCGACGGACTCGTGGTCGTCTCGGGCGATCGCCACCTCGAGCTCACCGACGCCGGCCGCAGCAAGGCCGTGCACGTCATGCGCAAGCACCGCCTCGCCGAGCGACTCCTCGCCGACGTCATCGGCCTCGACTGGGAATACGTCCACGACGAGGCATGCCGCTGGGAGCACGTGATGAGCGAGCAGGTCGAGCGCCGGCTCATCGAGTTGCTCGGCCAGCCGCGCGAGTCGCCCTACGGCAACCCCATCCCGGGGCTCGAGGAGCTCGGCGTCCCCGCCGCCGATCCGTTCATGTCCGGCGTCGTACGCGTGCTCGACGCGGTGTCGGCGAGCGACGAGCCCGTGCGTGGCGTCGTCCGCCGCCTCGGGGAGCCCGTGCAGTTCGACCCCGAGCTGCTCTCGCAGCTCAAGCAGGCGGGCATCGTGCCCGGCGCGAAGGCGGTCTTCAGCGCCGCCGGCCCGTACGTGCTGGTCGAGGTCGACGGCGTCGACGGTGGGCTCGAGCTGCCGTCCGAAGTCGCCGGCCACATCTTCGTCGCCGAGTAAATCCCTGATCACGGCCACTCCGTGATCGGAATGTGACATTCGGGCCTCCCTCGCGTATTGTCGTTCGAGTCCGCCGGCACGAAGCCGGTCGGCGGAACAGGATCGAGATCGCCCCCAGGCACCCACCGCTCGATTCAGAACCCGTGACGCGCCGCGTGCGCACGAGGTGGGACGACTGCAACCCGGGTCGTGGGGCGGCGGAGGACACGTTTTGGCTCGAATCTCCCGGCGAGGCGCCACCCGTACCGGCGCTCGCAGGGCCCTCGTGACGGCGCATGCCGCACCCAAGGCCCCAGCCCCCAGATCCACCGACCTCGCCGCGAAGGTCTCAGCGGCACCGCTCCCCTCGACCGCCCGGCGCCTTCGCCGCGGCGGGGTCGCGAACATCGTGGTCATGACCGTGGCCGCCGGCATCGTCGGCACGCTCGCGATCCCGGCCTACGCGTTCGCGCCCGGTTCCCAGGGGCCGCAGTTCGGCACCACCGCCGAGACGTCGCTCACGAAGGCGCAGGCGCAGTCCGTCGAGGTGACCGACGACGTGGTCGCCGCGCAGGCCTCCAAGGACACGTTCTCCGTCACCACCGGTGAAGAGATCCGCGCCGCCGCCGAGGCCGAGGCGGCGCGACTGGCCGCCGAGGCGGAGATGGCCTCGTACGCCGCCGCCTACTCCGGCCTGTCCGCCGACGAGCTCGCCGCGAACCCGGTCTACGGCTCCGCCGACCCGTCGAGCGTCTACTCCGTCGCCCAGCAGTACCTCGGCGTGCCGTACGTCTACGGCGGCGCCACGCCGGCCGGCTTCGACTGCTCGGGCCTCGTCAAGTACGTCTACGCGCAGTTCGGCATCAACCTGCCCCACTCCTCCTCCGCGCAGGGTGCGGCCGGCACGCAGATCCCCGAGTCGCAGGCCGTTCCCGGCGACCTCGTGGTGATGCCCGGACACATCGGCTTCTACGCGGGCAACGGCCAGATCCTGCACGCGCCCTACGAGGGCACCGTCGTGCGCATCCAGCCGATCTGGACGAGCGACTACTACATCGTGCGCATCTGAGATGTGAACATCTCGTGACGCGAAGCACGAATGGCGCGCCGGAGGGTTCCGGTGCGCCATTCGTGCTCTAGCCTTGAACCCTGACGATCCGAGAACCGGGCAGGGGAAGCCGATGGTCGCGACGCGCAGCATCCATTCCACGGATGCGCGCGCGCAGTTCCACCAGCGGCACAGCAGTCAGCCGAGCACGATCCGGGCGAACACGCCGACGGGCACTGTCGTGACGACGGTGCCCGTTCTTCGTCTCCGGGCCGTTCCGCGACGCCTGATCGCCACCCCTCCGGTGCGCCATGACGCGCGCTCGTCGTCGATCCGTTCACGCGGCTGGAAGCCATCCAGCACCGATCGAAAGGCACCCCATGCGCACACTCGTGCTCAATGCGGGCTATGAGCCCCTCGCCGTCGTCTCGTTCAAGCGCGCCCTGCTCCTGGTCATGAACCAGAAGGCCACCGTGCTCCTCCACGAGGAGGGCAACCCGGTGTACGCGACGAGCGGTTCGTGGGAACGCCCCAGCGTCATCCTGCTCACTCGCTACGTGCGAACACCCCGGGTGCACGCCGTGCCGGTGAGCCGGCGCGGGGTGCTGCGGCGCGACGAGCACCGGTGCGCGTACTGCGGTCGGTCGGCGGCGACGATCGACCACGTGCTGCCGCGTTCGCGCGGCGGCCGGGACACGTGGGAGAACCTCGTCGCCTGCTGCCTCCGGTGCAACAACACCAAGGGCGACCACACGCCGGCCGAGATGGGCTGGCAGCTGCGCTTCACCCCGGGGATGCCGCAGGGTCGCAGCTGGGTCGTGCGCGGGTTCGAGCGGCCGCTCCCGCAGTGGGACGAGTACCTCGCGATCGCGGCCTGAAGGGTAAGTGACTTCGCCGCGCTCGTGCCCTATGGTGGAACGAGTCCGGAGACCCGACCTCCGGAACGCCCGATGAAGCCACCCCCGTTCCGGGCTGCACTGCGGCCTCCGACGGGATCCGGAGGTCCCCTGTTGCACGGTGACGAGAACGACGCCCCCGAGCTCACCCGCTCCGAGCGCCGAGCGGCCGACCGCGGCCGCGCTCGTCGCACCGCGCCGAAGCAGGGCCGACGTGCTCGAACGGCACGAGCGGATGCCGCGGCCGCCGCACCCGCGACCCGTGTCGTCGTGGCATCCGCGAGTCGGGCTCGGGAGGTCGTCGCCGCACCCCGTCCGGCTCGCCGCAACGGGCCCGCGCGCGTGTTCGCGACCGTGCTCGTGATCCCCGCGATCGTGGGCACCGTGGCGCTGCCCGCCTACGCGATGATCCCCGGCGGCGGGTTCGAGGCATCCGGCGCGTTCAGCCTGACTCGCGCAGAAGCGCAGAACGTCGACGTGTCGGCGCTCGCGAGCGGAAAGCCCGTCTCGAGCGACGCCTACTCGATCACCACCAAGGCCGAGATCGACGCCGCCGCCGCGGAGGCCGAGCGCGCGACGTACGGCGCGCAGCTCAACCGCTCGGGGGCGTACTACACGCCCGCCCAGCAGGCCGAGGGCGACGACTACCCCTGGTGGAACGAGACCCCCGACGACTACGGCGGGGGTCTCTCGCCGCTC
This sequence comes from uncultured Agromyces sp., assembly GCA_965652625.1. Taxonomy (GTDB): domain Bacteria; phylum Actinomycetota; class Actinomycetes; order Actinomycetales; family Microbacteriaceae; genus Agromyces. Next base: position 10,637 of record CBFGWW010000013.1, read on the forward strand.
CGGTACTACTACCGGGAGTGCGTCGACTTCGTGGCGTGGCGCCTCAACCGCGATGCCGGCGTCACGAGCGCGCCGTGGAAGTGGGACTGGGGCAACCTCGCCTCGGGCAGCGCCTACGCCTGGGCCGATGAGTGGGTCCGGCGCGGCTGGGCCACGAGCACCGACCCGATCGTGGGCTCGGTCGCCTGGTTCCCGTACAACCACGTTGCGTACGTGCAGTCGGTGAACGGCGACGGCACGGTCACGATCGAGGAGTACAACCAGAACAGCGACCACTCCTACCACGTGCGCACGATCCCAACCGGGTCGGCGGCGATCTACCTCTACCCGCCCGTCTGACGCGGGCCTTGTCGACGCCGTGGCGAAAACGGCGCGCAACGTTGGACGACTCGGACAGTGACCTCGGGTGCGCCCCTCCCGTAACGTGGGACCTCATTCCACGGAGGAGCAGGTGACGGCGATGACGCAGCCCTTGGACGAGGTACGACTCGAGGAGATCGGGTTCGTCGACGAGCTCGCGCCGACGACCTCCGCGATCGTCGTCCTGGGGTACAACTGACGGCAACCGTCCTCGGCTGACCCGCCGCGCCGGCGGCGGCCTCAGGGAACGCGTGCGAGGCACGCGGGCGCCGGCGTGCCGATGGTTCCGACGACCTCCGTGGGCACGCCGTCCTCGAGGCGCACCACCGCGATCGAGTCCGACTGCTGGTCGGCCACGAGCGCGTGCCCCTCGTCGTGCGTGACGTGCAGGTCGCGCGGGTGGCGTCCGCCGGTCGGCACGGATGCCGCGTGCTCGAGCGTGCGCGCGACGGGATCGAAGCGCAGGGCGACGAGGGCGTCGGCGTCCCGATCGCCGACGAGCACCGTGCCCGCCCGCGTGAGCCGGATCGCGGAGAGGCCGAGTCCGCGCGCCTCGACGCGCTCGTCGACGGGGAACGCCGCGAGCTCGCGGCCCGCCACGAGGTCGATCACGCTCGCGGTGCGGTCGAGCTCGTTCGCGACGATCGCCACGTCGCCGGCGATCACGAGGTGGCGCGGCCCCGCGCCCGCGTGGATCACGATGTCGTCGGCCTCGAGGTGCGGCAGCTCGGCGGGCAGTCCGCCGAGCGCGAGCACCCGGATCCGGTCGGAGCCCAGGTCGGGCACGAGGAGCCGGTCGCGCTCGGCGTCCACGACGGCCTGGTGCGGATGCGGAGACGCCTGCCGTTGCGCGTTCGGCCCCGAGCCCGCGAAGGCGATCGAGAACACGGCCGACGCCGCGACATCGGGTGCCGACGGGTGCGCCGTGAGCCGTCCGCCCGAGTAGTTCGCGGCGAACGCCCACGCGCCCGACTCGTCGAACGCGACGTGGCACGGGTCCGCGGCATCCGTCGACCCCGGCAGGCCGAAGGGGAGCACGGCGTCGCCCTCGAGCGTCCACGTCGACACGGCGCCGCCGGCGACCTCGTGCACGATCGCGAGCACACCCGTCGCGGCCGACACGGCGAGGAACATGGGGTTCGTCCCGACGTCGACGGGATCGCCGAGCCTCGCCGAGCCGTCGGCGGCGACGTCGAGCGGGCGGATGCCGCGCGCCGCCGAGCCGAGTGCGCCGATCGTCGACGCGCCCACCCAGAACCGCGTGGTCTCCGATGCCGACATGGTCGCTCCTCCCGCGGCCGAGCCGCATCCGCGGGCGCGCTCGCGCCGCTGAACACGCTACCCCGAGCCGGTAGACTCGTGCGGTCAGCCTCTGTAGCTCAATGGAAGAGCAGCTCCGTCCTAAGGAGAGGGTTGGGGGTTCGAGTCCCTCCAGGGGCACCGCGAAGAGGTGCTCGTCGCGCTCGACGGTTCGCCGCGCGCGCGAAGCGGACGCGGCGGCGGTAGCGCAGCCGCCGTCGCGCCTCGCGACCTACGCCTGTCCGATGCCCAGCCAGGCGTCGGGTCCGCCGCGGCGCTCGGAACCCGTGATGTCGGGGGAGCCGCCGCCCCGCATCGCCTCGAGCTGCCGCTCGACCTCCGCCTGCGCGGCGATGACCGAGAGCTGTCGCTCGATGTCGGCGTCGGGCGCAGCCGTGAGGTCCTTGAGCGCCCCGCTCGCGAGCAGCTCGTCGGTGGCCTGCGCTCGCGCCTGCATCTGGGCGACGCGGTCGCGCGCCCGGTCGAGGCTCGTGCCGACGTCGTTGATGCTGGCGCCGAGGCCGGCGACCGCCTCGTTCGCGCGCACCTGCGCCTCGGACGCCGTGTAGGTGGCCTTGATGGTCTCCTTCTCGATGCGGAAGGCGGCGATCTGCTCGGAGAGCCGGCGCTCGCGGTCCTGCAGCTGCGCCGTCTGCTGCGTCAGCGCGGAGTACTGGTCCTGCAGCTTCGCGACCTGTCCCTCGAGCAGGGAGCGACGCTCGAGGGCGGCGCGAGCCAGGTCCTCGCGCCCCTGCACGACGGCCTCGCGCGCCTGGGCGCCGAGGCGTGCGTAGCGTTCGCCCATCTCCTGCCCCTGCAGCTCGATGCGCTTCTTCGCGGTCGCGACCTCGGCGACGGCCTGGCGCACCTGCTGCAGGAGCTTCACCTGCTGCTCGTAGTTGTCGTCGAGGGTCTCGCGAGGATCCTCCATGCGGTCCATGGCCTTGGAGGTCTTGCTCCGGAAGATGGTTCGCATCCGTGCGGTGTTGCTCATGATGGGGTCTCCTTCTCTCTGGCGGTGGAAGCGATGGGCCGGTGGGCGTCGGGACGGTTGAGCAGGTGCAGCTCTTCGATGCCGGCGTGCAGCGCGGCGACCTCGCGGTCCATGTCGGCGCGGAGCGTGGTCAGCGCGTCGTCGTTCGGACCGGTCAGCCCGGACGCCACGGCGGCACGCAGGTGGCGCACGAGCACGGCGACCTGGTCGACCCGATACCGGGCGTCGGGCACCTCGGCAGCAAGGACGCCGGGGTCCGTCTCGCTCTCGAGCAGCCGCAACTGCGCGTCGAGGGCGATGCCCTCCTGGCTGATGCGCGTGAAGAGCCGGGGGAGGTCGCCGCGGGGCCCTGCACCCTGTGCCGCCAGGTCGACCGCCGCCTTGCCGCTGGCGAGGAGCTCGCCGAGCCGCACGCGCAGGCCGAGGATCGTGCGCTGCGGTCCGCGGCTGAACTGCGCGCGGGTCCTCAGCGTGGCGCCACTGACCCTTCGGTTGCGGCTGATGCGCCGGAACACCGCCCGGATGAGGAGGATGACCGCGACGATCGTGAGCACGCCCATCAGGACGACGATCGCGAGTGCGGCGAGCACCCACTCGAGGCCGGTCACTCCGACCACCGCCGCCCGCTCCTCGCCGTGAGCCGTGCGACCTGATTCAGCTCCACCATGGGGTCCGCCTTCGTGAGCACCTGCGCTTGGGTGATCGCGGAGCATGGACGCGATATAACGCGACGCCATGACGCGATATAACGCAAACCTACGCCGAAGGCGGCCGGCGTGCGAGCGTTCGGAGCGAATTCCCATGCCACCGGCCCTCGAACGGGTGTCGCGCGGGGCGTCTGGGCGCTCCTGCGCTCAGACCGGCTCCGACGCCTCGACCGCGTGCGGGATCGGCGGCTCGGGCACCACGAGGAGCCCGCCCGACGAGTTCGCCACGAGGGCGAGCTCCTCGAGCCAGGCGCGGTTGAGCTTCGGCCGCCGGTTGCCGTGGAACACGAACGCGAGCGGCGTCGCCGGGCTGAGCCAGACCGTCATCGTGCGCCGGTCGTCGTGCCAGGTGAACGGGAAGCTCTCGAGGCGTCGCAGCTTGTTCACGATGATGACCTGCAGGTGGGCGAGGGTCCGGTCGTCGAACTCCGCCGCGAGGTCGTCGTCGTACACCAGTGAGCCCATGGGCACTCCGTTCCGCGCGCCGGCGAGGGGTGGGGCGCGGATGGTGCGCTGCGAGCCGGGCCGGATCATCCTCTCCGGCGCGATGGAATCACGGGAGGGTCTTGACTTCGGGCTCCGCGATCAGGAGCGTTCCCGGGCGTTCGATGCCTCGGCGACGACCTTCGCGACCTGCCGCTCGGAGAGCCGACCCGCCACGGGGCCGATGATGAACAGCAGCGCCCAGGTCCAGCGGGCGGCATCCGCACCGTAGGCGTAGGCGATCGGGATCGACAGCAGGAACACGGCCGGCGTCGTGAGCGTGTTGAGGAACCGGATGTGGTCGGCCCGCCTCGGCAGGGGATCCGCGATCATGCCGTCGTGTCGCGCCACGTAGAACACGACCGACTGCGCGAGCACGGCACACGAGATGTTCACGGCGTACAGCGCGATGGCGAGCGGCTCGCCCGAGGTGTCGAGGTCGCTGATGCCCTGCGTCGTGAAGGGGATGAGGACGACGAAGGCGGTGGCGACGAGGTTCGCGACGATGGTCGCCGAGCTGAGTCCGCGGAACCCCGCGACGACCCTGTGGTTCACGCGCCAGAAGACGGCGATCACGACGAAGCTGATCCCGAAGCCGAGGAGCTGCCACTCGAGGCCGCTGTCCATCAGCGTCGCGAGGCTCGTCCAGTCGGATGCCTCGGGCGGATCGATGTTGACCACGAGCAGGGTGACCGCGAACGCGTACACCGCATCGAAGAACGCGATCGCTCGCGAGAACTCGACGCTGTCGCGCCCGTACTCCTCGGCGGATGTCCCCGCGTCCGTGCCCACGACAGGAGTGTGCCGCGCGGCGACGGCCGCGGGGCATCCGACGCGCCGTTCGCCCGTCAGTTCCAGTCGACGGCGTGCACCCAGCCCGCGATATAGGCCCGCTCGTTCGAGCCGAGGCGGAAGTCGCCGCGCGGGAGCGGCTCGCCCTCGAGCTCGCAGAGCTCGAAGATGCGTCGCACGACGTACACGCGCAGCGGTGCGTGGAGGTTCTCGAGCACCTCGCGCTGCAGCGGGCGCTCGAGCATGGGCCACCAGATGCCGATGGGCGGGAGCCCGTGCCTGGGTTTCGGCCGGTCGTCGTGGGCCGGCTGGTCGACGATGGCGCTCATTGCACCGGCTCCTCCGACACGTGGCCGGTGTCGGGGTCGCGCACGACGACGTGCTCGTCGGCGTCGGCGTCCTCCTCGGCCCGCTGGTGCTGTTCGACGGCTTCGACCGCCTCGTCGAGTTCGTCGGCCGCTCTGGGATCGGTAGGGTTCGGGTCGCTCATCGTGGACTCCTCGCTCGCACGGCCGACCGGCCCCATCGGGATCGACCGCTTTCGACGGTACGGCGGCGGTGCTGCCCCGGGCAGGGGATTGACCCCGTTCGGGGGCGGTGCTACCCGAGGCCGCCTCGCGTTCGTCCGTCGTCCCGCGGGTGCGGAACGGCGCCGCCCGCACCATGATGGACGGATGGACCTCCCGGTGATGCCGCCCGTCGCGCCAATGCTCTCGAAGTCCGTGAAGGAGATCCCCGACGTCGGGCACGTGGAGCCCAAGTGGGACGGCTTCCGCACGATCGTGTTCAGGGACGGCGACGAGATCGTGCTCGGCAGCCGCAACGAGCGCCCGATGACGCGGTACTTCCCCGAGCTCGTCGAGGCGCTGCGCGAGAACCTGCCCGACCGGTGCGTGGTCGACGGCGAGATCATCCTCGCGATCGACGGCCGGCTCGACTTCGACGCGCTGCAGCAGCGCATCCACCCCGCCGACAGCCGCGTGCGCATGCTCGCCGAACGCACGCCCGCGTCCTTCGTGGGCTTCGACCTGCTCGCCATCGGCGACGAGGACCTCATGGGCCGGCCCTTCGTCGAGCGGCGCACGCGGCTCGAGGAGGCGCTCGCCGCGGCATCCGACCCGGTGTTCATCACGCCGGCCACCGCCGACCTCGACGAGGCGCGCGACTGGTTCACCCGGTTCGAGGGCGCCGGGCTCGACGGCGTCGTGGCGAAGCCGCTCGACGGGACCTACCAGCCCGACAAGCGCACGATGTTCAAGGTCAAGCACGAGCGCACGGCCGACTGCGTCGTCGCCGGCTTCCGGTGGCACAAGACGGGCGGCATCGTCGGCTCGCTGCTGCTCGGGCTCTACGGCGACGACGGGCGGCTCCACCACGTCGGCGTCGCCGCGTCGTTCCCCATGGCGAAGCGGAAGTCGCTGGTGGCCGAGCTCGAGCCCTACCTCGTCGACGACCTGTCGCAGCATCCGTGGGGCGAGTGGGCCGACCAGGAGGCGCACGCGGGCGCCCGCATGCCAGGAGCCGTCAGCCGCTGGAACGCCGGGAAGAACCTCTCGTTCGTGCCGCTGCGGCCCGAGCTCGTGGTCGAGGTCGCCTACGAGAAGATGGAGGGCGACCGGTTCCGCCACACGGCGCAGTTCCGCCGCTGGCGCACCGATCGCACCCCCGAGAGCTGCACCTACGAGCAGCTGGAGTCGCCCGACGACCTCGAGCTCTCCGAGATCCTGCCGTTGCAGGGCTGAGGCTCAGATCACCGCACGCAAGCCTGCGGACAGGGCGGTGTGGTGCTCGAACACGAGGTTCGTCTCGGTGAGCGCCACGGCCGGGTTGGCCGAGAGGTTCTTCAGCACGAACTGCCGCACGTGCTCGCTGTCGCGCACGCGCACGTGGATGAGGAAGTCCTCGGTGCCGCCGAGGAAGAACAGCTGGGCGACCTCGGGCTCGCGGCGCAGCTCATCGGAGATCTGCTCCATGAGGTGGCGTGCGCCGGGCCGGATGCGCACGCTCACGAGCGCCTGCAGGGTGAAGCCGAGCGCCACGGGGTTGATCTCGGCGGTGTAGCGCACGATGACCCCGCGCTCGCGCAGCGAGCGCACGCGGGCGAGGCAGGTCGAGGGGGAGATGCCGACCTCGCGCGCGAGCTCGACGTTCGGGATGCGCGCGTTCTCGTGCAGGATCGTCACGATCTGCCGGTCGATGTCGTCGAGCTCGACACGACCCGGTGCGCTGATCTGCGGTGCATCGGTCACGGCGGGGCGTCCTTCCGAACAACTGGATGAATCGAGGGCATTCTACCGAACGAAATGCGGCGGGTCTTCCCATCTTGCGAACGACGCGTCACCATGGAGGCAATCCACCCCCACAGCATTCGGAGATCACCATGCACGTCGGCGTGCCCGCAGAGGTCAAGAACAACGAATTCCGCGTCGCCATGACGCCCGCGGGGGTGCACGCCCTCGTCGGGCGCGGCCACCGCGTCGACATCCAGGCCGGTGCCGGGCTCGGCGCCGGGTACACCGACGAGGAGTACCGCGAGGCCGGTGCGACGATCGTCGGCACCGCCGCCGAGGCATGGTCGGCCGAGCTCGTGCTCAAGGTGAAGGAGCCGATCGAGCAGGAGTACGGCTTCCTCCGCGAGGACCTCACGCTCTTCACCTACCTCCACCTCGCCGCGGACCTTCCGCTCACGCGGGCCATCCTCGACTCGGGCGTCACGGCCATCGCGTACGAGACCGTGCAGCTGCCCGACCGGTCGCTGCCGCTGCTCACTCCGATGAGCGAGGTCGCCGGCCGGCTCGCGCCGCAGGTCGGCGCCGCCTCGCTGCACGCGTCGAAGGGCGGCCGCGGCGTGCTCCTCGCCGGCGTGCCCGGCACCGCGCCCGCGAAGGTCGTCGTCATCGGCGGCGGCGTCGCCGGCGAGCAGGCCGCCGCGACCGCGATGGGCATGGGCGCCGACGTCACGGTGTTCGACATCTCGCTGCCGAAGCTGCGCGAGCTCGACGCCCGCTACGAGCACCGCATCAAGACGCTCGCCTCGTCGCCGTACGAGATCGCCCGTCAGCTCAAGGACGCCGACCTCGTCGTCGGCGCCGTGCTCGTGCCCGGCGCCGCCGCGCCGAAGGTCGTCACCGACGCGATGGTCGCCCAGATGAAGCCGGGCGCCGTGCTCGTCGACATCGCCATCGACCAGGGCGGATGCTTCGAGGGCTCGCACGCGACGACCCACGCCGACCCGACCTACCGCGTGCACGACGCCATCTTCTACTGCGTCGCGAACATGCCCGGCGCGGTCCCCGCCACCTCGACGCCGGCGCTCACCAACGCGACCCTGCCGTACGCGATGCGCATCGCCGACCTCGGTTGGCAGGCCGCGCTCGCCGAGGACGCCGCGCTCGCGAAGGGCCTCAACGCCACCCGCGGCCGCCTCACGAACGAGGGCATCGCGAAGGCCCACGGCCTGGCGCTGCACGCCGCGCTCTGAGGCCGACCCCACGACCGTGAAGCGACGCCCCCGGCCGGGGCGGGGCCCGCCGCGCTCTGCGCCCCCCCCCCCCGCCCGTCACGCCCCGGCCCCGCCCGGGGGGCCGCCGCTTCGCCGTGTGCGACGTCGGCGGTCAGGCTCCGGCGGTCAGGAGAGCGAGAGGAAGAGCTTCTCGAGTTCGTCGAAGGTGAGCGGCTCGGATGCCTCGGCGTCGGCGTCGGCGCGGCGCGAGCCGCCGGCCCGATCGGGGGTCGCGGCATCCGTCGCGCAATCGCGCATCGCGGACGAGATGACCGCGAAGCCTGCGCGGTCGAGCGCGCTCGAGACGGCGGCGAGCTGGGTCACGACCGTGCGGCAGTCGTCGCCGGCCTCGACGGCGTCGATCACGGCGTTGAGCTGGCCGCGGGCGCGCTTCAGGCGGTTCAGGATGCGGCGCTGGGCGTCCTGCTGCCGGGTGCCGACGGTGCTCATGCGATGCCCCCGGTTCCGGTGATGACGGGGAGCCCGGCGCGATGCCACTGCATGATGCCGCCGTCGATGTTCACGGCGTCCACGCCCTGCGCGGCGAGGAACTGCGTGGCCTGCGCGCTCCGGCCGCCCACGGCGCACATGAGGTAGACGGTGCGGTCGCGCGGCACCTCGCCGAGGCGCTCGACGAGCGATCCCAGCGGGATGTGCACGGCGCCGTCGACGCGTGCACGGGCGACCTCGTCGGGCTCGCGCACGTCGATGATGTAGGCGTCGCCGAGGGCGTGCGCCGCGGTGGGGGAGATGGTCTGCATGTCGGGTCCTCCGGGTGTGGGGTCGGTCGGTCGGGTCAGGCGGCGCGCAGGACGTCGGTCGCGGCATCCGTGCCGTGCTCGTGCGCACGGGCGCGCATGCCGTCGCGCCAGGTGAGGTAGCCGCCGTCGAGGTTGACGACGTCGTGGCCGAGGGCCGCGAGCAGTCGCGCCCCGGTGTGCGCGCCCTGGCCGACGCGGCAGTGGACCACGATCGGGCGTCCGGCGAACTCGTGCGCGCGGTCGCGCAGCTCTTCGACGGGGATCCAGGTCGCGCCGGGGATCGTGCCCTCGGCGAGCTGGCCTGCCGCACGCACGTCGAGCAGGACGGCGCCGTCGGCGAGCGCGTCGTCGAGCTCGTGCCATTGGATCGTCGCGTCCTCGCCGTCGGCGAGGTTGCGGGCGATGTAGCCCAGCATGTTCACCGGATCCTTCGCGGATCCGTACTGCGGCGCGTAGGCCAGCTCGAGGTCGGCGAGGGCGGATGCCGCGAGGCCCGCCGCCATCGCGGTGGCGATGACGTCGATGCGGCGCGCCACGCCCTCGGTGCCCACGGCCTGCGCGCCGAGGATGCGGTCGGTGCGCGCGTCGACCACGAGCTTCAGCGACATCGGTCGCGCGTCGGGGAAGTAGCCCGCGTGCGAGAGCGGGTGCGAGTGGATGACCCTCACCTCGACGCCGCGGGCACGCGCGAGGCCGAAGACGTCGATGACGGCGGTGCCGAGGGCGGTAACGGCGAGGGACGGGCGACCGACGATCGCGTCGGCGACCGCGCGTCCGTGGCGGTTCGCGAGGCCCGCGAGCGCCACGAGCCGCGCGGATCCGTCGGCGCGGTCGCGCTTCTCGGCCGCGTCGCCGACCGCGTAGATCGCGGGATCGCTCGTGCGGTGCGTCGCGTCCACGACGATGCCGCCGGTCGCGCCGATCTCGAGGCCCGCGGCACGGGCGAGTCCCGATTCCGGCACCACGCCCATCGCGGCGACGACGAGGTCGGCGGGCAGTGCGCTGCCGTCGTCGAGCACCACGCGGTGCGGCTCGACCGCCGTGACGGCGTTCCCGAAGCGAAGGGCGACGCCGCGCCCCTGCACGTGGTCGGCCAGGGGAGCGGCCATCTCGGGATCGAGCCCGCCGATGAGGCGCGACGAGCGCTGCACGATCGTCGTCGCCAGGCCGCGACGATGCAGGTTGTCGGCCACCTCGACGCCGATGTACCCGCCGCCGATGACGACGGCCCGGGCGCCGGCGGGCAGCCGATCGATCGACGCCATGACGGCGTCGAGGTCGTCGAGCGTGCGCAGGGCGTGGATCGGGGCATCCGGCGCGACGTGGTCGGGGAGGCGCGGGGCGGCGCCCGGGGAGAGCACCAGCTCGTCGTACCCGAGCTCGTACTCCACCCCGTCGGCGGGCCGGACCGTCACGCGCCGCGCCGTGCGATCGATGGCGACGACCTCGCTGCGCACGCGCGCGTCGATGCGGAACCGCGCGGCGAGGCGTGCGGGGTCCTGCAGTTCGAGGTCCGCTCGGTCGGCGATGACGCCGGACACGTGGTAGGGGAGTCCGCAGTTGGCGAACGACACCGCGCCGCTGCGCTCGAGCACGATGATCTCGCGATCCTCGTCGAGGCGGCGCAGGCGCGTGGCGGCAGACATGCCGCCGGCGACCCCGCCGACGATGACGGTGACGGCTGCGGAGGCGACGGGGTGCGGGGTGGAGCTGTGGTGCATACCCCGAGGGTATCCGAATACCCCCTGGGTATCCAAAACGAGCCGGACCCCGGCGATGCTCCCGGGAATCCGCGCGAACGCACGTATGGTGTCCGTGTGCGGCGGCTCGATCGGAACCATGACGAGGAGGACTTCCTCGGTCCCGAGTCGGATGCCGCAGCCGACGAAGCGACTCCGGAACCCATGCGACAGAACATCACCAGCCCCGACGGCGTGAGCCTCGGCGACCCCGAGCTGGTCGCCGGGAACGTCGCCGAACCCTCCTGGCGACGCTGGCACGGCGAGCTCGCCGAGGTCGGCGGACGCTCCCCGCTCGTGCGCTTCGTCGACACCCCGCGCACGCGCATCGAGCTCTCCACGACGCATCCGGGCGGCCTGCCGCAGTTCATCACGGGCAAGTCGACGCTGCTGTCGAGCCTCATCCGCGACGAGCTCGCCCTGCGCAACGCGCGGCTCGCGGCCGCCGAGATCACGCAGAAGGGGATCGAGCTGCGGTCGGTGCGCGGCATCGAGTCGGTGCACCTCGCGATCGGGCTCGCCTCGTGGCGCAACGGCGGCGAGGAGTTCCTCGCGCCCGTGCTGCTGCGCCCGCTCGCCATCCGCCGATACGGCCGCGACTTCGAGCTGAAGCTGAAGGGCCAGCCCTTCCTCAATCCCGCCCTCGCGCGCGAGCTGCGCGAGCAGTTCCGCATCACGCTCGACGCCGACGCGTTCGTGGCGCTCGCCATCACGAACGGCGTGTTCAAGCCGCAGCCCGTCATCGACCGGCTGCGCGGCCTGACCTCGCACCTGCCCTGGTTCCACGTCGCGCCGCGGCTCGTCGTGTCGTCGTTCGCCGAGGTCGGGCCGGCCATGGCCGCGGATGTCGCGCGGCTCCACCACCCGATCATCGACGCGGTCGCGGGCAACAAGGCGGCGCGTGCCGCGATCGCGCAGCAGGGCGAGCGCGTGCGGCCCGTGCCGCAGGACGAGCGGCCGCCGTCGACCGACACGCTGCTGCTCGACGCCGACTCCGAGCAGGAGCAGGTCGTCGCCGAGATCGAGGCCGGCACGTCGCTCGTCGTGAAGACGCTGCCGGGCACCGGCGGCACCCAGACCATCGTGAACGCGATCGGCGCGCTCGTCGCGAAGGACAAGCGCGTGCTCGTCGTGGGCGCGCGGCGCGCGAGCCTCGACGGCATCGTGCACCGCCTCGGGCAGGTCGGACTCGGCGGCGCGGCGGTGACGACCGCGAGCCTGCGCCGCGACCTCATCCAGTCCATCTCGCGCAACGAGAAGGTCGAGCAGCCCCGCGTCGCCGACGTCGACGATGCGCTCGTGCGCCTGCGCAAGGTGCTGCTCGACTACCGCTCGGCGCTCACCCGGCGCGACGCCGAGCTGAAGGTGTCGGTGCTCGACGCCCTCGGCGAGCTCGCACGTCTCGCGGTGCTCGACCGTCCGCCGTCGACGACCGCGCGCCTCGACCACGCCGCCCTCGTCGGGCTCGCCACGGGCCGCGAGCAGGTGGCGCGCGACCTCGCGCGCGCGGCCGAGCTCGGCGAGTTCCGCTACGGACCGGGCGACTCCCCCTGGTACGGCGCCTCGTTCACCTCGTCGGAGGAGGCGGCGCACGCGCACGAGCTCGCGAAGCGACTGAGCGCCACCGAGCTGCCGCGCCTCCTCGAGCGCGGCCGCGCGCTCATCGCGCAGACCCGGCTCCGCGCGTTCGAGTCGGTCGCGGAGCTCGGCGTGTTCCTGCGGCTGCTCCTCGACGTGCGCGACACGCTCGACCGGTTCCAGCCCTCGGTGTTCGACCGGCCGCTGGGCGAGCTCATCGCGGCGACGTCCGCGCGGCGCGACTCGCCGGGCATGTCGGGCGCGAACCGGCGACGGCTGCGCCGCCTCGCACTGGAGTACGTGCGCCCCGGGGTGCACGTGGGCGACCTCAACGGGGCGCTCCGCGGCATCCAGCAGCAGCGCACGCTCTGGCAGCGCTACTCGGAGGCCGGGGCCATCCCCGCGGTGCCCGTCGGCATCGACGACGTGCACGTGGCCTACCGCACGGTCGCGAGCGACCTCGCGGCACTCGACGCGCCGCTCGGCGTCGTGGGCACGCCGCGGCAGCTCGCCGCGCGCCCGGTGCGCGAGCTCGAGGCGAACCTCGCCGGCCTCGCCGCCGAGTCGGAGGTGCTCACGAACCTGCAGGAGCGCACGGCCGTGCTCTCGCGGCTGCGCGACCTCGGCCTCGACCCGCTGCTCGTCGACCTCGCGAAGCGACACGTGCGCGAGCGGGCGGTCGCCGCCGAGCTCGAGCTCGCATGGTGGCAATCGGTGCTCGAGCTCATGCTCGCGGGCGACAAGGCGCTGCTGGGCGCGAACACGACCGTGCTCGACCGGCTCGAGGGCGACTTCCGCCTCGTCGACGAGGCGCACGCGTCGGCGGCAGGCCCGCAGCTCGCGTGGCACCTGGCCGAGAACTGGAAGGTCGCGCTCGTCGACCATCCCGACGAGGCCCACCAGCTGAAGCGGATGCTGCGCGGCGACCGCGTGCGCCCCGCCGCGCTGCACGACGAGACGCCGCACCTGTTCCGCACGCTCGCGCCGGTCTGGCTCACGTCGCCGTACGAGGTGCCCGAGATCGACGACGACATCGCGTTCGACACCGTGGTGCTCGTGGACGCCGGGTCGACGACCATCGCCGAGAACCTCGGCGCCATCCGCCGCGCCCGGCAGGTCGTCGCGTTCGGCGACCCGGTGACGCAGACCCCCACGCTCTTCGAGACCGGCCTCGACGACGGCGACCGCGACGGCGGCACGACCGAGCACGGCGTCGACGCGCTGCACGCCGACTCGGCGCTCGCGCGGCTCGGCGAACTGCTGCCGACCCTCACGCTCACGCGCAGCTACCGCGCCGGCGGCGAGGACCTGGCCGAGCTCGTCAACCGCCGCTTCTACGCAGGACGCATCGAGTCCCTCCCGTGGGCGGGCAGCTACCTCGGGCACGGCAGCCTCGGCCTGCACTACGTGCGCGGCAACGGGCTGCCCGACGCCGTGACCGGCACCGTCGAGAGCATCGACTCCGAGGTCGCGAAGGTCGTCGAGCTCGTCATGGAGCACGCGGTCAAGCGCCCGCGCGAGTCGCTCATGGTCATCACCGCGAGCGCGAAGCACGCAGCGCGCGTGCACCAGGCCGTGCTCGCCGCGTTCGCGAAGCGCACCGACCTCTCGGACTTCATCCTCAAGGACCGCGCGGAACCGTTCACGGTGCTGACGCTCGAGCAGGCCGTCGCGCAGAGCCGTGACCGCGTCATCTTCTCGGTCGGCTACGGCCGCACGCCGCACGGCCGCCTGCTGTCGAACTTCGGCTCGCTCGGCGAGCCCGGCGGCGACCGGCTGCTCGCGGTGGGAATGACCCGCGCGCGCCGCTCGATGGATCTCGTCTCGGCGTTCCGCCCCGAGGACATCGACGCCGAGCGGCAGTCGCACGGCGTGCTCGCGCTCGCCGAGATCCTGGGCCAGGCCGAGGAGCGGGCCGCCGGGAACGACGACGAGGACGCCGGCGAGTCGATGCTCGGCGACCTCGCCCGCAGGCTGTCGCGTCGCGGCATCCGGGTCAGCGTCGGCCATCGCGGCCGGCTCGCCCTCGCCGCCGCGCACGCGGGCAAGGCGGTCGTGGTCGAGACCGACGAGGCGTTCACGGGGCTCAGCCTGCGCGAGTCGCTGCGCCTGCGCCCCGACGTGCTGCGCCGGCTGGGCTGGCACTACCTGCGGGTGCACAGCTTCGAGCTGTTCGGCAACCCCGAGGCGGTCGCGACGCGCGTCGCCACGCTGCTGGGAAAGCCCGAGACACGATCCACGGATGCCGCGGCGGGCTGATGGCCGAGGACGAGCGCCAGCGCGGCGAACGCGCCGGCGGACGCGCGCGACGCGCAAGGCTCACGCCGGCGCCGGGTACCGATCCGACGCCCGAGGCGCCCGTGCCGGGCACCGGTGAGGACGGCGAGGAGCGGTCGGCGCAGGGGAAGCCCGCGGGCAGGGCCGATCCCGACGACGACCGCATCACGAAGGAGCGACCGCCGCACTGGTGACCGCGACCGGATCAGTCGCGCCGGCCGGCGCCCTCGCGCTCGCGCTCGGCGGCGAGCAGGTCGCGGATCTCGGACAGCAGCGTGAGCTCGGTCTCGGGCTCGGCCGGGTCGGGCTCGCCCGACTTGCGCTTCTGCTCGGTCCGGTCCTTGAGGGTGTTCATGGGCAGCACGAACACGAAGTAGACGACCGTTGCGACGATGACGAACGCGATGATCGCGCCGAGCACGGCCCCGAACCTCACCTCGGCGACGCCGCCCGAGAGCGTCGGGATCTCGATGACGAGCGCCGTGTCGAGGCTGTCGGCCTGGAAGATCACGCCGATCAGCGGGTTGATGAGGTTGTTCACGATCGAGTTCACGACGGCGGTGAATGCGGCGCCGATGACGACCGCCACGGCCAGCTCGATCACGTTCCCGCGAAGGATGAATTCCTTGAAGCCCTTGAGCACGG
>CBFGWW010000014.1:0-25239 GCA_965652625.1 uncultured Agromyces sp.
ACGCGGGTTCCGGGTGGGGGGGGGGGCCACGCCCCCCCGGGCCCTCCGGCGTCTCCCGTAGCATGGAGACGAATGGTTGGACCTTTCATGGAGGAGATGGAGGCGGCATGGCCACGGCATCGCTCGAGTCGATCGTGAGCGAGCTCCTGCGCCTCGCGACGCCCGAGCCCGGCACGACCGCACGACGCCTGCCGCCCGAGCGGGAACTCGGCGAGGCGCTCAACATGAGCCGCGGCGCGCTGCGCGAGCAGCTCTCGGTGCTCGAGCTCCTCGGCTTCCTGCACCGCACGCAGGGCCGCGGCACCTACATCGACACCCCCGGCGACGACTTCGTCCGCAGCTACTTCACGATCTCGCGCCAGCTCGGCTACCTCAACGACCAGCAGTTCGCCGACGCGCGCGTGCTCCTCGAGGAGTCCATCGCCGAACAGGCCGCCCGGGTCGCCTCCGACGAGCAGGTGGAGGCGCTCCGCGCCGACGTCGACGCGATGATCGCGGCGACGAAGACCGGCGACCACGAGGCCGCGTTCGAGGCCGACGTCCGCTTCCACTCCCGACTCAACGGCATCGTCGACAACCCCATCTTCCGCCTCATGCACGAGGGCTTCAGCCACGTGCTCCGCGAGACGATCCGCTACCGCCGACTCCAGGCCGTGCGGGTCGAGCCGGTCGACGAGCACGGGGTCCGGCGAACCGACTCCGTGCACTACGACGTGGTCGATGCGCTCGAGGCACGCGATCCCGACGCCGCGCGCGCAGCCATGCGCGAGCACTTCGAGAACTGGCTGCAGCTCCACATCGAGCCGGTGCGCTGACCGCACGCGCGGTGCGAAGGCCCGGTCGCTCGTCCACATTGGTTCAACCAATTGTTGACATCGCGCCTCGGGTGTGCCTATCATCGACGCGTAACGGATTGGTAGAACCAATCAGGGCCGCTTGAACGGCCCACGATCCGGACCAAAGGAGCTTCGACACCATGACCGAGCACATCGCCTTCGTCGGCATCGGGGCCATCGGGCTCCCGATGGCGGTCCGCCTCCACGAGGCCGGCGCCGACGTCACGGGTGTCGACCCCTTCGCCGCCGCCCACGAGCGCGCCGCCGCCGCCGGCATCCGCGCCGTCGCGAGCATCGCCGAGGTCGCCGACGCCGAGACCGTGATCGTCATGGTCGCCACCCCCGACCAGCTCGCCGAGCTCGTCGACGCCGCACTCGCGGCCGGCACCACCGCCGGCCAGACCTGGGTGGTCATGAGCACGGTCGGCCCGGCCGCCGTCGTCGAGCAGGGCGACCGGCTCGAGCGGGCGGGCGCCCGCGTGGTCGACGCGCCCGTGACCGGCGGCGTCGCCCGCGCCCGCACGGGCGAGCTCACGATGTTCCTCTCGGGCGCGCCGGCCGACGCCGACCGCGTCGTCCCGGTGCTCGCGCCGCTCGGCACGGCGAAGGTCGTCGGCCCCTCGCTCGGCGACGGGCAGGCGATCAAGGTGGTCAACCAGCACCTCTGCGCCGTCCACATCGTCGCCGCGGCCGAGGCGCTCGCCCTGGCCGAGTCGCTCGGACTCGACGCCGCGCAGGTGCTCCCGCTCGTCGAGTCGGGCGCCGCCGCGTCCTGGATGCTGTCCGACCGCGGCCCGCGCATGCTCGGCGACACCGACGTCGAGGTCACCAGCCAGATCAACATCTTCGTCAAGGACTCCGGCCTCGTCGCCGACGCCGCTCGCGGCGCGGGTGCCGAGACCCCACTGCTCGACGCGGCCCGCACGCGCTACCTCGCCGCGGCCGACGCCGGCCTCGGCGCACGCGACGACTCCCGCGTCATCGAGACCTACACCCGGGCCGCCGCGCTCACGCGATAGCCACCCACCCCGCAACACCCGACCTGCAGCATCCGTTCAAGGAGGAACACCCCATGACCAGCACGGCCGAGCGCCCGCCCGCGACCACGGTGCAGCGCGACAATCCCCTGAAGGTCTCCATCGCGTCGATGATCGGCACCGCGGTGGAGAGCTACGACTTCTTCATCTACGGCACCGCCGCGGCCGCCTACTTCGGCACCGCATTCTTCGCCGCCGACACCCCGCTGATCGGCATCCTGGCCTCGTTCGCGACGCTCGCGATCGGGTTCTTCTTCCGCCCCCTCGGCGGCTACCTCGCCGGGCACTTCGGCGACCGCGTCGGCCGCAAGACCATCCTGATCGCCGCGCTCGCCATCATGGGCGTCGCGACCTTCCTCATCGGCGTGCTGCCCACCTACGCGACGGTGGGCGTCCTCGCGCCGATCCTCCTCATCGTGCTGCGCGCCGTACAGGGCATCGGCTACGGCGCGGAGTGGGGCGGCGCCGTGCTCATGACCGTGGAGCACGCGCCGAAGGCCCGCCGCGGATTCTTCGGCAGCGTCACGCAGATCGGCATCCCCGCGGGCCTCCTGCTGGCGAACGGCACCTTCCTGCTGTCGGCAGCGATCTTCGAGGGCGACTGGGTGTGGCGCGTGCCGTTCCTCCTCTCGATCGTCATGGTCGCCATCGGCCTCTGGATCCGCCTCGGCATCACCGAGTCCCCCGACTTCGAGAAGATGAAGGCCGCCGGCGAGATCCACAAGCGCCCGGCCGTCGAGGTGCTGAAGCGCGACTGGCGTTCGGTGCTCCGCATCATCGGCCTCCGCCTCGCCGAGACCGGCGGCTACTACATCACCACGAGCTTCGTGATCTCCTACGTCGTGCTCGCGGGCATCACGGAGACCCAGTACGTGCTCTACGGCACGATCATCGGTTCCGCGCTCGGCCTCGTCAGCCACCTGCTCTACGGCGCCCTCAGCGACAAGATCGGGCGCAAGCGCGTGTTCCTCATCGGCTCGGTGTTCACGATCCTGTTCGCGTTCCCGATGTTCCTGCTCATCAACACGGGCGCCGTCGTGATGGTGATCGTCGCCGTCGCGATGAGCCTCCTCTTCAGCCACGACCCGATCTTCGCCGTCGAAGCCTCCTGGTTCTCGGAGCTGTTCGACCGCAACGTGCGCGCCTCGGGCATCTCGCTCGGCTACAACGGCGCCTCGATCGTCGCCGGCCTCCTGCCCTTCCTCGCGACGGCGATGTACGGCTGGATCGGCTGGGTCGGCCCGGCGCTGATCTTCATGGCGCTCGGCGTGATCTCGACCGTGGTCGCCGCGATCACGAGGGAGACCGCACCGATCAAGACCGGCGAGCTCGGCTGAGCCGCGGCATCCGTCACCACCCCCACCACCACGGGAGCAACACCATGACCGACAACGCGACCGCCGTTCGCACCGACCGGGTGACCGCCGTGCGCGACGCCGCGTACCGGATCCGGCACCACGTGCTCGACATGGGCGAGGTGCAGGGCCAGGGCTACGTGGGCCAGGCGCTCGGCGTGGCCGACCTGCTCGCCGTGACCTACCGCGACCAGCTCCGCTACCGGGCCGACGACCCGCACTGGAGCGAGCGCGACCGGTTCCTCCTGTCCACGGGGCACTACGCCATCGGCCTCTACGCCGCCCTCGCCGAGGCGGGCGTGATCCCCGTCGAGGAGCTCGAGACCTACGGGTCGGATGACTCGCGGCTGCCGATGTCGGGCATGGCGAGCTACACGCCCGGCATGGAGATCTCGGGCGGGTCGCTCGGCCACGGACTCGCGGTGGCGGTGGGGGTGGCGCTGGGGCTGCGGCTCCAGGCCAACCCTGCGCGCGTGTTCACCTTCGTCTCCGACGGCGAGCTCGACGAGGGTTCGACGTGGGAGGCCGCGATGGGCGCCCACCACCACCGGCTGGGCAGCCTCATCGTGATGGTCGACATGAACGCGCTGCAGGCCGACGGGAAGACGGAGACGGTGCTCGGCATCGAGCCGGCCCACGACAAGTGGGCGTCGTTCGGATGGTTCACCCAGCGCGTCGACGGCAACGACGTCGAGGCGCTCCTCGACGCGTTCGACCGCGCCGCGGCGCACGCCGCACCGGAGGGCACGCCCTCGGTCATCCTCTGCGACACGAGGATCGGCCGGGGGGTGCCGCTCCTCGAGCAGCGGGAGAAGGCGCACTTCATGCGCATCGACGAGCACGAGTGGCAGGCCTGCCGCGACCAACTGACCGCCGGCTACGCAGGGAGCGTGAACGCATGAGCATCGTGAAGGACGGCGCCGTCACCGCGCCCCGCCTGAAGACCTCGGCGATGATCGCCTCGTTCGCCGACCCCGGACAGAAGACCGCGCCGGCGCCGTTCGGGCACGCGCTCGCCGCGCTCGCCGAGACCGACCCGCGCATCGTCGGCCTCTCGGCCGACCTGTCGAAGTACACCGACATGCACGTGTTCGCGAAGGCCCACCCCGACCGGTTCTTCCAGGTCGGCATGGCCGAGCAGCTGCTGTTCGGCGCAGCCGCGGGCATGGCCGAGACCGGCCTCGTGCCGTTCGCGTCGACGTACTCGGTGTTCGCCGCGCGTCGGGCCTACGACTTCATCTGCCTCGACATCGCCGAGCCGAACCTCAACGTCAACATCGTCGGCGGCCTGCCCGGCCTCACGACCGGGTACGGCCCGAGCCACCAGGCGACCGAGGACGTCGCCATCTTCCGCGGCATGCCGAACCTCACTATCGTCGACCCGTGCGACTCGGTCGACCTCGAACAGGCGGTGCCGCAACTGGCGGCACACGCCGGACCGACCTACCTGCGGTTGCTGCGCGGCAACGTGCCCACCGTGCTCGACGAGTACGACTACACGTTCGAGCTCGGCAAGGCCAAGGTCGTGCGCCCCGGCAACGACGTCGTGTTCGTCTCGAGCGGGCTCATGACCATGCGGGCGCTGCAGGCGGCCGAGGCCCTCGCCGCGCACAAGGTCGACGTCGCCGTGGTGCATGCCCCGACGCTCAAGCCCTTCGACGAGGCCACCGTGCTCGCCGAGCTGGACACTCCGCGGCTCGCCGTGACGCTCGAGAACCACACCGTCGTCGGCGGGCTCTTCGAGACCGTCGCCTCGTCGCTCGTGCGCCGCGGCCTCACCCGCCGGGTCGTGCCCATCGGGCTGCCCGACGCGTTCCTCGACGCCGGCGCCCTGCCGACTCTCCACGACCGCTACGGCCTCTCGAAGGCCGCGATCGTCGAGCGCGTGCTGAAGGAGCTCCGATGAAGCTCATCGTGCTCGACGACGACCCCACCGGCACGCAGTCGGCCACGGGCGTGGAGGTCCTGCTCGACTGGGACGCCGAGGTGCTCACGCGGGCGCTGCGGCGCGCCGACAGCGTCTACCTGCTCACCAATACCCGCGCCATGCACGAGCCCGACGCGGTCGCGCTCCTCGAGCGCATCCGACGCGAGCGGGATGCCGCGGCCGACGCGCTCGGCGAACCGGTGCACGTCGTGCTCCGCGGCGACTCGACGCTGCGCGGCCACGTCTTCCCCGAGACCGCCGTCTTCACGGGGCCCGACGACGTGATCCTCTTCGTGCCGGCCTTCCCCGACGGCGGACGCACGACCGTCGACGGCACGCACTACGTGCGGGTCGGCGACCGGGTGGTCCCGGCCCACGAGAGCGAGTATGCCGATGACCCGGTGTTCCCGTTCAGCACGGCGGTGCTCCCCGACTACGTCGCCGAGAGGACCGGGCGCGAGGGCGTGCACGTGCCGCTCGGCGCCGTGCGCTCGGGCAGCCCCGACCTGCTCGCCGCGCTCGTGGGCGCACCCCCCGGCACCGTGGTCGTGCCCGACGCGGAGACCGACGACGACATCCGGGCCATCGCTGTCGCAGTGCGCGCCGCCTGGGCCGCCGGAGTCGGCGTGGTCGTGCGGTCGGCCTCGCCGCTCGCCGCGGAGCTCGCCGGCGTGGCGAGCACGGGTCTGCTGCCGAGCCCGCTGCGCCGCGATCCCGCCCCGACCCTGCTCGTCTGCGGATCCCACACCATCGGCGCCACGCGCCAGCTCGAGCCGGTCGAGCGGGACTTCGGCGCGGCATCCGTGGTCGACACCGGGCACGCGCTCGACGACCCCGCCGCCGAGGGCGAACGGGTGGCGAACGCCGCCCGGGTGGCCGCGGCCGTGCACGGACTCGCCGTCGTGGCATCCGCCCGCCAGCGCGACCGCGCGCACAACACGCTCGACCACGGCGAGCGCGTGATGACCGCGCTCACGACCGCGACCGCGCGCCTGCGCGACTCGGTCGACGTGGTCGTGTCGAAGGGCGGCATCACCTCGGCCGAGATCGCCCGCGTCGGCCTCGGCGCCAGCACCGCGACCGTGCTCGGCCAGGTGCTGCCGGGCGTCTCGGCGTGGCGGGTGGTCACCCCCGAACGCGAGGAGAAGCTCTACATCGTCGTGCCCGGGAACGTCGGCGACCCCTCGACGCTCGTCGACGTGCTCGCGGCGGTGGGCGTGCGGGCGGTGGGGGTGCGGGCACCGCGCGTCGGCGAGGCGGCGGCACTCTCCACAGCCGCCCAGCTCTCCGCCTCGGAGCGCTGACCACCCCGGTTAGGCTGGAACGGCGGCGCGCGGATGCCGCCGCGGCACCGATCCCCCTGAAGGCCCAGTGACGATTCTCCCCACCCCCGCGCGCCCGTGGCGCATGTGGCTGGTGTGGACCGTCGGCGTGGCCGCCTACGTGCTCTCGGTCACGAACCGCACGTCGCTCGCCTCGGTCGGCGTCGACGCCGCCGTCAGGTTCGACGCGGATGCCTCGGCGCTGTCGATGTTCGCGGTCATCCAGCTCGCCGTGTACGGCGCGATGCAGATCCCCGTGGGCCTGCTGCTCGACCGGTTCGGCGCCCGCCCGATCGTGACGGCGGGCATGGTGCTCATGGCGCTCGGACAGCTCGTGATGGCGTTCGCCACCGACGTCGGCATCGGCATCCTCGCCCGCGTGCTCATCGGCGCCGGCGACGCCGCCGTCTTCCCGAGCGTGCTGCGCCTCATCGCCGTGTGGTTCCCCGACCGGCAGGCGCCCGTGCTCGTGCAGTTCACCGGGCTCGTCGGCCAGTTCGGGCAGATCGTCTCGATCCTGCCGCTCGCCGCGCTGCTGCATGCGACGTCGTGGAGCGTCGCGTTCGGCAGCCTCGCGGGGCTCGGGGTGCTGTTCTCGATCCTCACGTTCGCGGTCATCCGCAACCACCCGCCCGATCGGAACGCCGACGTCGCCGTCGACACCGAGACCGGCGCCATCCGCGTCGTGACGAGCTCGGCCGACCTGCGCGAGGGCTTCCGCGAGTCGTGGGCGCACCCCGCGACTCGGCTCGCGTTCTGGTCGCACTTCGCGACGCCGTTCGCCGGCACCGCGTTCGTCATGCTCTGGGGCTTCCCGTTCCTCACCGCCGGGGAGGGCCTGTCGCCCGCGGTCGCGTCCCTCGTCGTCACGTCGTTCGTGATCTTCGGCATCCTCGTCGGCCCGGTCATCGGCGCCCTGTCGAGCCGGCACCCCATGCGCCGGTCGCGCATGCTCGTGCTGCCGACCATCGCGATCCAGGCGGTCGCGTGGCTCGCCGTCATCCTCTGGCCCGGACCGGCCCCGCTCCTGCTGCTGTTCCTGCTCGCGGCCGCCCTCGGCACGGGCGGCCCGGCGTCGATGATCGCGTTCGACCACGCGCGCACCTTCAACCCGAGCCATCGCCTCAGCACCGCCACCGGCATCGTGAACGGCGGCGGCTTCCTGGCCGGCCTCCTCGCGATCCTGTTCATCGGCATCGCCATGGACGCGCAGGGTGCGGGCACGCCCGCGACCTACTCGCTCGAGGCGTTCCGCATCGCGTTCCTCACGCAGGTGCCACTGTGGGCGCTCGGGGCGGGCATGATCATCTGGGAGCGCAAGCGCACCCGCGTGCACATCGGGCTCGACGAGCCGCGCTCGCGCCGCCGCGACCGCTGGGGCGGATTCGGCCGCTGACGGTCGCAATTCTTCCCGCACGGTCTCTCCCCTTCGCGGCATCCGCGGCATTACTCTGGCCACAGTCGGCACGACGTCCCTGGGGGTCTTGTGAGCATCGAAGTCCAGAGCACCACGTCCGAGGCGGAGGAGCACGGCGTCGAATGGTGGGCCCTCGCCCCCGACGCCGCCGTGACCGAGGCGAAGACCGACGGGGCGCGCGGCCTGGCCGCGGCCGAGGTCGAGCAGCGGCGCGCGGAGGTCGGCCTGAACGCCCTGCAGAGCGCGCCACCGCCGAGCGTGTGGCGCATCGCGCTGAGCCAGGTGCTCGAGCTCATGACGCTCATGCTCATCGCGGTGACCATCGTGTCGCTGCTCATCCAGCAGTTCACGACGGCGATCATCGTGGCGATCCTCGTGCTGTTCAACGTGATCACGGGCACGCGGCAGGAGGTGAAGGCGCGGCGCAGCGTCGACGCGCTCGCCAAGCTGCAGACGCCGCAGGCGCGGGTCGTGCGCGACGGCAGCCTGTCGCAGGTCGACGCCACCCAGCTCGTGCCGGGCGACATCGTGGAGCTCGAGTCGGGCGACCTCGTGCCGGCCGACGGGCGCATCCTTCGGTCGGCGAACCTCGAGACGCAGGAGTCGGCCCTCACGGGCGAGTCCCTGCCGATCCCCAAGGGCCCGGCCGAGAACACGGCCGACACGGCGCTCGCCGACCGCACGTCGATGGTCTTCCAGAACACGTCGGTCACGCGCGGAACCGCGCGCATCGTCGTGGTCGAGACCGGCATGCGCACGCAGATGGGCCGCATCGCCTCACTGCTCACGCAGGTCGGCGACAAGAAGTCGCCGCTCCAGCTCGAGCTCGACAGCCTGACGAAGGTGCTCGGCATCATCGCCTGGAGCGCGGTGCTCGTCATCGTGCTCATCGGCTTCGCCCGCGGGCAGAGCCTCGACGAGCTGCTGTTCCTCGCGACGGCCGTGGCGATCTCGGCGATCCCGACGGGCCTGCCCGTGTTCGTGCAGAGCCTCCTGGCGTGGGGGGCCTCGAAGCTCGCGAAGGAGCGCGCGATCGTCGCGTCGCTGAACGACGTCGAGACGCTCGGCGCGACGAGCGCCATCTGCTCCGACAAGACGGGCACCCTCACGCTCAACCAGATGACGGTGCGCACCGCCTGGTCGGGCGGCAACACCTACCGGGTCACGGGCGAGGGGTACTCGTTCGACGGCCGCGTGCTCGGCACGACCGACGAGCCGCTCGACGCGCCGACGCTCGGCCTCGCCATCGGCCTCCCCAACGACGCGACGGTCTCGACCGAGGGCGACGTGGTCGGCGACCCGACCGAGGCGGCGCTCATCGTGCTCGCCGCCAAGCTCGGCGTCGACGCGGATGACGCCCGGCGCGAGTACCCGCGGCTCGCCGAGGTGCCGTTCGACTCCGACTACAAGTTCATGGCCACGCTCCAACGCATCCCGGTGCGCGGCGAGAAGCGGCTCGTGCTTCTCGTGAAGGGCGCGCCCGAAGTCGTGCTAAAGCGGTGCACGACGATGCTCGGCGAGGACCGCGAGATCGTCCCCGTGGCCGCCGAGTCGGCGACCGCCGAGCTCGAGCGCCTCTCGGCGACCGGCCTGCGCACGCTCGCCTTCGCGGCCCGCTTCGTCGACGACGCCGACGAGGGACGCATCGCCGCCGATCCGATGTCGTGGGTCGAGGAGCTCGTGCTCATCGGCATCGTCGGCATCGTCGACCCGCTGCGTCCCGAGGCGAAGGCCGCCGTCGAGGTCGCCCACAACGCCGGCATCGACGTGCGCATGATCACGGGCGACCACGCCGTCACGGCCGGGGCCATCGGTGCGGAGCTCGGGCTCGGGGCGGGCGCCGTCAGCGGCGCCGACCTCAAGCAGATGAGCGACGAGGAGCTCTCGCGCCGACTCCCCGACCTGCACGTGTTCGGTCGGGTCACTCCCGACGACAAGCTGCGGCTGGTCGGGCTGCTCCAGGCGAAGGGCAACATCGTCGCCATGACGGGCGACGCCGTGAACGACGCGGCGGCGATCAAGCAGGCGAACATCGGCGTCGCGATGGGCTCGGGCTCCGAGGTGACGAAGCAGGCGGCGAAGCTCGTGCTCACCGACGACAACTTCGCGACCCTCGTGCACGCGGTCGAGCTCGGACGCATCGTGTACTCGAAGATCACGGCGTACCTCCGGTTCCAGATGACGCAGCTGCTCAGCCTGATCATGCTGTTCCTCGCGGCGAGCGCGTTCTCGATCGCCGAGGGCGTCGCGCTCTTCCCCGCGCAGGTGCTGTTCATCAACTTCTTCGTGGCACTGTTCGCGGTGCTGGCGATCGCCGCCGACGCGAACCCGCCCGGCATCATGAACCACCCGCCGCGCGATCCGCGGATCGGCGTCGTGAACCCCGTGTCGCTCGTCGAGTGGCTCGTGTACGGCGCGGTCATCTTCCTCATCGCGCTCGTCCCGCTCGTGTGGGGCCCCGACGAGCCGAGCCCGAGCCAGCCGACGGCGTCGATGACCATGGCCTACGTGGTGCTCGGCCTCGCCACCGTGCTGAGCGCGCTCCTCATGCGTCGGACGCCCGAGTCGGGCCTGCTGCCCCCGATCTGGGCGGTGACGAAGATCCTCATCTGGCCGGTCGTGCTCATCGTGGCCTCGACCGAGGTCGGGCTGCTGCAGCGGGCGCTCGGCACGGTGTCGCTCACGGGCTGGCAGTGGCTCGAGTGCATCGGGCTGACGCTGATCCTGCTCGTCGTGGTGGAGGGCGACAAGTGGATCCGTCGTCGCCGGGCGGCGAACCGGCAGCCGGGGCGTCGGGTCGCGACGACGGTCACGCGGCGCTGAGAGCCCACGTGTCACCGGATTCGGTGTTCCGCCCGCGGTACCGGCGTGTCGTGTCGATCCATCGGCGTGTCGGCGCGAAACACCGAATCCGGTAACGGGGACGGTCGCTCGGCCGCGTCGCGGCGGTCGCTCACCCTTCGAGCAGCTCCCGGAGGTCGTCGGCCGTGAGCGCCTCGGCGGCGCGCAGGTCGGCGCGCGGCATGTCGGCACCGCCGGCGTCGCCGGCACGCGGGCCCGCGGCATCCGCCCCGGCGTCGAGGATCGACGCGACCAGCGCGCCCTTGCGCGCCTTCAGGGCCATGACCTTCTCCTCGATGGTGCCCTGCGCGACGAGCCGGTAGACCATGACCTGCTTCGCCTGACCGATGCGGTGCGCGCGGTCGACGGCCTGGGCCTCGCTCGCGGGGTTCCACCACGGGTCGAGCAGGAACACGTAGTCGGCCTCGGTGAGGTTCAGGCCGAATCCGCCCGCCTTCAGGCTGATGAGGAACACGGATGCCTCGCCCGCGCGGAACCGCGCGATCTCGGTGTCGCGGCGGCGCACCGGCGTCGACCCGTCGAGGTACGCGTGGGGGATGCCCGCCGCATCCAGTCGAGCCCGCGCCCGCCCGAGGAACGAGGTGAACTGGCTGAACACGAGCGCCCGATGCCCCTCGGCGAGCACGTCGTCGAGCTGCTCGAAGAGCGCGTCGAGCTTGGCCGAGGGGTAGCCGGCGTACCGCTCCTCGTCGATGAGCGCGGCGTCGAGCGCGAGCATGCGCAGCAGGGTGAGCGACCGGTAGACGATGAACCGCCGGCGGTCGAGGTCGTCCAAGAGTCCGAGGAGCTTCTGCCGCTCACGCTGCAGGGTCGCGTCGTAGAGGCGCCGGTGCTTCGGCGCGAGCTCGACCGCGAGCACCTGCTCCTGCTTCGGCGGCAGCTCGGGCGCGACGAGCTCCTTCGTGCGGCGCAGGATGAGCGGGCGGATGCGCCGGCGCAGCCGCTCGCGCCGCTCGACGTTGCCGTCCTGCTCGATCGGGCGGCGGTAGCTCTCGTCGAACGCGCGCCGCGACGGGAACAGGCCGGGAGCGACGATCCGCAGGATCGCCCACAGCTCCCCCACGTGGTTCTCGATCGGCGTGCCCGTCATCGCGAGCCGGAACGGCGCACGGATGCCGCGGGCCGCCTCGTGCACCTTCGTCGCGGCGTTCTTCACGAACTGGGCCTCGTCGAGCACGAGCCCGCCCCACTCGAGCGCGGCGAACGCTGCGGCCTCGAGCCGCAGCACCGCGTAGGTCGTGACCACGACGTCGGCGGATGCCGCGGCCTCGGCGATGCGGCCGCGACGCCTCGCCTCGGTCGCGGTGACGGCGGCGACCCGGAGGCCGGGGGTGAAGCGCGCCGCCTCGCGCACCCAGTTCGACGCGACCGAGGTGGGGGCGACGACGAGGAAGGGGGGTGCTGCGGGCGAACCCGGTGGTCGAGTAGCCACCGAAGGAGGCGTATCGAGACCCTTCGCTGTCTCCGAGACCGCATGCTGCATGAGCGCGAGCGCCTGCGCGGTCTTGCCGAGCCCCATGTCGTCGGCGAGCACGCCGCCGAGCCGGTTCGCCCACAGGAACGCGAGCCACCGGAACCCCGCGAGCTGGTACGGCCGCAAGGGAAGCGCGAGCCCCTCGGGCGGCGGCAGCTCCTCGACGCCCCCGCGCGAGAGGCCCTCGACGATGCGGCGCCAGGCGACCGCAGGCTCGGCCTCGTGCGCGAGGTCCTCGAAGTCGGCCCAGAGCCCGGCGCGACTGCGGTGGATCGGGAGCGTGCCCGTCTCCCACTCCGCGACCGTGCCGGCCTCCTCGATGAGCTCGCGAAGCGGGTCGAAGAGCGGATCCGCGAGCGAGAGGTAGGTCTTGTCGACGAGCAGCAGGCGGCGCTGCCCCTTCGCGAGCGCGGTGAAGAGCCGCTGGAAGGGCACGGGTCGACCGTCGACGCTGAGCTGCACCCCGAGGTCGAACCAGTCGGCTCTCTGCGACTCGACGGTCGTCACGCGGAGCCGCGGTTCGCCCTCGGCCCGGCGGTAGTCGGGCCGGATGCCGCGTACGTCGATGCGCAACGGCCCGCGCTCGGCGAGGCGCTCGAGTCGCGGCATCCGCTCGACCGTGAACTCGGCGGCGTCGGCGCCGCGCAGGAGCACCGCCCCGAGCGGCACCCAGCCGAGCACGTCGGCGACCCGGGCGAGCAGGTCGTCGTCGAGGTCGGGGTCGTCGGCGGAGGCGGCCACCGACGCGTCGACCGGGGTCGTGCGGCCGTCGGCGTGCTCCCACCGCCACGCGAGCCGCAGCACGTCGCCCGGCTCGTGCCGCGCGTCGAGCACGAGCGTCGCGAGGGGCGCGGCGGGCGGGGTGAAGCTGCCGTCGCGGCTCACGACCGCGATCGACCGCGCGAGCCTGTGGACGTGCGCGCGCAGGAACTCGGGCACCTCCGCGGCGGGCACGCGCACCGTGCGGCCCTCGTCGAGCGCTGCGGACTCGGCCGGCCCGAGCGGAGCCGCGAGCGGCGCGAGCTCGAGCACCCCGGCGTCGAAGTCGAAGCGGTAGAGCCCGTGCCCGCCGATGCGGCGCACGTGCGCCACGGGGCGGACGTCGACGGCCTCATCGCCGAGCCGCACGATCGGCTCCAGCACGAGGTCGCCGTCGTCGTCGATCGTCGCGTCGAGCGCCACGGATGCCGCGTCGTGCACGACGACCGCGGGGGTCGCCGTCGACCCGGCGAGCGCGATGCCGAGCCGGTGCGCCTCGCCGAGCAGCGCCCAGAGCAGCGGGCTCTCGAACTCGTCGAGCGTGATCCATTCCGACCCGGCAGGCTGGTAGACCGCGGCCGAGCCGCCCTTCAGCAGCGCGAACTGCCCGAACCACCGCGACTGCGCGTGGTCGAACCCGCCGGCGCTCGCCTGGTAGGCGATGTTCTGCCAGGTGAGCCCGGCCTTCACCCAGCGGCCCCGTGCCCCGGCCGTGACGGGGCGCACCGCGAGTCGGTCGACGGATGCCGCGCGCCGCGCGGGCTCGTCGCGGCGACCCTGCCACTCCCCGGGTCGTCGGGGGACGTCGCGTCGCAGCTCGAACTGCAGCGCGAGCGGGCGCGGAGCCGAGACCGGTCGCGAAGCGCGCGAGGTCGGCGCCGCGGCATCCGTCTCGCCTGACGCCGCAGGCGCACTCGACGACGCGGCCGTGAGGGAGGCGATCGCACGACGCCAGTCGGAGCCCCGCTCGCCGCGTGCGTCGGCGTGGGACGCGGGCTCGGCGGGCATGCACCCATGCTCGCACGCGGCGCCGACACGGTCGCCGGGCGTCCGGCGCCGTGCAACCCCGATACCGTGCAGCCCCGACTCCGGGCGGCTCGGGCACCCGAATCGGCGAATGCTCTCCGCGACGGGTTGACCCGCCCCCGAGGCGGGCACCAAGATGAGGAACGTTCGTGTCGCGGCGAACCTCCGCGAGCGGACGGCCGGGTGATCACCCCGGCGAAGACGCATCGCGCACAAGGGGGTACGCATGTTCCGTCAGCTCGCCGTCGCCACCGCAGCGGCATTGGTCATCTCGGGGGTCGGCGCCGCGCCGGCCATGGCGAGTCCACCGTCATCCGACCTGCCGGATACCGTCGGCGTCGGCGTGTACGAGGCCACGGTCGATGAGGAGGGCCTCGCGACGATCGCCGAGCTCGGCGTCGACCGCGCCGAGGGCGAGCTCCGGGTCGAGCCGGCCGAGGAGGGCACGTTCGCCGTGCAGGTCGTCCTGCCGGCCGTGCAGGCCGAGCAGGTCCGGGCGCAGGGCATCGACCTGCAGCCCGTGGTCGACGAGGGAGCCGCGGCCGACCAGCGGATGCGCTCGTTCGCCGCGGAGGCGGTGCCCGAGGGGGTGTTCCGCACCTACCTCGGCGAGGGAGGCATCGCGGAGGAGCTCGCGGCCCAGGCCGCCGCATATCCCGACATCGCGGAGCTCGTCACGTTCGGCACGACGTGGGAGGGCACCGAGATGCAGGCCGTCCGCGTGACGCGCAAGCCCGGCAAGGTCGCCCAGGGCTCGCGGCCCACGACGGTGTTCCTCGCGGCGCAGCACGCGCGCGAGTGGATCACGCCCGAGATGGTGCGGCGCCTGCTGAACGAGGTGCTGACGTCGTACGGCACCGACCCCGAGATCACCGATCTCGTGCGGAACACGGAGATGTGGTTCATCCCCGTCGCGAACCCCGACGGGTACGACTTCACGTTCGAGGTGCCCCCGACATCGGATGACACCGGCACCCGGATGTGGCGCAAGAACCTGCGCGACAACAACGAGAACGGCGAGCTCGACGGCGGGGACGGCGTCGACCTGAACCGCAACTCGCCGACGCGATGGGGCTACGACAACGAGGGTTCGTCGCCGAACCCCGTCAGCCTCACCTACCGAGGTCCGTCGCCCGGTTCCGAGCCGGAGTCGGAGGCGATCGACGCGCTGTTCGGCAAGATCACGCCCGAGTTCTTCATCAACTACCACTCGGCCGCCGAGCTCCTGCTCCACGGCATCGGGTGGCAGGTCGCGACCCCGTCGCCCGACGACGTGATCTACGAGGCGATGGTCGGCGACGACGCGAACCCGGCCGTGCCGGGGTACGACCCCGACATCTCGGCGGAGCTGTACACGACGAACGGCGACATCGACTCCCACATGCAGGAGGCGCACGGCACGCTCGGATTCACCCCCGAGATGTCGACCTGCCTCGCGGCGGTGGAATCGAACCCCTCGGACGACTGGACGGAAGAGGACTGCGCGGACAACCTGCAGGGCTTCGACTTCCCCGACGACGAGGACCTGATCCAGGCGGAGTTCGCGAAGAACATCCCGTTCGCGCTGGCGGTCGCGAAGTCGGCGCTCGACCCCGACGACCCGGTCTCGGTGGTCGGACGTGACGCCGAGGACTTCCGTGTCGACAGCTTCTCGGTGTCGTACGGCGACCCGCAGACGGTGGCCGTCACGGCGAAGCGCGCGCTCACGTCGAAGAAGCTGCTCTACTCGATCAACGGCGGCCGCGCCGTCGAGGCGACCGTCTCCGAGTGGGCCGGCGGCGAGCGCTACGGCTTCGAGAACGACGACTACTACGCGGAGTATCGCGGCGTCGTGAACGGCGCCGAGCCCGGCGACACGGTCGAGGTGTGGTTCACCGGTCGGGCATCCGGGAAGGACGTACCCAACGGCGAGAAGGCCGGACCGCGTGAGAGCGAGCACTTCACCTACCAGGTCGCGCAGGACACGGACCGTTCGGTGCTCATCCTCGCGAACGAGGACTACACGGGCTACAACCCCGAGCCGGCGCCGCGCAACGACGGCCTGAAGTACCTCGACGAGCGCGTCGAGGCGCTGGCGGCGAACGGCGTGACGGCGGACGTCTGGGACGTGGACGCGCAGGGCGTGCCGCATGACCTCGGCGTGCTCGGCCACTACGACGCGGTGCTCTGGTACCTCGGCGACAACCGGCTGACCCAGGACCAGGAGGACGTGGCCACCTCGTACTTCGGCACGCCGCTGCCCAACCTGGCCGTCGCGGAGCGACAGCAGTACCTCACGATCGCGGTCCGCGACTACCTCAACGAGGGCGGCAAGGTCGCGTACGACGGCGAGACGACGGCGTACTACGGCCTCGGCGCCAGCAACTTCGGCGGCATCTGGTACGGACTCGACGGTGCGCCCGAAGAGGACTGCGTGGTCACCTCCGACCCGTTCTCCGACTGCCTCCTGCTCGCGGACGACTTCACCCAGTACTGGATGGGGGCGTACGGCCGGCAGAACTCCGGGGCGGAATCGGGCACCGAGGGCATCGCGCCTCCGCTCGACGGTGTCACGGTCGAGTTCGGAAGCAACGCTGAGCTCGACAACGACGTCAACGAGGCGGGTGCGTTCGTCGTGACGAGCGACGTGCTCCCCGAGGACGAGTTCCCGCAGTTCGCGAGCGAGGGCGTCGCCGAGTACCCCGACCCGTTCGCGGCGGTCGAGGGCGACTGGGCTGCGGCGGCCGGCCACGTGGACGACGGCTACCAGCGGCTCGGGCGGACGTACGACCTGGGAGGCCTCACGGCAGGCGACGCCCCGGCCTTCGAGGCCCAGATCGCCTTCGACACCGAGGAGGGCTACGACAACGTCATCGTCGAGGCCCGCCCGGTCGGCGCCGGGGACGACGCGTGGACCACGCTGCCGGAGGCCGGCGGCGCGACCAGCCCCGACGTCCCGACGGAGTGCGAGGCGGGCTTCCTCCTCGACCTCCACCCGTGGCTGCTGCACTACCTCACCCCGGGCACCCCGTGCACCACTCCAGGTGACACGGGCGACTGGAACGCCCTGACCGGCTCCACCCTCTGGATTCCGGTCTCGTACGACCTCAGTGCGTACGCGGGCGACCAGGTCGAGGTCGTGGTGAGCTACGTGACCGACCCGGCGACGGGCGGCCTCGGCGCCATCATCGACGACACGAAGCTGGTCACCACGGGCGGCGAGTCGCAGCAGGAGGGCTTCGAGGTGGGGCTCGGCGCCTGGCAGGTGCTCGGCTCCCCCGAGGGCAGCCCGGAGAACCTCTCCGACTGGGAGCGCTCCGACGGCCTCGCGGAACTCGCGTCCGTGACCGCCACGGAGGACACGCTGCTCTTCGGCTTCGGCCTCGAGCAGCTGGCCACCGCCGAGCAGCGCGCCACGGTCGTCGGCCGCATCCTGGCCCACTTCGGAATCTGAGGGATCCGACCGGAAGGAGCAGGTGATCGGATGCCGCGTCGGGTTCGCCCGGCGCGGCATCCGTCGTCTGCGCGGTCGCGCACGAGCGGCCGGGACGAACGGCCGAGACGAGCGGCCGCACCAACCCGGACGTGAGGAAACCTCGAAAATGTCTTGACGCCGCGGGCACGGGTCGGCAGGCTGGGCACCGAGGGTCCGCAGTGAGCACCAGACGCGTGACGGACATTGGGGAACCCGAGACGATGACGTCACACACCCGCGCTCTGGCCGAGACGGACCGAAGGAGTCCTCATGGCCGGATCTCGCTCCACTGCTTCCAAGCGCCTCGCGGTCGGCGTCGCCGCGCTCGCCGTGGCCTTCTCGATGCTGGGTCCCGTCGGTGCGAGCGCCGTCGGTGACGACGAGGGCGCGCTCGATGTGTACACCGCGGACGTGACCGCCGCCGAGGCGGCCGACCTCGCCGCCGCCGGCATCGAGATCGCCGACAGCAGGTACACCGACACCGGCGTCAGCGTCGATGTCGTGCTCACCGCGGAGGAGGCGAAGGGGCTCCAGCAGCGGGGCCTCGACGTGAAGGTCAAGAAGAACAAGGACGGCAAGTCCGCCCGGCAGATGGCGGCCGAGCAGGCCGAGTCGGGCTTCGAGGTCTTCCGGTCGTGGGACGAGCCGGGCGGCATCCGCGACGAGCTGTACCAGCTCGCCGCCGACAACCCGCAGCTCGTGAAGCTCGAGGTGCTCGGCGAGACCCACCAGGGTCGCGAGCTCATCGCCCTGAAGCTCACCCAGGGCGCCCGTGGCACTGCCGACGGGACCCGACCTGCGGTGCTGCACAGCTCGACGCAGCACGCCCGCGAGTGGATCTCGACCGAGGTGAACCGGCGCCTGCTGACCTGGTACATCGACCAGTGGCGCGCGAACAACACCGAGGTCAGGGACCTCCTGCAGAACAACGAGCTCTGGTTCCTCGTCGTGGCGAACCCCGACGGCTACCAGTACACGTTCGACACCGAGCGGCTGTGGCGCAAGAACCTGCGCGACAACGACGGCGACGGCCAGATCACCCGGGCCGACGGCGTCGACCCCAACCGCAACTACCCCGAGCACTTCGGCTACGACGAGGAGGGCTCGTCATCGGTGATCTCGAGCGACACCTACCGCGGACCGTCGGCCGGCTCCGAGCCGGAGACGCAGGCCATGATGGCGCTGTTCGACCGGGCCGACTTCTCGTTCCAGATCAACTGGCACTCGTTCGGGCAGTGGCTGCTCTACGCCGAGGGCTGGCAGACGGGCACGCCGACGGCGGACGACCCGATCTACTTCGCGCTGTCGGGCAACCGCGACGACCCGGCCATCCCCGACTTCGAGCCGGGCCTGTCGTCCGACGTGCTCTACGTGACGAACGGCGAGACCACCGACTTCGCGCACGCCCAGCGCGGGACGCTCGCCTGGACCCCGGAGCTCGGCGAGGGCATTCCGGGCTCGATGTTCGTGTTCCCCGACGATGAGGAACTCGTGCAGGCCGAGTTCGAACGCGTCCTGCCGTATGCGCTCGACGTGGCGAAGTCCGCGGCCGACCCCGAGAACCCGGTCTCGCACCTGGGCCTCGAGACGAAGCCGTTCTACCTGAAGAGCGACGACACGTACAAGTACGGGCTGCCGCTGGCGAACTTCACGTTCTCCACCTCCTACGGCGACCCGCAGGAGGTGCGCGTCATCGCGAAGCGCAGCCTGGGCGACGTGACGCTGAAGTACTCCATCGACGGCGCTCCGGCGGTCAGCGCAGCCACCGAGGAGTGGACGGGCGGTGACCGCTACGGCGGCCAGACGGGCGTCTACTACCGCGTCATGAGCGGACTCGTCACCGGCACCGAGCCCGGCGACACCGTCGAGGTCTGGTTCGAGGGCGGCGGGGCGACCAGCGAGTCGTTCACCTACCAGGCCGTCGAGGAGTCGACCGATGACGTGCTGATCGTCGCGGCGGAGGACTACACGGGCGCCTCGCCGGTGCAGCGCCGCGGGCCGAACTACCTCGAGTTCTACGAGGACGCGCTCGACGCGAACGGCACCGGGTTCGACGTGTACGACGTCGACGCACGCGGCCGCATCGCCTCGGACGCGCTCGGCGTGCTGTCGCACTACGACGCCGTGATCTGGTACACGGGCGAGGACATCATCACCCGAGAACCCGGCTGGGCGGGCGGCAACGCCTCACGGCTGGCACTGGACCAGATCCTCGAGGTGCGCGACTTCCTCAACGAGGGCGGCAAGGTGCTCTACACCGGCAAGTACGCCGGCACGCAGTACAACCCCGGCTTCGTCAACCTCCAGTTCTACGACCCGACCGAGGCGAACGCGCAGTGCCATGCCGACCCTGCGGTCGAGGCGCGATGCCGGCTGCTCGGCGGGTCGGGCGACCTGACGAACGACACCCTGCAGTACTGGCTCGGTGCGTTCCTCGTCGTCGACGACGCCGGGACGGCCAAGAAGGGCCTCCTCGACGTGCTCGGCGTCGACACGCCGTTCACCGGTCTCGATTGGGCGTTCAACGGCGGCCAGAGCGCGAAGAACCAGGACCACAGCAACTCGTTCATCACCACGAGCGGCATCCTCGACCCGGCGCAGTACCCGCAGTTCGAGAGCTGGGTCGCCGGTCGGTGGGACCGTGCGGGCGGACCGTTCGAGCCGCACACCGGCGAGGCGTACGTCTACTCGCAGATCGCCGACGTGTCGTACAAGCGCCTGTCGCGCACGATCGACGTGCCCGCGGGCGGCGCACAGCTGTCGTTCTGGACGTCGTACGACACCGAGGCCGAGTGGGACCACATCGCCGTCGAGGCCCGAACGGCCGGAGGCGACGACTGGACGACCCTGCCCGACCTCAACGGGAACACCACCCAGAGCACCGGGCAGAGCTGCCCGGCCGGCTGGCGCGAGCTGCACCCGCAGCTCGACCACTACCAGACGTTCGTCGACGAGACGTCGTGCGACCCGACCGGCACCACCGGCGCGTGGAACGCGGCATCCGGCAGCTCGGGCGGCTGGCAGCAGTGGAGCGTCGACCTGTCGGACTACGCCGGCGGCCAGGTCGAGGTCTCGATCGCGTACATCAGCGACTGGGCCACCCAGGGCCTCGGCGTGTTCGTCGACGACATCGCGGTGTCGACCGGCCAGGGCACGACGTCGTTCGAGGGCGGCGACACCGGGGGCTGGGCGGTCACCGGACCGCCCGAGGGCAGCGCCCCGAACGCGAACGACTTCACCTTCACGACGGCCGCCGGGTTCCCCGAGGCCGCGGTGGTGGCGACGCCGCGTTCGCTGACGACCGGCTTCGGGTTCGAGGGCATCACGGGCGCCGACGCGCGGGCCGAGTGGATGGGCCGCGCACTGGAGCACCTGCTCGACTAGGAGGCGAGCACACGACACGGATGCCGCGTCGGGATCGACCCCGGCGCGGCATCCGTGTGCCTGGCGTCACGTCACGTCTTCACGAGCGCTGCGCGGTGCGCCTCGTACTTCGACCGGCCGAACCACCGCCAGATGAGGCGCACGGGCGGCGGCAGGTGCTTGCGCTGCCATTCGGCCCCGCCGTCGGGCTGCGCCGCGAGGATCGCGCCGAGCGCCACGAACGCCTTGCCCTTCGGCGTCGACTTGCGGCCGTGCTCCGACAGCGCGTCGACCTCGGACTGGGTGATCACCGTCTCCATGACGGGCACGATGTTCGACTCCTCGTCGGGCAGGTGCGCGGCGAGCGCCGCGTTGATGCCGTCGAGCGCGGCGAGCACGTCCTCGGCGTCGGCCGATCGCCCGCTCGCGCGCCAGGCGGGCAGCGACTCGTCCATCGCCGTGAGGTGCACGAGCATGGCGGCGTGCTGCTGCTTCATCCGCTCGACGTGCGCGGTGCACGAGGGGGCGCGCTGCTCGAGCGGATCCCAGAGCATGGTGTCCTCGCCCTCGTGATGGGCGTGCAGGCCCACCGAGAGCATGTCGAGGTGGTCGCCGACGAGGTCGGCCTGCGCCGCGTCGCCCTCGGGCACCGCCTCCACGAGCATCCGCCCCTCGCCGAACCCCGCGCGGAACATCCGGTGGATCTCCGCCATGCCGCTCGCGTCGCACGTCTTCACGGGCGGGCCGGATGCTGCGGGCTGGTCCCCGCTCGAGGGCAGCAAGGTCGCTGGCATGTCGGCTCCGTTCGTCGTCGAAGGGTGCGGTCGAACGCGACGATACGAGCACGCGGATGCCACGACAAGTCCCCGATTCTCGGTACACGGCTGGGGCAGCGTCGGTCCTCGGGACCGCCCGCCATCAGGCGAGCGACAGCACGAACGCGAGCACGAATCCAGCCGCGGTGCTCATCGCGACGGCCGGTCCGCCGTGCTCGTACGCCTCCGGCATGATCGTGTCGGCGAGCGCCGCGATCACTGCGCCCGCCGCGAAGGCGAGGGGCAGCGAGACGAGCTGTGGATCGCTGCCCGAGAGCGGACCCGCGCCGATGAGCACGGCGAAGGCGAGCAGCACGCCGCACACCGACCACAGCCCCATGATCTGGAGCAGCGACCTGCCCTGCTCGCGCATCGACGCGGCGCCCACCAGCGCCTCGGGCAGGTTGGAGACGAAGATGGCGGCGAGCAGGGCGACGCCACCCGTCCCCTCGGTGAGCGAGATGCCCAGCGCCAGGTCCTCGGGCACGCCGTCGAGGGTGGCGGCGGCGAGGAGCGCGAGCCCGGCGGCACCGCGCACCGACGCCGCCGTGGGCGGTCGATCGACCGCCGCGGCATCCGTGTCGAGCTTCGCGCTGCCCCGGTACTCGTCGGCCGGCTTCGGACGCGAGCCGGCCTGCGCCCATCGGTCGAGCAGGGCACTGAGTCCGGTGAAGACGCCGGCGCCCACGAGGAGGCCCGCGCCCGCGATCCAGATGCCGCCGCGTTCGTAGGAGTCCTCGAAGAGCTCGAAGCTCAACGCCGTGATGAGCATGCCGGCCGCGAACGAGAGCATGATCGCGAGCAGCCGCTTGGGAAGTCGGAACCTCGCACCGACGAAGGCACCGATCACGAGGGCGCTCGACGCCACGGCCCCGAAGAGGAGCGCCGTCCACATGCGGCCAGTATCGTCGCAGACCACGGGCCGCGCATGCCCCTTGCGCCGACGGTTCGGTTCACCACGGCGGAGGCCCGGCGCTCATCCGGGTCGGCGACCCGGTGCGCCCCGTTCCGGGGGTCTGAGCGGCCCGGGAACCCGCGGCGTCGCTCCTCGACATCGGCCGGGGCGCGTCGTACGGTTCAGGAATGGACAGCGCCGTGGCCGCGATCGCCGAGTGGATGCCGCTGCAGCGTTGGTTCGGCGGCAAGGGCCACACGCCGTCGCTGCGGCTCATCGGCGCGTTCGAGCTGCCCACGGTCGAGGAGGAGGCGCGGGTGCGCACGCTCCTCGTGATGGACGACGCGTCGGAGCCGCCCGTGCTGTACCAGGTGCCGGTCGTCGAACGGGTGGACCGCCTGGCGTCGCCCGCGGCATCCGATCACCTCATCGGTGCGCTGGCCGACGACGGCTTCCTCTACGACGGACCGCACGACCGCGCCTACACCGACGCGCTGCTCGCGACCATCGTGGGCGATCGCGAGGCGGCCTCCGACGGCGCCGACGCGATCGGCCACTACTCGGGCGACGCGACGCGGCCGCCGACGACCGCCCCCGCCTCGGTGCTCGGCGGGGAGCAGTCGAACACGTCGATCATCTTCCGCCCGGCCGACACGGCCCCGATCATCTGCAAGGTGTTCCGGCAGCTGCATCACGGGGAGAATCCGGATGTCACGCTGCAGACCGCGCTCGCGGCGTCGGGCTCCCCGCACGTGCCCGCGAGCGTCGGCGACGTCGTGGGCGAGTGGGACGACGTCGGCCGCCCCGACGGGCGCGCACGCGGGCACCTCGCATTCGCGCAGGAGTTCCTGCCCGGCGTCGAGGACGCGTGGCGCGTCGCGCTCTCGTCGGCCGCGTCGGGCACGCCCTTCACCGACGAGGCCCGCGCGCTCGGCGCCGCCGTCGCCGAGGTGCACCTGTCGCTCGGCCGCCTGTTCCCCCGTGAACCGTCGACGCCCGAGCACGTCCACGCGATCACGTCGGCCTGGACGCGCCGGCTCGCCATCGCGGTGGCGGAGGTGCCCGAGCTCGAGCCCCATCGCGCCGCGATCGAGGCGTTCTACGCGCGGGCGCAGGCGGGCGCGTGGCCCGAGCTGCAGCGCATCCACGGCGACCTCCACCTCGGCCAGGTGCTCCTCGTGCCCGACCGAGGCTGGGTGCTGCTCGACTTCGAGGGCGAGCCCATGCGCCCCATGCACGACCGGCAGCGCCCCGACGTGCCGGCGCGCGACGTCGCGGGCATGCTCCGCTCGTTCGACTACGTCGCCGGGTCGACGGGGCTCGCGCTGCCCGAGCGCGCGGGGTCGGCGGTCGCGTGGGCGGATGCCGCGCGGCGGGCGTTCCTCGAGGGCTACGTCGCGGCATCCGGTCTCGACCTGAGCGGCTACCGCGACCTGCTCGCCGCGTTCGAGCTCGACAAGGCCGTGTACGAGGCGATCTACGAGGCCCGGAACCGCCCGACGTGGGCGGCCATCCCGCTGCACGCGATCATGAGCCTGCTCGAGTCGGGGCCGACCCGGGCGGGCGACGCGGCATCCGAGCCCGACGCGCCCACGCCGTCGCTGGCCTGACCCGGGCGAACGGCGCCGCGATGGGACGCATCAAGCAGGCGTGGCTGACC
The DNA here is from genome assembly GCA_965652625.1 of uncultured Agromyces sp. Taxonomy (GTDB): domain Bacteria; phylum Actinomycetota; class Actinomycetes; order Actinomycetales; family Microbacteriaceae; genus Agromyces. Next base: position 24,203 of record CBFGWW010000014.1, read on the forward strand.
ACCATCAAGCACACGTTCAATCCACTCACCCTGCGGATGGCGCGGCGCGGGATCGGCCCGTTCTCCCTGATCCGACACGTCGGGCGCAGGAGCGGTGCGACGTTCGAGACGCCGCTCATCCTCGCGCGCGTGCCCGACGGGTTCGTCGCCGAGCTCACCTACGGCGCCGGCGTGAACTGGTACCGGAACGTGGTGGCGGCCAGCCACGCCGTCGTGGTGTGGCACGGCCGCGAGTATTCCATCGACCGCATCGGGCCGTGCCCGACCGAGGACGGACTGCGCGCGTTCGGCCCGCCGGCGTCGTGGCTGCTCCGGATGCTGCGGCGGCACGAGTTCCGCATGCTCCGCGAGTCGACCGCGCCCCCTGCGGCGCCTTCGTCGGGGCCGGCATGAGCGCCCGTCAGCGGATGCCGCGACCGAAGAGGAGCAGCGGCGTGCGCTCCGCGTAGGCGCGGTAGTCGTCGCCGAACGCGTCGAGGAGCCGATGCTGTTCGACGTGCGCCTTGATCACGAGCACGACGCAGAGCAGGACCCATACGACGACGAGCTCGATGCGCGCCCGCCAGAGCACCCATCCGGCGGCCGCGACCATGAGCCCGAGGTAGATCGGATTCCGCGTGAGGCGGTAGATCCCGTCGGTGCGCAGCGGCGCGTCGGGCTTCGGCGCGACCCACACCACGAGGTCGCGTCCGAGCACCGCGAAGCCGGCGACGGCGACGCCCAGGCCCGCCGCCACGGCCAGCGCCGCGAGCACGGTGATCCAGGTGGCGCTCCAGAGCGGATCGCCGGGCAGCAGGAGCAGGAGGAAGAGCGCGAACTGCGCCCACACGAGCCAGTTCCCGCGGTCGAATCGCACTCTCGCGTCCACGACCCCATCCTCCTCCGTGTCCGGGTTGCGGAGCCGGTCCCTCCCGTTCGAACGTCGGGAGCTCTCACCTCTGAACCTCGAGCCCGGACCCTCCGAGCGTGGAGCGTGGAACGCTGGGAACTCGGGAACTCGGGAACTCGGGAACTCGGGAACTCGGGAACTCGGGAAC
>CBFGWW010000015.1:0-24710 GCA_965652625.1 uncultured Agromyces sp.
TTCGCGAGTCCGCCGGTCGACGCCGCCGTCGCCGGAGTCGAGCCGACGCCGCACCCGTCATCGCTGATCGAGACGCGAAGGTGGCCGTTCGACCGCGCGAGCTCGACCGACGCGCGCGTCGCGTGCGCGTGCTTCGCCGTGTTCGTCAGCGCCTCGCGCACCACGTAGTAGGCGGTCGTCTCGACGTCGGCGGGATACCGCTCGGCGCGGACCCGCGCATCCGCGTGCACCGTGAGCGGGATCGGGTACCGTGCGGCGCCCGACTCGATGGCGGCCACGAGCCCGTTGTCGCTGAGCACCGGCGGGTGGATGCCGTGCGCGAGCTCGCGCAGGTCGGTGAGCGTCTGGCGGGCCTGCTCCTGCAGCTCCGCCAGGTCGGCCGCCGCGAGCTGGCCCCGCTCCAGCCGGTTCCGGGCCAGCCGGAGGCCCGCGATCTGGGCGACGATGTCCTGCTGGATCCCGTCGTGGAGGTCGCGTTCGAGGCGCCGGCGCTCGCCGTCCTGCGCCGCAACGAGTCGTTCCCGCGAGGCGGTCAGCTCGGCGAGCTGCTCGGCGAGCCGGGCGGTGAGGCGCACGTTGGCGACGGATGCCGCGGCCTGGCCGGCCACCGTGCGCAGCAACGCGCGTTCGGCCTCGCTGTACTCTCCGCGGTGGCGCGGCCCGACGTCGATGCGGCCGAGGAACTCCTCGGCATGCACGAGGTCGGCCCCCTCGACCGGATCGCCGACCACGTCGCCGGCGACCCCTGCGGGCGAGTCGGCGAGCGCGCCATCCGACGTCGCGAGGCGGATGCGCACCCAGGTCGCGCCCAGTCCGTCGGCGACCGCGGTCGCCAGGTGCGTCAGGAGGTCGCCGGGGTCGGCCGAGCGCTCGAGCTCCGCGCCGAGTTCGCTGAGCATCGCGAGCTGGCGGTCGCGGTCGCCGAACACGACGCGGTGGATCCACCGCTGGAGCCATCCCCGCACGGGCAGCAGGGCGACCGCGACGATCGCCGTGAGGAAGGCGATGCCGAGCGGGGTCAGCCGATCGCCGAGCAGCACGGCGGGCGCGACGGCGGCGATGCCGTAGAGCACCGTGATCAGCACGTTCGACGACCGCGTGACGGAGCGCGCGCGGTCGGCTGCGGCGACGTCGAACGCGCCGTAGCGGAGGATGCCGTGGATCGCCACGAGCGGGACCGCCGTGAGGATCACGAGCACCACGGCGTTGAGCAGCACGTTCTCGGGCAGGAACAGCGTGAGCGAGTAGCTCACGAAGATCGCGAAGGTCAGCCAGGCCATCAGGCGGGTGCGGGCCTGCACCTCGGGATCCCCGAAGAACGCGCGCGAGATCAGCACCGCGAGGGCGAGGAACACCGCCGGCCACGAGTAGACGATCCACGACACGATCGGGCTCGCCCAGGCGAGGGCCGGCAGGGCGAACGGGTTCGGGATGTCCTCCCCCTGGTCGGCGTGCACCTGCACCGTGAGGACGTGCGGCACGACGAACAGCGAGAGCGGGACGACGACGACCGGGACCCAGAACAGGCCGACCGAGATCCGCTGCCAGCGCCGCTCGGGGATGCCCGTCGGGAAGGTCGCGAACATGCTGACGAAGGCGGCGGACGCGACCGTGGAGGCGGTCAGCTCGACGAGGTTGAGGAGCGGGTACCACGGCTCCGCGATCACGTCGGGGTTCGTCAGCCGGAACGTCTCGAAGGCCGAGCCGATCGCCATCGCCGTCGCCGCCCACGCGAGGAACAGTGCCGATCGTGCCGTCGACACCGTGAGCAGCCACATGCTGAACGCGAACAGGGGCAGGATGCCGAGCAGGGGCCAGCCGAGGCTGGGATCCGCCGCCGCTCCGGCGAGGAATCCGCGCGCCACCACGACGTACAGCAGGGACGCCGCTCCCAGCGGCGCCAGTGCTGCGAACCATCCCCACCTGCGGAGCACACTCCCATGGTCCTCCTCCTGCCGCGCCAGCGGGAGAGGGGCATCCGTACCACCCCTTGGCGGCCAGCCCCCATGCGACGTGCGGCGCACCGCCACACAGGTTCCGGGCCTGCTGCGTTCCGGCGCCGGCGCGCCTGCGCGAGCCTCGAGGGCGAGCGGATGCCACCACGGCGCGCCGCACCGAACAGGGAGTCACCTCATGCGCAAGGTCTACACGGCTCTGGCCTGGATCATCGCCGGCGGTGTGGTCGTGCAGGCCGCCGCCATCGCGTTCGCCTTCGGCGGCGTGCTCAACCGGGTGTCGAACGGCGACGTCGTCGACAAGGCGCTGCTCGAGAGCGGCGGCGCGGGCGGCTCGGGCGAACTCGGCTTCTGGATCCACGGGATCGTCGGCGGCGTGGTGCTGCCGCTCCTCGCCCTCGCCCTGCTCGTCGTCTCGTTCTTCGTCCGCGCCCGTGGCGCGAAGCTCTGGGCGGCCATCACGTTCGCGCTCATCGTGCTGCAGGTGACGCTCGGCTTCTCGATCACCGACGTCCCCTACCTCGGCCTCATCCACGGCGCCAATGCGCTGGCGATCGTCGTCGCGGCCGTGATCGCCGCGTTCCGCGGACGGGCCGCACGCCCGGGCGCCGACACGACCGCCGCGTCCTCCGAGGAGGCGACGAGCGATGCCGTCTCGGCGTGATCTCCTGCGGTGCGCCGTCGTCGGCGTCGCGGTCACGACCGCGCTCGGCGCCGGCGCGCTCGCGTGGAGTTCCACGCTGCTCGGCGAGTACTCGGTCATGGACATGGGCGCCGGAGGCGGCGGAAGCGGCGCCGGCCACGGGCACGGCAGCCCGGCGGGGTCGGGCGCGTCCGCGGCATCCGCCGGCGTCGCCACCGGAGCCGTCGACGTCACGGCGCTCACGGCCGACCCCGACCGCGCACCCGACGTGCGCGTCGAGCTCACCGCCCGGCGGGGCACGATCGACGTGCCCGGCGGCCGGCCGGTCGAGGGCTACACCGTGAACGGCGCCTCCCCGGGGCCCGAGATCCGCGCGCGGCAGGGCGACCTGGTCGAGGTGACGTTCGTGAACGAGTCGGTCGATGCCGGGGCGACGCTGCACTGGCACGGCATCGACGTGCCCAACTCGGCCGACGGCGTCGCCGGCATCACGCAGGACGCCGTGCCCGTCGGCGGCCGCCACGTCTACCGCTTCGAGGCGACCGACGCCGGCACGTACTGGTACCACTCCCACCAGGTGTCGCACGAACAGGTCGTCGGCGGCCTGCTCGGCGCGATCGTGATCGAGCCGGCGGCCGTGGCACCGGCCTCGACGACCGCGTCGACGGATGCCGCGCATCCGCCGGTCCCCGCGACCGACGTCACGGCCCTCCTGCACGTCTACGGCGGGCAGCACACGCTGAACGGCGCGGCCGGCGACGAGCGCGTCGACGCCGCCCCCGGATCGATCGTGCGCGTGCGCGTCGTCAACACCGACCAGGGCACCGCCTCGGTCTGGTCGGATGCCCCGTTCCGTGTCGTCGCGACCGACGGGCACGACGTGAACGAGCCCGCCGAGGTCGAGGGGCAGCGCGTGCTCATCCCGGCGGGCGGGCGCGCGGACGTCGAGATGCGGTCGCCGGCGCGCGGCGAGCTGGTGCGACTGCACACGGGCGGCGCGCGCAGCGTGCTCATCGGGGATGCGCAGGCGCCGGAGGCATCCGCCCCGCCCGTGCCGCAGCCCTCGACGACGCTCGACCTGCTCGCCTACGGCGCACCGGCGGCGCTCGACTTCGACCCGACCATGCCCGACCGTTCGTACGACTACGTGATCGCGCGACGCTTCGGCATCATCGACGGGCGCCCGGGCAACTTCTGGACGATCAACGGGCGCATGTTCCCCGACGTGCCGATGTTCGAGGTGAGCGAGGGCGACGTCGTCGTGATGCGCCTGCGCAACGACTCGGGCGACGTGCACCCCATGCACCTGCACGGGCACCACGTGGTGGTGCTGTCGCGTGACGGCGTCGCGGCATCCGGCAGCCCCTGGATCGTCGACTCGCTCGACGTGCACCCGGGCGAGTCCTACGACATCGCGTTCGTCGCCGACAACCCCGGCATCTGGAGCGACCACTGCCACACGCTCCCCCACGCGGTCGACGGACTCGTCGCGCACGTCATGTACGAGGGCGTGACGACGCCGTTCACGATCAACGGGGAGGCGGGGAACCGGCCGGAGTGAGTGGTGGGGCGGCCTGAGCGGCCGCATGATCTGGGCAGGCGTGTTCCCCTCCGCTCGTGTCGAATCCGCCTCATGTGAGGCGGATTCGACATGAGCGTCACAGATCGACCGCCTGGCCGGTCTGAGCTGGTGGAGAGATTCGGTCGAGTCGTGAGGTAAGAGCGGGAGCACTGGGTTTCAGGCGGCCTGTCCCTACGGGGTTGCGCCAAGCAGACCACGGCTGGTCCCACCCGCCGCCGGATCATCACTCCTCCGCGCAGGACACGCGCGCCCGCGCGCCGGTCGCGCGGGTGAGGGCCGCCGTCAGGCCGGCCGCACCGGCTGGCGCAGCACGGTCTTCAACTTCTCGGGCGCGGTGCGACCCGGGTCGCTGAGGTAGACCTCGTGGTGCGGGCCGTTGAAGGTGAGGCCGTGCTGCGGCATCCACTCGTCGTGGAGGCGCGCGAGCGTCGGCGACTCGTCCTCGTACGAGCCGACGTGCAGGATCTGCGCCGACCTGCCCTCGGTCAGGTGCTCGAGCCGGAGCAGGTCGAGCGCCGGGTTCGCCGGATCCCCGGCCTTCGCCGCCTTCGCGCGCACGGCTGCCACCGCGTCGGCGACCGCGTCCTCGTCGATCCAATCGGGCTGGGCGATGAGCATCGTCCAGCTCCACGCGCCCTTGTCGCGCGCCGCGAATGCGCGCGGGTCCTCGGCCCACCACAGCCCCTCGAGCGGGGCGACGACGAAGTCGCGCCCGAGCCCCTTGCTCGTGAACTTCACGGTGTAGGCCACCCCGTAGAGGGCCTGCACCGCCTCGCGGTAGGTCGGTTCCCTGTTGGGATCGCCGTGCCCGTCGACCGCGAGGTATCGCATGGGCGGCACCTCGACGATCGCGAAGTCCTTCGCCGAGGGGGCGTACAGCTCGCGATGCTCGCGCTTGACGTCGTACTTCGCAGTCGTCGGCTCGGCCATGCGGCGAGCGTACGACGACCCTCGGTCAGTTCCCGACCGGATTCACACGTTCGACCCGCGCGGCGTCAGCCGAATGACGGGGATCTCCCGGTCGGTGATCCGCTCGTAGCGGGCGAAGCCGCGCGCCTCGGTCGTGACGCGCCGCCAGGCCGCGGCACGCTCGTCGCCGTGCAGCTGCGACGGGGTCACGTCGACGCGCTGCCCGGCGTACTCGATCCGCACCCGCTCGGGGTTGGCCGCGATGTTGTAGTACCACGACGGGTTGCGCGGCGCACCGTTCGCCGACGCGACGATGAGCCGCGAGCCGTCGGGCTCGGGGAAGGACCGCACCGGGTTCCTGCGCTCCATGCCCGTGCGCTTGCCGATCGTCACGAGCACCACCTGGCGGTCGTCCTTCGCGCCCTTCCGACGGATGCGCTCGACCATCCAGCGGTTGCCCCGCTGCTCGATGCGGCTGCGGCCGGGCTGCCTCGCGCCTCGGGTGCCGTTCGGTGTGTCGAATGCCATGGCGTCGCCTCCTCGAGGTGGCGATCTCTCTGCTTCCATCATCCCGCCGTTCGCCCGCCCCGTGCACGGAACGCTCGGCTGGAGGACGTAGGGTCGATTCACCGTCCCCCGCCTCGAGAGGAGTCCGCCTGCCATGAGCAGCGTCGCAGCCCTGGAAGTCTTCGACCGCCGAGAGTCCGAGGTGCGCGGGTACATCCGCGCGTTCCCGACCGTGTTCGACCGGGCCACCGGCTCGACCCTCGTCGACGCCGACGGCCGCGAATACCTGGACTTCTTCGCCGGCGCCGGCGTGCTCAACTACGGGCACAACAACCCCGCATTCACGCGGGCGCTCATCGAGTACCTCGAGCGCGACGGCATCATCCACGGCCTCGACATGGCCACCTCGGCGAAGCAGGCGTTCATCGAGGCGTTCGAGCGCATCGTGCTGCAGCCGCGCGGCCTCGACCACAAGCTGCAGTTCACCGGGCCGACCGGCGCGAACGCCGTCGAGGCTGCCCTGAAGGTCGCGCGTCAGGCGACCGGCCGCTCGACGGTCGTGGCGTTCACGAACGCCTTCCACGGGCTGAGCCTCGGCTCCCTCGCCGCGACGGGCAACAGCCACTACCGCTCGGCCGCGGGCGTCGGACTGGACGACGTCGCGCGCCTCCCCTACGACGGCTACCTCGGCGCCGACGTCGACACGCTCGACCTGCTCGAGAAGATGCTCGACGACCCGGGCTCGGGACTCGACCTGCCCGCCGCCGTGATCGTCGAGGCGGTGCAGGGCGAGGGCGGCATCAACGTCGCACGCGCACCGTGGCTGCGACGCCTGCGCGAGCTCACGGAGGCGCGTGGCATCCTGCTGATCCTCGACGAGATCCAGGCGGGCGTCGGCCGCACGGGTGCGTTCTTCGCGTTCGAGGAGTCTGGCATCGTCCCCGACATCGTCACGGTCTCGAAGTCGATCTCGGGCTCCGGCCTGCCGATGTCGCTCGTGCTGCTGCGCCCCGAGGTCGACGTGTGGAAGCCGGGGGCCCACACCGGCACCTTCCGCGGCAACAACCTCGCGTTCGTGTCGGCCCGGGTCGCGCTCGAGACCTACTGGGCGGACTCGGCGTTCACCGACGCGATCGCCGCGAAGTCGGCGCTCCTGCGCGAGGAGCTCGAGCGCATCGCCTCCGACCACCCCGAGCAGGGCTTCGTGGTGCGCGGCCGCGGCCTCATGTACGGGCTCGCCTGCGACGGCGACCGCACGCTGGCGGGCCGCATCTCGAAGGCGGCGTTCGGGCGCGGGCTCGTGATCGAGACGTCGGGCGCGTTCGACGAGGTGCTGAAGTTCCTGCCCGCGCTGACCATCGACGAGGACGAACTCCGCCGTGGCCTCGCGATCGTGCGGGAGAGCCTCGACGCCGTGCTCACCGGCTGAGCCGGCCCCGCGAGGAGCGACTCGAGGGACGCGAGTGCACCGACCCGCGCCGCCTCGCGGAATGCGACCACCAGCCGGTGCCGGTCGTCCGACCGCACCGTCGCGTGGCGGCCTTCGGCGAGATGCCGGCGTGCGCGACTGACGAGCTGCCGCGCATTGGCCGCGGTCGTCTGCACGATCTCGGCGATGCGCTCGTAGGGGTACGCGAACGCCTCGCGGAGCACGTAGGCCGCGCGCTCGGTCGGCGACAGCCGCTCGAGCAGCAGCAGCACGGCGGACTCGAGCGCCTCGTCGCGCTCCGCCGCGAGCTCGGGGTCGTCGCGGGTGTCGATCGGCTCGGACACCCACGGGCCGACGTACCCCTCCCGCCGCACGCGCGCGCACTGCAGCTCGTTGATGGCGAGCCTGGTCGTGGTCGTGGCCAGGAACGCGGCCGGCTCGCGCACGGCCGATCGGTCGTACTCCTGCCAGCGGATCCAGGCGTCCTGCACGACGTCGTCCGCGTCGGCGACGCTGCCGAGCATGCGGTACGCGATGCCGAACAGGCGCGGGCGGAGCTCCGAGAAGGTGGCGGCCGCCTCATCCAGGTCCGATGCGGATGGCACGCTCCTCACCATACGCGCGCGGTGCCGCCGACCGACAGGGTGGGAGGGGACATCCCTTCCACACCGTCGGTGCCGGACGATACGGTGGGCCCCGACCGAATGGGGGATGAAGATGTCCGTTTCCGACCGCGCTGCTCTCGAGCGGCTCCGCTCCGACCTGCAGGGCACGATCGTGCTCGAGGGCGATGCCGACTACGACACGGCGCGCCAGCCGTGGAACCTGGCCGTCGACCAGCGGCCCGCGGCCGTCGCCACGCCGGCCGATGTCGCCGACGTGCAGGCGATCATCGCCGCCGCTCGCGATGGCGGCTACGGCGTGACGACGCAGCCGAACGGCCACGGCGCCGACGGCGACCTCGCCGGCGTGATCCTGATCCGGCCGTCGCGGTTCGACGAGATCGTCGTCGACACCGAGGCACGGCTGCTCCGCGTCGGCGCGGGCGTGAACTGGGGGCGCGCGCTCGAGCGCCTCGACGGCACCGGGCTCATCGGGCTGGCCGGCTCCAACCCCGAGGTGAACGTCGTCGGGCTCACGATCAACGGCGGGCAATCGATGTTCAGCCGTCGCTACGGCATCCCCGCGCGCTCGATCGTCGCGGTCGAACTCGTCGACGCCGCGGGCGACGTGCGCCGGGTCACCGACTCCGACGACGCCGAGCTGGCCTGGGCGCTCCGGGGCGGTGGCGGCCTGTTCGGCGTGATCACGGCCATCGAGCTCGCGCTCTACCCCGGCGACGCACTCCTCGGCGGCTCCCTCGCCTTCCCCGCGCGGAACGCCGTCGATGTCATCTCGGCCGCGTTCGAGCTCGCGCGCGACGTCCCCGAGCTCGGGCTCGACGTCGGCATGATGCAGTTCCCCGACATGCCCCTGGTGCCGCCGCCGCTTCGCGGCCAGACCGTCGCCAGCGTCGCGCTCGTGCACGTCGGCGACGAGGCGACCGGGCGGTCGTACGCCGACCGGCTCCTCTCGGTGGCCGAGCCCGTCGCCGACACGCTCACGGTGTTCACGATCGGGTCGCTCGCCGCCGTCGCCGCCGAGCCGGTCGACCCGATGCCGAACGCCGATTTCGGCGGGGCGGTCGACACGCTCGACGACGAGTTCGCCCGGGAGTTCGTCGACGCCTTCCTGGCGGGCGCCCAGCACGGCCTCATGCGATGCAGCGTGCGCACCCTCGGCGGCGCGATCGCCGACGACCTGGGCGCCGAGTTCTCGGCCGTGGGCGCGGTGCGCGCGGGCGGGTTCCTCAACGCCGGCGTGCTGCTGATGGACCCGTCGCTCGACCCGGTCGCCGCGCTGCAGCCGATGCGCGACCTCGTGGCACGACATCGGGGTGACACCACCGTGCCCACGTTCCTCGGGCTCGGAACGACACTCGCCGACGCCTACTCCGCCGACGTGGTCGATCGGCTCGCCGGCGTGAAGCGCCGCGTCGACCCCGACGGGATCATCCGCAGCAACCGCCCGCTGGGATAGCCGCACGCGCCGCGGGCTCGACCGGGATCGCATCGGTCGAGCCCGTCACACCACGGCGTCCCATCCGGTCTCAGCAGGTGGCGGCGCATGCGCGGCCACCGGGCGACCGACAGGATGGGTGGATGGACGAGAACCTCGACGACGCGCTCGCCGCCTTCCAATCCGTGCGCCGGCGACTCTTCGGCATCGCGTACCGGATGCTCGGCAGCGCCTCGGAGGCGGAGGACATCGTGCAGGAGGCGTGGCTGCGCTGGCAGGGCACCGACCGCTCGGTCGTGCAGGATCCGGCGGCGTTCCTCGCCACGACGACCACTCGCCTCGCCATCAACGCCCTGCAGTCCGCGCGTGCACGTCGCGAGACGTACATCGGCCCGTGGCTTCCCGAGCCCGTCGACACGAGCCAGGACCCGACGCTCGGCGCCGAGCGCACCGAGGCCCTCGGCTACGCGGTGCTCGTGATGCTCGAGCGGCTCACTCCGACCGAGCGCGCCGCCTACGTGCTTCGCGAGGCGTTCGCCTACTCGTACGCGCAGATCCACGAGATCATCGGGGTCTCCGAGGCCGCGGCCCGCCAACTCGTGAGCCGTGCGCGCAAGCACCTCGCCGGGGAGCGCCGGCGCGACGTGTCGGCGTCGGAGCAGCGGCGCCTGCTCACCGCGTTCGTGAGCGCCGCGCAGACCGGCGACCTCGAGCAGCTCGAGCGACTGTTCGCCGAGGACGTCGTGTCGTACTCCGACGGCGGTGGCGTGGTGCGCGCCTCGAAGTTCCCCGTGCGCGGACGGGTCACCGTCGCGAAGTTCGTCCGTGCGTTCCACAGGCACTTCTGGCCGGGTGTGACGTTCACCGAGACCCAGACGAACGGGCAGCCGTCGGTGCTGCTGTCGAAGGACGGCGACACCTTCGCCGTGCTCGCCGTCGTCGCATCCGATCAGGGCATCGACCAGGTGCTCTGGATGATGAACCCCGACAAGCTCGGTGGCGTGACATCCCGTGCAGCCTGATGCCCTCGTCGCCGGCCTGCTCGCCGCGCTCGAACGACGCGACGACCTCGCCGAGGCGAGCCTCCTCGCCACCGACTGCCGCCTCGTGGTCGACACGGGCGGCCCGACGGGCGCCGAGCTGCGGGGCCGGGCGCGCGTGGCGGGCGCGCTCGACGGCCTGCGGGTGCGGCATCCCGATGCCGCGTTCGCGACCGCGCACGTGAACGGCGCGCCCGGCCTCGCGCTGCGCTCGCGCGACGGCACAGTGGTCGGCGTGCTCGTCGTCGACCCCGCGCCCGACGGGACGATCCGGGAGCTCTGGCTCTCGGCGGCGCCGGGCAAGCTCGCCCACTGGAACCGGCGTCGTCCGGCCGAGGGCTGAACCTGCGGCCGAGCGGCGCGGCATCCGCCTCGCTCACCGCGCGATGGCCGACTCCGCGTCGAGCCGCTCCAGCTTCTCGGGGTTCGCGACCGAGAAGATCTGCGTGATGCGGCCGTGCTCGATCGTGAAGCTCAGCGCGGCGACGATCGTGCCGTCGACCTCGACCCGCGCACCCGGGCCGCCGTTGACCCAGGCCGGCGTCGCCACCGGCGTGACGCCGAACTTCGCGAGGCCGCCCCTCACGTAGGCGACCAGCTTCGCGGCGCCGACGATGGGCCGTCGGGCCGCGCCGCGCACCTTGCCGCCGCCGTCGGCGACCGCGACCACGTCGGGTGCGAGCGCATCCATGAGGCCCTGCAGGTCGCCGGTGTTGAACGCGGCGAGGAACCGCTCGACCACCTGCTCCTGCTCGGCCGGGTCGACCTCGACTCGCGGCCGGCGCGCCGCCACGTGCTCCTTCGCGCGGTGCGCGATCTGCCGCACCGCGGCGGGCGTCTTGCCGACCGCCTCGGCGATCTCGTCGTAGGGCACGTCGAACACCTCGCGCAGCACGAACACGGCGCGCTCGGTGGGCCCGAGCGTCTCGAGCACCGTGAGCATCGCCATCGAGAGGCTCTCGGCGAGCTCGACGTCGTCGGCGACATCGGGGCTCGTGATGAGCGGCTCTGGCAGCCATTCCCCCACGTACTCCTCGCGACGACGCGACACCGTGCGCAGCTGGTTCAGCGCCTGGCGCGTGACGATGCGCACGAGGTACGCGCGCGGCTCCCGCACCTGCGACTGGTCGACCTGCGACCAGCGCAGCCACGACTCCTGCAGCACGTCCTCGGCGTCGGCCGCCGAGCCGAGCAGCTCGTACGCGACCGTGAAGAGCAGGCCGCGGTGGGCGACGAACGGGTCGGTGCTCATGCGTTCGAGCCTATGGCGACCGACGAGCGCTCCGCGAGCGGCGGCAACCCGCAGCTGGCCGAGAACTCCGCCGAGCGGATGCCGAGGGCGATGTTGCTGCGCGCGGTCGCGTTCATCAGTCCGATGCGCGCCGCGAGCTCGACGAGCGCGCCCGGGCCGAGCGCCTCGAGCAGCTCGGCCGACAGCTCGTCGGTCACCCCGACCGGGGTCGTGCTCATCGCCTCGGCGTACTCCATGACCCGGCGCTCGAGCGGCGTGAACGCCGTGGACTCGCGCCACCGCGGCACCTCCCGCGCCTTGGCCTCGTCGAGACCGTGGTCGTGCGCCAGGAAGTAGTGCAGGTCGAGGCAGAAGCTGCAGCCGACGTACGCCGCCGACGCCATGGTCGCGTAGGTGGCGAGGTTCGGGTCGAGCGCGTTCCACTTCTCGGCCCTGCGTCCGAGCGCCGTGAGGTCCTTGAGCACGGCGGGCTGGTGCCACAGCACGCCGATCGAGTCGGGGACCTCGCCCATCATCCGCTTGGCGAACACCTTGATCGCCATGCCGTACAGGCCGGTGAGCTCGGTCGCGGGAACCCTCGTTCCGGTGGTCATGTCTCCTCCAGTGACTCGTGCGTCGTGCGCCTTCGTCATGGAGACACCGCCCGCGAGCGGCGTGTGACATGCGCCCCGGCGCGAGGTGCGGTGAATGCGTCGGATGCCTCGGACGCGTCGACGCTTCAGCGCCGCGTCAGCACCAGCGCGGCCGGGAAGCTCCGCACCACCGGCCGGAACGGCGGCTTCGACATCGCGGTCGCGACCTCGGGCCCGACGATGCGCGGCTCGTCGACCACCACGATCCGGCCCCGCCACGAGAGCACCGCACGTCCCGCGGCCTGCACGTTCCGGGCCCAGTCGGTCGTGGCGCCCCAGGGCAGGCCGATGAGCACGACGTCGGATGCCACGGCCGGCACGATCGCGATGGGCGTGTCGTACTCCGTGCCGCTGCGCCGCCCGCGGTGGTGCACGATGGCCCAGAGCGGGAACCAGCGCCGCCCGGCGAGCGCGAGCGCGAACGGCGCACTCGCCCGGAGGAGCCAGCGCGGCGGCTTCCGTGGTCGACGACCTGCGGCCATGCCTCCAGCATGCGCCTGTCCGCGCGAGCATGGCACCCGTCGGCTCCATCCCGAGCGTGCTCGCACCACTACCGTGAGAGCGGGGCATCCGTCACGTGGCGGCTGCCGACGACGACACCTGGGGGAACGATGACCGACACGACCACTGCGCGCACTTCGGGCTGGAAGGCGTTCTGGAACCGAGGCGGTTGGTGGAAGGCGTTCGGCCTCGCCGTCGTCTACCTGGCGGTGTACCAGCTGCTGCCCTTCGCGGCCGTCCCGTTCACGCAGGGTGTCGTCGACCCCGAGAACACGTTCGCGACGCCGGGGAGCGTCTTCGTCGCCCTCGCGCTCCCGGTGATCCTCGGCTCGATGGTGCTGCTCGCGTTCGCGTGGTCGATCGGCTGGCTCCCGAAGCCGCTGTTCGCACGCCAGCCGGTGAAGGGCAGCTGGTGGATGTGGATCGCGCCGGTCGTCGTGGCCATCCCGATCCTGCTGCGCCTCTTCGGGATCGACTACGGCGCCTACTCGGCCGGCGTGATCGCGATGACGTTCGTCGCCGGTGCCTTCATCGGGCTCTCCGAGGAGCTGCTCACGCGCGGCCTCGCGGTGACGCTGCTGCGCCGGTGCGGCTACGACGAGTGGGTCGTCGCCGCGCTGTCGACGCTGATCTTCGCCCTGCTGCACAGCGTGAACCTGTTCACCGGACAGTCGATCGCGACGGTCGGCTTCACGCTGCTCTACACCTTCGCGTTCGGCATCCTGATGTACGTCACGCTGCGCGTGACGGGCAACCTCGTCTGGCCGATCATCCTGCACGCGCTGACCGACCCCACCACGTTCCTCGCGAGCGGCGGCATCGACGAGACGAACGCGGCGTCGCAGAACCCCCTGCTCGCGCTCGCCGGCCCGGCTACCATCCTCCTCATCGCCGCCGGATTCGTGCTGCTCGTCTTCATTCGCGGGAACGCGCACGGGCACGCCTCGGCTGAGGAGGCGGAGCGGGATTCGCAGCCGACGACCGCCTGAGCGCTCGTGGGCCGTGAGCGAGGGGGCGGAGCCGTCTGCGGCATCCGCCCCTCGGACTCACCACTCGGGGAGTTCGACCGTGTACGAGACGATCTCGCTGATGCGCCCGTCGACGAAGTCGTAGACGTCGCAGGAGGCGACGATCGAGACGCTCCCGTCGGCCTCGCTGTAGCGGGCGAGGCTGTCGACCACGACGCTGTCCTCGCCCACCACGGTGCGGAAGCGCTGGAACTCGGTGGTGACCTCGGCTAGGTCGTGGGCGGTGGCCTTGCACGCCTTCTCCACCTTCTTGCGGCCGAGCAACGGCTTATTGCCCACCTGCGTCCAGACGACGTCGTCGGCGAGATGCGGCAGCGCGACGTCGAACCGATGGCTCGAGAACGCGCGTGCGATCTTCTCGGTCGTGAGGTCGGTCGTGAGCTCCATTGCTGTTGCCTCCCCGCGCGGCATCCCGCGCTACGGCGGATGATGATGCGCTCAGCCTACGCGCGCAGACGCGACGGCGCCCCGGTTCATCGGAACCGGGGCGCCGAATTCGCGAGCGAGGCGCCGCGTCAGCCCTGACGGGCCTTCATGCGCGGGTTCGACGGGTTGATCACGAACGTGCGACCGCGCCGACGCACCACCTTCGCGCCACGCTGGGCGGCGAGCGACCTGATCGATGCGCGTACCTTCATGGGGACCTCCTCCACGTTATCGAAAATCATTCTCAACAACGTGGAGGAGGTCGTGCGTATTCCCGTCCTCACGTCAGGGGCGGACGATCGCCACCCCCTGCGAGGGCAGCTCGAGACCGGATGCCGCGGCCCCGGTCAGCACGTCGGTGCCGTCGATGCGCAGCTCCGCGGCATCCGCCCCGTGGTTGATGACGAACGTCAGCTCGCCCCGGCGCACGACCTCGACGTCGCCCGCGCGCGACGGCGACGCGGTCGGCGACGGCGGCACCTCGATGCCGGCGTCCTCGACCACGCGTGACACGAGCCGGGCGAGCCCGTCGCGGTCGGGCAGGGTCGCCACGTACCACGCAGCGCCACCGCCCTCACCGCCCTCACCGGCGGCACGCCGGGTCACCGCGGGCCACCCGGCGAGCGCGCCGTCGGTGAACGTCGCGAGCGTCTCGGCGTCGTCGACGCGCACGACCTCCGCCCACACCGAACCGGATGCCGCGCCGCCGACCGCGTCGCCCTCGAGTGCGACCGTCGGCGCTGCTCCCCCGCCGACCGCACCGAGGTCGGGTGCGGCGGGTGGTGCGAACTCCTCGATCCAGACGCCGAGCGCGCGCCGCAACGGCTCGCCGAGGTAGCCGCCGAGCCGCACGTGCAGGTGCTCGTCGGTGATCGCCGTGCCGAAGCCGACGACGAGCGTGCCACCCCCCTCGGCGAAGGCCGCGAGCGACGCGACCTGGGCGTCGGTCGCGACGAAGTGCGCGGGCGCGACGACGACGCGGTACGCCGAGAGGTCGCCGTCGGCGCGCACGAAGTCGACCGCGAGGCCGAGCGACGTGAACGCACGATGCCACGCGAAGAGCGCCTGCACGTACGAGACCGACGTGGGCGAGGCGGGCTGCTCGATCGCCCACCAGCTGTCCCAGTCGAGCGCGATGGCCACGCTCGCCGGCACGCGACTGCCCTCGAGGCCGACGTCGGCCGCCGACAGGCGCCGCAGCTCGCCGCCGAACTGCTCGATCTCGCGCCAGACCCGGGTGTCGATGCCGCCGTGCGGCACCATGCCCGAGTGGAACTTCTCGGAGCCGGCCGCCGACTGCCGCCACTGGAAGAACAGGATGCCGTCGGCCCCGCGCGCGACCGACTGGTACGACCACGCGCGCATCATGCCCGGTGCCTTCGGCGCGTTGCGCTGCCGCCAGTTCACGGCGCTCGGCGACTGCTCCATGAGCAGCCAGGGCGCACCGCCGCCCAGGGATCGCATGAGGTCGCGCACCATCGCCGCGTACGCCGGCGAGTCGGGGTCGGCGGGGTCGGGATACGTGTCGTCGGACACGATGTCGACGTGCGGGGCCCACGACCAGTAGTCGACGGGCTTGAAGAAGCCCATGAAGTTCGTCGTGATCGGCACGTCGGATGCCGCGCGGATGACCTCGACCTCCGCCCGGTGCAGCGCGAGCAGCTCGTCGCTCGAGAATCGGTCGAAGTCGAGCAGCTGCGTCGGGTTGCGGAACGAGGGCGCCGCCCGCGGCGGCTCGACCTCGTCGAACGCGTCGTAGCGCTGCGACCAGAACGCGGTGCCCCACGCACGGTTCAACTCCTCGATCGTGCCGTACCGCGCCTCGAGCCACGTGCGGAACGCGGCCGCCGACACCTCGCAGTAGCAGCGGCTGACGTGACATCCGTACTCGTTGTTGACATGCCAGAGCTCGAGCGCCGGATGCCCCGCGTACCGCTCGACCACGCGCTCGACCAGGCGCTTCGCGTGCTCGCGGTAGACGGGCGAGCTCGGGCAGTACTGCTGCCGGCTGCCGACCGCGAGGCGCACGCCGTCCTCGGTGACGGGCAGGGTCTCGGGATGCCGCTTCGCGAGCCACGGCGGCGGCGACGCCGTGGCCGTTGCGAGGTCGACGCGGATGCCGCCCGCGTGCAGCGTGTCGAGCACGTCGTCGAGCCAGGCGAAGTCGTACTCGCCCGGACGGGGCTCGAGGCGTGCCCACGAGAACACGGCCACCGTGGCGAGGTTGATCCCCCCGCGCTGCATGAGGCGCACGTCCTCGTCCCACACGTCGCGCGGCCACTGCTCGGGGTTGTAGTCGCCGCCGTACTTGAGGCTCATCCCTTCACGCTCCCCGTGGCCAGGCCGCTCTGCCAGTAGCGCTGCAGGAACAGGAAGGCGATGATGAGCGGCACCACGGCCACGAACGAACCGGTGATCACCGTGGAGAACAGCGCCTGCGCACCGCCGCCCGCCGACGCGGCCGCCTGGATCTGCGCAAGGCCGACGGTGAGCGGGTAGAGCTCCGAGCTGTTCAGCATGATCAGTGGCAGGAAGTAGTTGTTCCAGGTGCCGACGAGCGAGAACAGGAACACGGTGACGAGTCCCGGCCCCAGCAGGCGCAGGCCGACCTGCCAGAAGATGCGGAACTCCCCCGCGCCGTCGACGCGTGCCGCCTCGATGAGGCTGTCGTCGATCGCGTCGGCCGAGTACACGCGCATCAGGTAGACGCCGAACGGACTCACGAACGACGGGATGATGATCGCCCACGGGGTGTCCGTGAGGCCGGCCGATGCGAACAGCAGGTAGGTCGGGATCGCCAGCGCCGTGAGCGGGATCATGATCGCGCCCAGCGTGACGCTGAACAGCGCCTTGCGCCCGGGGAAGTCGAACTTCGCGAACGCGTAGCCCGCCATCGCCGCGAGGAGCGTCGCGCCGGTCGCCGACACGAGGGCGTACACGATCGTGTTGACGACCCACCGCAGGTAGATGCCGTCTCGCACCGTGAACAGCGTCTGCAGGTTCTCGAGCAGCGAGAAGTCGCCGCCGAACCAGAGGCCGAACGTGGAGAACAGCGCCGCGTTCGACTTCGTCGACGAGACGAAGAGCCACCACAGCGGGAGCACGAAATACAGCACGCAGAGCCAGAGCACCACCGTGAGCAGCACGCTCCGGCGCTTCTCCGGCACGTAGGGCCGGCCGGCACGGCGTCGATTGCCCGTCGCGTCGCCGATGGTCACGGCGGCTCGGGTGTCGAGGTCGGTCATGTCCAGTTCCTTTCACGACGCTCGCGGCGCTCGGCGCTGAGCTGGACGATGTACGAGACCACCGCGATGACGATTCCGAGGAGGAATGCGAGGGCCGCCGCGTAGTTGATCTCCTGGTTGATGAAGGCCACGTTGTACGCGTAGTAGTTCGGCAGGATGTCGTTCGTGATCGCATTGCCGGCGATCGCATTGAGCAGGCTGGGCTCGCTGAAGAGCTGGAACGTGCCGATGACCGAGAAGATCACGGTCAGCAGGATCGCCGGGCGGATCGAGGGGATCTTCACGCTCCACGCCACCCGGAACTGGCCCGCGCCGTCGATCTCGGCCGCCTCGTAGAGCTCCGACGGGATCGACCGCAGCGCGGCGTACATGATGATCATGTTGTAGCCGATGAACTCCCACGTGACGATGTTCATCATCGAGTAGAGGATCGTCTCCGGGGTCAGGAACTCGGGCGTCCCCAGGCCGATCGCGCGGGAGACCTGGGCGATCGGGCCGAAGTCGGGGCCGTAGAGGTAGCCCCACATGAGCGTGGCGACCACGGCCGGAACCGCATAGGGCATGAAGATCAGCAGGCGGATGGCCTTCGAACCCCGCGCCCGCCGGCTGTCGAGCGCGAGCGCGAAGAACAGCGACAGGGCGAGCATGATCGGCACCTGGATGATGAAGAAGAGGACGGCCCGGCCGAGGCTCCCGAGGAAGTTCGGGTCGGTGAGCGCTCGGACGTAGTTGCCGAGCCCGGTGAAGACCTCGCCGCCGATGAGCTTCGACTCGAAGAGGCTGAGGTAGCCCGCGTAGGCCAGCGGCACGATGAGCATCGCGACGAACACGACCATGAACGGGAGGATGAACAGGTACGCCGCGATGTTCTGCTTGCGCTTGGTTGCGCTGCCATGGTGTTTCGGCGGCGCGGTGGCGGTGGGGCGCTCGACGGTGAGCGCCGAGGATGACGACACGGCAGGCTCCTGACTCTTGATGGTGGAGGGAGGGTGACGGGGCGCCCGCCGTTGCCGTGCGGCGGGCGCCCCGTGGGGCTCACTCGACGGTGAAGCCCTGGTCCTCCGCGTACTTCACGAGCTGGTCCTGCCACGTGTCGAGGGCGGCCGCGATGTCGCCCTTGTCGGCGATCACCGTGCCCATCGTCTCCTCGTAGCTGGAGTACACGTAGTCCATGAACGGCAGCCACTGGAAGTCGGTGTCCACGGTCGTCGAGATCTCGGCGAACAGCTTGTTCACCTGCTGGCCGCCGTAGAACTCCGACTCCTGGTCGGCGAAGGCCGGGTCCTCGAGCACCGAGACCTGCGGCGGGAACAGGAACTGCTCCGTCGCGAGCATCATCGCCGACTCCTGGTCGGTGTTGATGAACTTCGCGAGCTCGTAGGCCGCGATCGGGTTCTCGCTCGAGGCGAGCACCGCGTCGGACGAGCCGCCCCAGTTGCCCGAGACCTCCTCACCGGCACCCCACTGCGGCAGCGGCGCCGCGCGCCACAGGCCCGAGGTGTTCTCGGCGGTGCCCTGGAGGAAGATCGGCCCCCATGCCGCGGTGAGCCAGCCGGCGTACTTGCCGTTCGCGAGGCCCTGGTACCACTGGTCGTTGAAGTCGACGTCGGTCGAGATCAGGTCCTGCTGGATCAGGTCGGTCCAGTAGGTCGCGACCTCCTTGGCCTCGTCGCTGTTGACGGCGATGTTCACGGTCTCCTGGCCGTCGTATCCGAACGGCTTGACCCCGCGCTGCCAGAAGAAGCCGATCATCTGGCCGGCCTGGGTGGCGCCGACGTTGGAGATGTAGGACCCCGTGGCATCCTTCACCGCCTTCGCGGCCGTCGCGTAGTCGTCCCAGGTGGCGGGCGGCTCGGTGATGCCGGCCGCCGCGAGCAGGTCCTCGCGGTAGAGGTTGCCCATCGGGCCGACGTCCTGCGGCACCGCCCACACCTCCTCGTCGGGCGAGACCTGGTTCCAGGCCCAGTCGACGAAGTCGCCCGACAGGTCGTCGCCGCCGTAGGGCGTCAGGTCGAGCAGGGACTCGGGGAGCACGAACGACGGGATGTACTGGTACTCGATCTGCGCGACATCCGGTGCGCCCTCGCCCGCCTCGATGGCGCTGCGGAGCTTCTGGTAGTGCGGCAGGCCCTGGCCGACGTTCTCGACCTTCACGTCGATCGCCGGGTACTTCTCCTCGAAGAGCTTCACCTCGTTCTCGATGTCGGGGACCCAGGTCCAGAAGGTGAGCTCGGTGGGCGTGTTGAGCGCCTCCTCGCGCTGCTCGTCGGTGATCGGCTCGGTCTGGCCGCCGTCGTTCCCGCCGCCGGGGGTGCAGCCGGAGAGGACCAGTGCCGTGACGAATGCGCCGGCGCCCAGCGCCAGTGCTGCTCTTGGTGTCTTCCTCATGTCCTTCTTCTTCCTCTGGTGGTGCTTGCCTGTACTGGTGGTGCGTGTGTGTTCGGTATTCGGTTAGGTGGTGACCGGGGTCGCCGGTCGCCTCACCCGTCGATGAGGGTCAGCGTCGACCATGCAGCGAGGGGGAGTTCGGTGCCGGCCGCGTGCGCGGCGGCGGAGACCGCGTCGGTGACGTCGCGGTCGAGCGTGATGGCCGTGTCGGCCCAGCTCCAGTTGAAGACGAACCAGGCGCGGCGTCCGTCGGGCAGCGAGCCGGATGCCACGGTGACCGGCAGTGCGCGATCGGCGGCGAGCCCGTCGGCGATGGGCGACGGCACGGCCCACCGCACGAGGTCGGCGGCGAGCTCGGGCGACGGCACGGTGCCCACCACGGTGATGCGTCCCGAGCCGTGCGCGTTCGTCGTGATCGCGGGGAAGTCACGGAAGCGCGGGTGCTCGTAGCGTGCGAGCACGTCGGCCCCGTCGACGATGAGCCCATCGGCCCAGAGCCGGGCGGCGGCGCCACCGGATGCCGCGAACGGCTCGGTCGCGGCCACGGCGAGGTCGTGGCGCAGGTTCGAGAACTCGTCGTAGTGCACGCCGGCGGCCTCGGCGAGTCGCGCAGGGGCGACCTCGACCCGTGCCCGGGCCTCCTCGTCGCCGTAGCCCGTGCGGATGCCGACGACGAGGTGCCCGCCGGCCGCCGCGTAGTCGCGCAGCAGGTCGAGGTCGGCGTCGGATGCCGCGTACAGCGCCGGTGCGACGAGCACCGGGAACCGACTCGCGAGCTCGGCGGCGCCGAGGTCGTGCGCCTGGGCGACGTGCACGATGCGGGACTGCGCGCCCGCGTCGACGACGCCGCGATGGAACGCGTCGACGATGCGCTGGTACGCCGTGCGGTCGGGCGTGCCGTCGGCCGTGGCGAGCGGCGGGAAGAACTCGAGCGCGAACCGGCTGTCGTTCGACCACAGGATCGCGACGTCGGCGTCGGGCTCGTACCCGTCGAGGGCGTCGCCGATCGCACCGAGGTCGGCGCCCACGCCCGCCAGCTCGTGGTAGACGCGGCCGGGCTCGAGGCTGTGCGGCAGCACGCCGCCCCAGTACGTCTCGGTGCCGTACGGCAGGGTGTGCCAGTGCCAGTACTCGATCATGGCCGCGCCGCGGGAGACGAACGCGAACGCCGCCTGCCTGAGCTGGCCCGGGTACGGCGGGAGGTTGAACTCGGAGCCGCCGATCGACTGCGCGTCGGTCTCGGTCACGAGGAACCGGGACTGCTTCGAGGAGTACATGCGGTCGGCCTGGCGGAGCAGCGCGGCCACGCCCGAGGTGGTCCACGGCGTGACGGGCTCGAGGTCGAGGGTGGCGTCGAGGTGGTCCTGCATCGCGTAGTACGGGTTGCCGGCGGTCACGTCGAGCGCCTCGACGAGCTGCTCGTCGGCGAGGGCCGGGCGCGGGTAGGCGATGCACGTCGTGACGAACTGCCCCGGCCGGGCGTACTCCCGCACGAGCTCGGCCTGCCAGGCGATGAACTCGGTCGTGAGGTCGGCCTGGTAGCGCCGCCATGCGAGGTCGTACTGCGGCAGCGTGTTGCCGTCGGGCGTCCACAGGTCGGACCAGTCCGACAGGCGGTGCGACCAGTACGTGAGGCCCCACTCGCGGTTCAGCGTCTCGACGTCGCCGTACTGCGCCTTGAGCCGGCGCACGAAGCGCCGGAAGCTGCCGCGGTTGTGGAAGAGCAGCATGCCCGGCTCGTTGTCCACCTGGTAGCCGATCACGGCCGGGTGGTCGGCGTAGCGGGCGACGACGGCGCGGATCACGCGCTCGGCGTGGAACCGGAACGCCGGGTGCGAGTAGTCCACCTCCTGGCGCGCGCCCCACGGCATCGGCTCGCCCGTGCGGACCTCGCCGGCGATCTCGGGATAGGCCGTCTGCAGCCACGGCGGCACCGCGTACGTCGGCGTGCCGAGGATGACCGAGATCCCGCGCTCGTGCGCGCCGTCGAGCACCGGCGCCAGCCAGTCGAGGTCGAACTCCCCGTCGCGCGGCTCCCACGTCGACCACACCGACTCCCCCACGCGGATCACCGTGAAGCCCGCCGCCTGCATGAGATCGAGGTCGGCCTCGGTGCGCTCGTCGCGGTGGTACTCGGCGTAATAGGCGGCACCGAAGAGGATGCCGCTCGGGATCGGTGCGGGCTGGGGGGAAGGCATCTGCTGCGTACTCCGTTGTCGGCGAGCCGGGTCAGCCCGGTGTCTGCGAAGTCAGGATGTTTTCGACAACATCTGACGGACTCCAGAATGTTGCCGATAACATCGTCTTGTCAAGCAACATTTCGGCATCGTGACGAATGGCCCCCGTTCAGGGCGTCGAGGTGCCCCACGCCGTTCGGAGAGGATCGGGGGAATGAGCGAGAGCACGACCGCTGCTGAGCGGCCATCGGAGGCGACGCCGACCAAGCCGGCGACGATCTACGACGTCGCGCAGGCCGCGGGGGTCGCCCACCCGCCGGTCCGCGGGTTCACCCGGGGGGGCGCGGCCTTCCGCCCGGCCCCGGGGGACGGGCGCGGGCGCGCGCGCGACGAACTCGACTACCGCCCCAACCTGACGGCCCGCAGCCTCAAGTCGGGTCGCTCCCACCGCATCGGCGCGCTCACCCACGACCTCTCCCAGGTGGGACCGAGCCGCGTCGCCGAGGGTGCGAGTGCGGCCGCGCGCGAGGCCGGCTACGTGCTCGACCTCATCTCGCTCGACGTGCGGAACCCGCGGGCGATCGAGGAGTCGCTGGACCTGCTCACCCAGCACGCCCTCGCCGGTGTGCTGGCGCTCTCGAACACCGACGAGATGACGCGGGCGTTCGAGACGAGCGAGTTCCGCGTGCCCGCGTACGTGCACACCGAGGCCGACGACGCCGTCACGGGGCATCCGTCGGACCTCACCGGAGTCGGCATCCCGGCGCTCATCGACCACCTCGCGGGGCTCGGGCACCGCACGCTGCTCCACATCGCGGGCCCGGGCAACTGGTCGGCGAGTCGCAACCGGATCCTCGCCTTCGAGGCCGGCGTCGAACGGGCGGGTCTCGCATCGGCGGGCATCCTCGCCGGCGACTGGTCGGCGAAGTCGGGCTACGAGGCCGTCGGGTCGCTCCCCGAGGTGCCGGCCACCGCGATCCTGGCGGCCAACGACCAGATGGCGCTCGGGGCGATGCTCGCCCTGAAGGAGCGCGGGCTCCGCGTTCCCGAGGACGTGAGCGTCGTCGGCATCGACGACATCCCCGAGGCCGCGTACTACGACCCGCCGCTGACCACCGTGCGCATCGACTTCGAGAGCCGCGGGCGCCAGACGCTGCTCACGCTGCTCGCGCGGATCGAGGCCACCGACGTGCGCCAGATCGACGTGCCGCCGCCCGAGCTCGTCGTGCGCCGGTCGTCGGGTCCGGCGCCCGCCTGACGACGCGTCCGTCGCCGGTACGACCGGCCGACCGGCTCCCGCCGAGCCCTCGGCGGGGCGGGTCGACTTCGGCTGCGGCATCCGACAGTGTTGACCCGGACGGCTCCCCTACGACCGAATCGAGGCATCCGATGACGAGTGCGACCTATTCCACCGAGCTCACCATGGCCCCCACCATGACGCCCCCGACCGAACCCGTGATCGTGTCCGCGGACGAGATCCGCCTCGGCTCCGGGCGCACGCGCCGGTTCGTCGGCCGCGATCACGGCGCCGGGATCTCCTACTTCTACGTCGACAACGATCCCGGCGAGGGACCCGGCCTGCACTGGCACCCCTATGCGGAGACCTGGGTCGTCATCGAGGGCACCGCGCGCATCACCATCGGCGACCACGAGCTCATCGCGAACGCGGGCGACACCTCGACCGTGCCCGCAGGCGTGTGGCACGGGTTCAAGAACGCCGGGACCGGGCCGCTCCGCGTGCTCTGCATCCACGCGTCCGACGTCATCGTGCAGACCTGGGCCGAGGAGTAGGACGACGGTCGCCCACCGCGTTGCCGGTGTCGGCGGCCGCTGGCATGGTGGCGGTATGGCGATCGAGGTGCGGCCGGCGACGAGGTTCGTCGACGTGCGCGCGGTGGTCGGGCCCAAGCGGCCCGACGCCAACGTCTGCTGGTGCCTGAGCTATCGGCTCACCTCGTCGAAAGAGAACCTGTCGCTGAAGGGTCCTGATCGCGGCGAGCGCGTCGAGCAGCTGGTGCGACAGAACCCCCCGCCGGGCGTGCTCGCCTACGACGGCGACGAGGTCGTCGGCTGGGCGGGCGTGCATCCGCGCGCCGACACGAGCTTCGCCACGAATCGCAAGATCCCGCACGTCGACGACCTCGACGTCTGGTCGGTGTGGTGCATCCGCGTCCGTCCCGGGCATCGCGGCGAGGGCATCTCCCACCACCTGCTCGAGGGCGCGGTGCGGTTCGCACGCGAGCACGGCGCCCCGGCGATCGAGGGCTATCCCGTCGACAACCACGGTGAGAAGGTCGACCTCACCATGGCCTACGTCGGCACGCGCCGGCTGTTCGAGGCCGCCGGCTTCACGAAGGCGGCCGACACCGACTCCGTGCTCAACGGCTTCCCCCGCGTGCTCATGCGACTCGAGCTGGGCTGACGCGCATGGCCGATCGATTCCGCACCGTCGACGAGTTCCTCGACGCGCAAGATCCCGCACGGCGGGCCCAGGTCGACGTGCTGCGGTCGCTCGTGCGCGAGGCCGACCCGCGGCTCGTCGAGACGGTGAAGTGGAACTCGCCGAACTACGTCCTCGACGGCGTCGACCGCCTCACGGTGAACGCGGCCGGGCGCGGTCCGGTGCGCCTGATCCTGCACTTCGGCACCGCGCGCGCCGAGCGGGCCGGTGGCGCGTCCGCGTTCGACGGCGATCCCGACGGGCTGCTCACGTGGCACTCCGACATCCGGGCGAGCCTCACCGCACCGGCCGCCGACGACACGGCGACGCGTGCAGCGACCGTCGCGCTCATCCGCTCGTGGCTCGCCTTCGACCCCGACGCCTGACATCGCTGCACCGACCCGAAGCGAACCCCGACGCCCCGAGACGCGGGCCTCAGGCAAACCCCCAGGCACGCCCGTCAGGCGCCGCCCTCGAATCGCGCAGCGCCCCGACCGT
>CBFGWW010000016.1:0-24275 GCA_965652625.1 uncultured Agromyces sp.
GCTTCGCACGCGATCTCCGAGCCGCGACCCCGACGGGCACTCTCACGGCTCAGGTCTTCTTCGTCGAGTTCCCCGATCTGGCACTCGGCGCGCCGGGGAACGCATCGCTGGAAGCGGTTCGCCAGGGTATCGCCGAGACGGAAGAGCGACTCGAGACGCTCTCCGAGGGGCGGCTGGAGGTTGACGTCCTCGAGCAGAGCGATCCCGTCATGATGCCGAAGAACACCACCGAGTACCCGGCCACTGAGGATGACGACTTCGGCCCCGCATGGATGCCGTTCGTGGTCGACGCGGTCACCGCTGCCGGTGATTCGATCGACTTCGCGGCGTCCGACGTGGTCTGGCTGTTCTTCCCGTGGGCGGACCCCCTCCCGACTCGGGCCGGAGCCGACAACGTGGTCTACGTTCCGGAAGGCGGTCCGCCGGTCGATCGCGCCGTCACCCTCCCCATGGTCGAACAGGACCTCCGCGCCACCCTCGTCCACGAAACAGGCCACACGTTCGGGCTGCCGGACCTGTACGACACCACGCGAGAGCTTCCCCAGGCACAGTACGTGAGCGACTTGGACCTCATGGGTCTGGCCTCGGGCGGTGAATTCTTCAGCTGGCATCGCTGGCGGCTGGGCTGGATGGACGACTCCCAGGTTCGCTGCATCGCCCCGGGCGGCGGTGTGCCGGACGTGACGATCGGCGCCCTGACGAGAGACGGGCCGACACTGGCGGTCGTGATTCCCACGTCCGAGCGTCGGGCGCTGGTCATCGAGTCACGTCGGCCGGACCGATTCGATGCGACGATCAGTGGAGGAGTGGTGGTCTACATCGTCTCGTCCGACGTCACGACGGGTCACGGGCCGGTGCGCATCGCAGCGAAGGACGGAACGGCACCGCCCACGTTCTACGCCGATTTCGAACGCGCACCCCTCGCTGCGGGCGAGCGATACACGGACACGATCTCGAGCACCCGGATCACGGTGATGGGCGCGGCGGAGTGGAGCGACACCGTCCGGATCGCCGCGACCACGGACGCCACCCCACCGCCGGCCGAGCCGGGGAGCCCGACGGAGCCGGCGGCCGCCCCGGCGCACGGCTCGGCGCCGATGCTCCCGCCGACGGGTTTCGATGCGGCGAGCGCACTGGCGCTGCCGGCTGGACTGCTCGTGGCCGGTGCGCTCGTCGTGGCGATCGGGAGGCACCGGCGACGATCGGATCACGCGTGATCCGGCTCGGAAGCCGACCTCGACGAGGGAGCTCGGGAAGTCAGCGCGACGCGGAGTCGGACGTCTCGGCCTCGGCCTCCGCCGCGTCCCGCTCCCGCTCGACCGCGTCGCGCACGAGCCGGTACCAGAGGAAGATGGCGAACCCGGCGAACACGACCCACTCGACGGCGTAGAAGACGTTGAGCCAGTTCAGCTCCACGGACTCCTCGGGCGGCGGCGAGGAGATCGGCTCGAGCCCGGGGGCCGGCTCGGCCGCCGTCACGTAGCCGAAGTACACGGGCCGGTCGTCGTACTCGGCCCAGACGTTGATGAGCTGCGCCACCGCGACGGTCTGCATCGCGTTCGGGTCGGCCTCGTCGTCGGGCGTCATGGGCGCCTCGCTCGGCAGGAAGCGTCCGACCACGGTGGCCTCGCCGCCCGCGCGGGCGTCGAAGCGGTCGGCGGCCTCCTGCGCGGTTTCGACGTCGGACGCCCAGCCGAGGGCGATGGGCAGGCCGCCCGGCGCGGCATCCGTCACCTCGAGGTGGGCGACCGGCCAGTAGCCGGCCACGCCGTCGTTGAGCCGACCCTCGACGATGACCGTGTCGCCCGGCACGAACGTGCCCGTCACCTCCACGCGCTGGCCCGTGGCCGCCTGCTCGGTGGGTCCGTCGGGCTGCGCGACGTCGGCGAACGGGCGCACGTCCTCGGTGGGCCGCTCCTGCACTACGGCCTGCTCGACGGCGCGCTCGAGCTGCCACTGGCCGAGCAGGGCGAAGCCGGCGGCGATGCCGAGGGCGAGCAGGAGCGCGAGCACCCACCGGGGGCGCAGCATCATCTGGAGCATCAGGCCTCGGCGTCTCGGGCGCGGCCGTCGTTCATCACGCGGAACACCTCGGCGATGCGGTCGGTGGGGCCGACCGCCACGACCGTGTCGCCGGGCTGCACGATGAAGTCGGCGCCGGGCGACGGGTGGGCGTGGTCGTCGCGCACGACCGCGACGATCGCGACGCCGGATGCCGCGGGTGCCTCGCCGAGGGGACGGCCCACGATCGCGTCGCCCTCGTCGACCGTCATCCAGTCGATCGGCACCCCGGGGAGCTCGTCGAGCTCGGCGATGGACTCCACGATGCGCGTGCCCCCGAGCAGCTCGGCGAGCGTGTGCGCCTCGTCCTCGTCGAGCCGAACCGTCACGGCATCGTCGTCGTCGCGAGCGCCGGGGGGACGGCTCACCAGGTCGCTGGACCCCGTGCGATGGGCGACCACGGCGACCTCGCCGCCGTCGGCCGCCGCGAACGAGTGCAGCACACCGACACCGGGAAGGGTGACCCGGCGGACATCAACCATGGCGCGCGCTCCTCGGACTCGATCAGGCCCGCGCCCCAGTCTATCCGCGCCGGATCATTCGACCTTGACGATGTCGGGCGCCTCGAGCCGCACGCGGTCGGCGGACTCGTCGTCGGGCTGCTGCTGCGACGCGCGCTCGGCGGCGACGCGCTGCAGGTAGCGCTCGGTCTCGAGCGCCTCGCGCTCCTCGTCCCATCCGAGCACCCTGCCCATGAGCTTCGCCGCGACCGGGGCCGCCGAGACGCCGCGGTCCCACGCCTCGATCGAGATGCGGGTGCGACGGGCGAGCACGTCGTCGAGGTGGAGCGCGCCCTCGTGCGAGGCCGCATAGACGACCTCGGCGGCGAGGTAGTCGTCGGCGCCGGGCAGCGGCTCCCCCAGCTCGGGCTCGGCGCGGATGAGGTCGAGCAGCTCGTCGGTCATGGTGCCGTAGCGGTTCAGCAGGTGCTCGATGCGCACCTTGTGCACGCCGAATGCGTGGGCGATCTTGCCGCGCTTGTTCCAGGCGGCCTGATAGCCCTCGGCGCCGAGCAGCGGGATGTCCTGCGTCGTCGACGGCGGGATCCGGCCGTCCATCGCGTCGGCGGCGGCGTCGATCGCGTCCTTCGCCATGACGCGGTACGTCGTCCACTTGCCGCCCGCGACCACGACGAGCCCGGGCACGGTGTGCGCGACGATGTGCTCGCGCGACAGCTTCGACGTCTGGTCGCTCTCACCGGCGAGCAGTGGACGCAGCCCGGCGAACACGCCCTCGACGTCTTCGCGCGTGAGGGGCACGGCCATCACCGCGTTCACGTGCTCGAGCAGGTAGTCGATGTCGGCCGCCGTGGCCGCAGGATGCGCCTTGTCGAGGTTCCAGTCGGTGTCGGTCGTGCCGATGAGCCAGTGCCGGCCCCACGGGATGACGAACAGCACGCTCTTCTCCGTGCGGAAGATCATGCCCATGGCGGACTGGATGCGATCGCGCGGCACGACGAGGTGGATGCCCTTCGAGGCGCGGACCTTGAACGTGCCGCGCTCGCCGACCATGCGCTGCGTGTCGTCGGTCCAGACGCCGGTGGCGTTCACCACCTGCCGCGCGCGCACCTCGAAGTGCTCGCCCGTCTGCAGGTCGTGCGCCTTCACGCCGACGACCCGCTCGCCGACCTTGATGAAGCCCTCGACGTTGACCCGGCTCGCGACGTGCGCGCCGTAGAACGACGCGGTGCGGGCCAGGCTCGCCACGTAGCGCGCGTCGTCGACCTGGGCGTCGTAGTAGGTGATGCCACCCACGAGCGCGTCGTTCGACAGCGACGGGATGGCCTTCATGACCTGGCGCTTGGAGAGGTGGCGGTGGTGCGGCACCCCGGGCGGGCGACCTCCGGTGTAGCTGAAGATGTCGTAGAGCATCATGCCGGCGCCCACGTAGAAGCGCTCGAAGATGCGCTTCTGCACGGGGTAGAGGAAGCGCACCGGCTTCACGAGGTGCGGCGCGATGCGCTGCAGCAGCAGGCCTCGTTCGATGAGCGCCTCGCGCACGAGCCGGAAGTCGAGCTGCTCGAGATAGCGGATGCCGCCGTGCACGAGCTTCGACGATCGGCTCGACGTTCCCGACGCCCAGTCCCTGGCCTCCAGGAGGCCGGTCGACAGGCCGCGGGTCACGGCGTCGAGCGCGGCGCCGGTGCCGACGATGCCGCCGCCCACCACGAGGATGTCGAGTTCCTTCTCCTTGAGCCGGGCGAGCGCGGCCTCGCGCTCCTCGGGTCCGAGCTTCGTCGAACGCGTCACCGACTTGAGACGTGCCATCGTCGTACCCCATCCCCGCGGTTTCACGGCGAGACCGCGTGATCCGAGATCCACGCTACCCGAGCGCCCTGACGGATGGAACGGACGCGCGGGCGTCTCCCAGCCCCGCCGGCCCCAGTCCACCTGTGGAGGACGGGTCGCACCGACCGTGCCCGACGGCCAGGGGCGTCAGGCCCCCTGGTACGGCGCGACGACGACCTCGACGCGCTGGAACTCCTTGAGGTCGGAGTAGCCGGTCGTCGCCATCGAGCGCCGCAGCGCGCCGACGAGGTTCGCGCTGCCGTCGGCCGCCGGAGCGGGCCCGTAGAGCACCTCCTCGAGCGACGCCACCTGCCCGACCTGCACGCGCTGGCCGCGGGGCAGCTTCGAGTGGTGCGCCTCGGCACCCCAGTGGTAGCCGCCACCGGGGGCGTCGGTCGCGCGGGCGAGCGCGGCACCGAGCATCACCGCGTCCGCGCCGCACGCGATCGCCTTCACGATGTCGCCCGACTTGCCCACGCCGCCGTCGGCGATGACGTGCACGTAGCGTCCGCCGGACTCGTCGAGGTAGTCGCGACGCGCGCCCGCGACATCCGCCACCGCCGTCGCCATGGGCGCGTGGATGCCGAGCGTCGCGCGCGTGGTCGAGGCCGCGCCGCCGCCGAAGCCCACGAGCACGCCCGCCGCGCCCGTGCGCATGAGGTGCAGGGCGGCGGTGTAGGTGGCCGCGCCGCCGACGATGACGGGCACGTCGAGCTCGTAGATGAACTTCTTGAGGTTGAGGGGCTCGACGTTCTTCGAGACGTGCTCGGCCGAGACGGTGGTGCCGCGGATCACGAAGAGGTCGACGCCCGCCGCGACGACGGTCTCGTAGAGCTCCTGCGTGCGCTGCGGCGAGAGCGCGCCGGCGACCGTCACGCCGGCCGCGCGGATCTCGGCGAGTCGAGCCGTCACGAGGTCGGGCTTGATCGGCTCGGCGTAGAGCTGCTGCATGCGCGACGTGGCCCGCTCGGCCGTGAGGTTGCGGATCTCGGCGAGCACCGGCTCGGGGTCCTCGTAGCGCGTCCAGAGGCCCTCGAGGTCGAGCACGCCGAGGCCGCCGAGCTGGCCCATCATGATCGCGGTGCGCGGCGACACCACCGAGTCCATCGGCGCCGCGAGGAAGGGGATGTCGAACTGGTACGCGTCGATCGACCAGCCCACCGACACGTCTTCGGGGTCGCGCGTGCGCCGGCTCGGCACGATCGCGATGTCGTCGAACGCGTAGACGCGGCGGCCTCGCTTGGAGCGGCCGATCTCGATCTCCTGGGTCACCCGTCAACCCTACCGAAGGGTCCCGTTCGGGCACACGGATGCCGCCACGCAGCGCCGCACGATGCCGCCGCGCGACGCAGCACGATCCCGCTACCTGGCCCGCACCACCCGCGCCTCGTCCCACGCCGGGGCATCCGACTCGACCACCTCGCCGTCGGAGCGGAACACGAGGAACCGGTCGAAGCTGCGCGTGAACCACCGGTCGTGCGTGACCGCGAGCACCGTGCCGTCGAACCGCGACAGCGCGTCCTCGAGCGCCTCCGCCGAGACGAGGTCGAGGTTGTCGGTCGGCTCGTCGAGCAGCAGCAGCGTGGCGCCCGAGAGCTCGAGCAGCAGGATCTGCAGCCGCGCCTGCTGCCCGCCCGAGAGCGACTCGAACCGTTGCTGCGCAGCCGCCGCGAGCCCGTACCGGTCGAGCGCCGAGCTCGCCGCCTCGCGGGCCATGCCCTCGCGGTTCGCGTCGCCGCGATGCAGGATGTCGAGCAGCGTGCGGCCGTGGAACTCGGGATGCTCGTGGTTCTGCGCGAACCACCCCGGCACGACCCGGGCGCCGAGCACGGCGCGGCCCTCGTGCGGGACGCGCGCGAGGGTCTCGCCGACCGTCGTCACGTGCCCGAGCGTGCGATCGGGCTCCGTGCCGCCCCCGGCGAGCAGCCGCAGGAAGTGCGACTTGCCCGAGCCGTTCGAGCCGAGCACCGCGACGCGGTCGCCGTACCAGACCTCGAGGTCGAACGGCTTCATGAGTCCCGTCAGCTCGAGTCCGTCGCACACGACCGCGCGCTTGCCCGTGCGGGATCCGCGCAGCCGCATCGACACGGCCCGGGCCGGCGGCCGCTCCTCGGGAGGGCCCGCCTCCTCGAACCTGCGCAGGCGCGTGACCGCCGCCTGGTACCGCGACGCCATGCCGTCGTTGTACGTCGCCTTCACCTTGAGGGTCGCGACGAGCGTCTTCAGCGCGACGTGCTGCTCATCCCAGCGCCGGCGCAGCTCGTCGAGCCGCGCGAACCGCTCCTCGCGCGCCTCGTGGTAGCCCTCGAAGCTCCCGCCGTGCACCCACGCGGTGTTGCCCGCCGCGCCGAGCTCGAGCGTCACGATGCGGTCGGCGGCGCGCGCGAGCAGCTCGCGGTCGTGCGACACGAGCAGCACGGTCTTCGGCGTCGCGCGCAGCTGGGCTTCGAGCCAGCGCTTGCCCGGGACGTCGAGCGAGTTGTCGGGCTCGTCGAGCAGCAGCACCTGCTCGGGCCCGCGCAGCAGCGCCTCGAGCGCGAGCCGCTTCTGCTCGCCGCCCGAGAGCGTCGCGAGCTCGCGCCACTTCGCCCGCTCGAACGGGATGCCGAGCGCGGCCATCGTGCAGTGGTCCCACACGACCTCCTGCTCGTAGCCGCCCGCCTCCGCGTACTCGGCGAGCGCCGACGCGTAGCGCATCTGCGTCTCGGTGTCGTCGCGTTCGATGAGGGCGTCCTCGGATGCCTCGAGCTCGAGCGCCGCGTCGCGCACGCGCTTCGGCGCCACCGACACGAGCAGTCCCGCCACGGTCGGTGCGGCGCCCGGCACCGTGCGTCCGGTGCCCACGAACTGGTCCATCACGCCGAGCCCGCCGTCGACCTGCACGCTCCCCTCCTCGGGTCGCAGGTCGCCGCGGATGATCCGCAGGAGGGTCGACTTGCCCGCGCCGTTCGCGCCGATGAGCGCGGTCGTGCGCCCCTCGGTCACGCGGAACGCGAGGTCGGCGAGCAGCGGCCGCCCGTCCGGCAGCGAGAAGGAGACGCCGTTGACGTCGATGAAGCCCATGGGTGAATGTCCGATCCGTTCGCGGCACAGCCGCGCCACCCCTCGGGCAGCCGATCAGGATACCGCCCGCGGCATCCGCCCGCCACCACCGCGGGTGCGGCAAGCTTGAGGCATGCAACGCGTCGCCGCCGAACCCCTCGACGTCCTCCGCACCCGGACCAGCGCGAAGTGGCGCGAGTTCCCATCCGACGTGCTGCCACTGCCCGTCGCGGAGATGGACTACCCGCTCGCCGAGCCGATCGCGCGCGCGCTCCACGCCGCGATCGACCGCTCCGACACGGGGTACGCCGCCGGCAGCCGGGGCGTGGCCGAAGCGTTCCAGGGATTCGCGGCGTCCCGGCTCGGGTGGGACCTCGATCCCGGGCGGGTCACCTGCACCGCCGACGTCAGCCTCGGCATCGTGGAGGTGCTGCGCCAGGTGACCTCGCCCGGCGACGGCGTGATCATCACCCCGCCCATCTACCCGCCGTTCTTCGACCTCGTCACCGAGGCGGGCGCCACGGTGGTCGAGGTGCCCATGGCCGGCGGGATCGCGGAGGGCTGGTCGCTCGACCTGGTCGGGATCGAGGCGGCCTTCGCGGCGGGGACGCGGACGATGCTGCTGTGCAACCCGCACAACCCCCTCGGCCTGGTGCCGTCGCGCGATCAGCTCGCCGCGCTCGCCGACCTCGCCGCGCGGTTCGGCGCCACGATCGTGGCCGACGAGGTGCACGGGCCGCTCGCCCAGTCGGCGACGCCGTACACGCCGTTCCTCACGGTGTCGGATGCCGCGCGCGAGCACGGCGTCGCCGTCACCGCCGCGACGAAGGCGTTCAACCTGGCCGGACTGAAGGCCGCGCTCATCGTGACGGCGAGCGAGCGGGGCGACCGGGTCCGCACGGCGATGCCCTACGAGGTCGAGTACCGCATGAGCCAGTTCGGCGCGATCGCCTCGATCGCGGCGTTCCGCGAGGGCGGGCACTGGCTCGACGGGGTGCTCGCGAGCCTCGACGACAACCGCCTGCTGCTCGCCGAGCTGCTCGAGGACGAGCTGCCCGACGTCCGCTATCGGATGCCGGATGCCACCTATCTCGCCTGGCTCGACCTGTCGGCGCTGGGCTGGGGCGACGACCCGGCCGTGTTCGCGCTCGAGCGGGCGAAGGTCGCGCTCGTCGGCGGACCGTCCTTCGGGGCGTCCGTCGGCCGCGGCCACGCCCGCCTCAACTTCGCGTGCACGCCCGAGGTGCTCTCGGAGGCGGTGACGCGCCTCGCGGAGGCTGCAGGTCAGCGTGGCGCGTAGCGACACGCTCCCTGCAGAACGGCGGCAGCCGTAGCGTTCGCGACGCAGCGCGTCGCGAAGCGTACCCGGAAGATCCGGGAACGTCGGCCCCGTGGCGCGAAGTGCGCGCGACCGACGGTCGCGCCGACCACCTACCTGGTGTAGTTCGGCGCCTCGACGATGAACTGCACGTCGTGCGGGTGCGACTCCTTCAGGCCCGCGGGCGTGATGCGCACGAACCGGCCCTTCGTCTTGAGCTCGGCGATGTCGCGCGCGCCCACGTAGAACATCGACTGGCGAAGTCCGCCGACGAGCTGGTACGCGACGGCCGAGACGGGACCGCGGAACGGCACCTGGCCCTCGATCCCCTCGGGGATGAGCTTGTCGTCCGACGGGACATCCGCCTGGAAGTAGCGGTCCTTCGAATACGACGTCTTCTTGCCGCGGGTCTGCAGCGCGCCGAGCGAGCCCATGCCGCGGTAGGCCTTGAACTGCTTGCCGTTCTGGAAGACGAGCTCGCCGGGGCTCTCGGCGGTGCCCGCGAGCAGCGAGCCCAGCATGACGGTGTCGGCGCCGGCGACGAGCGCCTTCGCGATGTCGCCGGAGAACTGCAGGCCGCCGTCGGCGATGAGCGGGACGCCCGCGGGCTTCGTGGCCTTCGACGCCTCGTACACGGCGGTGATCTGGGGCACGCCCACGCCCGCGACGATGCGCGTGGTGCAGATCGAGCCCGGTCCGACGCCGACCTTCACGGCGTCGGCGCCCGCGTCGACGAGCGCCTGGGCGCCCTCGCGCGTCGCGACGTTGCCGCCGATCACGTCGATGTGGGCGAACGACGGGTCGGCCTTCAGCCGGCGGATGATGTCGAGCACGCCGGCGCTCTCGCCGTTGGCCGTGTCGACCACGAGCACGTCGACGCCGGCGTCGCGCAGCGCCTCGGCGCGCTCCCACGCGTCGCCGAAGAAGCCCATGGCCGCGCCGACGCGCAGGCGGCCCTCGGCGTCCTTCGTGGCGTTCGGGTACTGCTCGGACTTGTCGAAGTCCTTGACCGTGATGAGGCCGGTCAGGCGGCCGGCGCCGTCGACGAGCGGCAGCTTCTCGACCTTGTGCTGCGCGAAGATCGCGATCGCCTCGTCGGGGTCCATGCCCACGCGGCCCGTGATGAGCGGCGCCTTGGTCATGACGTCGCGCACGTAGGTGGTCGGCTTCTCGAAGTCGGAGACGAAGCGCATGTCGCGGTTCGTGATGATGCCGACGAGCACGCCCTCGCCGTCGACGACCGGCAGGCCGCTCACGCGATAGGTGGCGCACAGGTGGTCGACCTCGGCGACCGTGGCGTCGGGCGTGGTGGTCACCGGGTTGGACACCATGCCGGACTCGCTGCGCTTCACCCGGTCGACCATGTCGGCCTGCTCCTGGATGGAGAGGTTGCGGTGCAGGATGCCGATCCCGCCCTGGCGGGCCATGGCGATCGCCATGCGCGCCTCGGTGACGGTGTCCATCGCGGCGGACAGCAGGGGGGTCGCGACGTCGATGCGTCGCGTCAGCCGCGAGGTCGTGTCGGCCTCGCTCGGGATCACGTCGGTGTGACCTGGCAGCAGCAGGACGTCGTCGTAGGTCAGCCCTGTGAATCCGAACGGATCTGCCTGATCCATGTCTCCCCTTCGTCTCTCCGAGTCATGGCGCACCCGTGAGTGGTGGAGCTCCCGGGATGCATCAATGTTAAGCGAGTTTGCGCGGCGGGCATTCCCCGGATAACAATCGAGGGCCATTGTGCCTGTGTGCGAAACACATGGGACATAATCGGCACGTACTGTCAGACGACGTTGTCGGCAGGATAAGACCGGACCCGGA
The DNA here is from genome assembly GCA_965652625.1 of uncultured Agromyces sp. Taxonomy (GTDB): domain Bacteria; phylum Actinomycetota; class Actinomycetes; order Actinomycetales; family Microbacteriaceae; genus Agromyces. The sequence goes on from CBFGWW010000016.1 coordinate 10,525, forward strand.
CGGCCAACAGCCCCCGGGACCCCAGGAGGTGCAGTGGAACCCACGCAAACAGTCGCCAGACGGTCTCGCGGGAGGTGGCTCATCCTCCTCGGAATTCTGTTGTCCGCACTCACTCTGTCCGGCATCGCAGCGTCCCCTGCGATGGCGGAGGATGGGAGTACGCCCAGCCCGAGTTCCGAGGAAGAGTTCGAGAACTTCTTCGTCGGGAACGTCACGTTCGACGACGAGCCCCTCGAGGGCGTCGAGATCACGGTCGAGGGCGGCGGCTTCGAAGCCTCGACCGAGACCGACGCCGATGGCCGTTGGACCCTCGGCGTGCCCGAGAAGGCCGAGTACGAGCTCACGCTGAACGAGGACACCCTTCCCGAGGGCGTCGTCGTCCAGGACGGCCAGGCCACGGTGACCGCCGAGTTCGGCCTCACCAACCGCAAGGCGGTGAACTTCTTCCTCGGTGAAGGCACGAGGACCACGACGGACATCGGCGCCCAGGTGCTCATCCGCGTGGTCAACGGCCTGAACTTCGGCCTCCTCCTCGCGCTCGCGGCGATCGGCCTCTCGCTGATCTTCGGCACGACGGGCCTCTCCAACTTCGCGCACGCGGAGATGGTGACGTTCGGCGCGTTGATGGTGCTGACCTTCGGCGTCGACCTGGCACTGCCGATCTGGCTCGCCATCGCCATCGCCATCGTGCTCAGCGCCGGCCTCGGCTACACGCTCGACGCCGCGATCTGGAAACCGCTCAGGCGGCGCGGGGTCGCGCTGATCCCGCTCATGATCGTGAGCATCGGCCTGTCGCTCGCGCTGCGCTACACGTACCAGTTCTTCTACGGCGGCGCGACCCGTCAGCTGCCCGGCGCCACCCTGCCGTCGGACATCCACATCGGGCCGATCACGCTCTCGTGGATCGACGTCGCGAGCATGGCCACCTCGGTCGTCGTGCTCCTCGCGTTCGCGTTCTTCCTGCTGCGCACCCGCATCGGCAAGGCGACGCGAGCGGTCTCCGACAACCCGAGCCTCGCGGCGGCGAGCGGCATCGACGTCGACCGCGTCATCCGCATCGTCTGGATCGCGGGCGGCGCGCTCGCCGGCCTCTCGGGCATCCTCTGGGCGTACTTCCGTCCCGGCGTGAGCTGGGACATGGGCTTCCAGATCCTCCTGCTCATCTTCGCCGCGGTCACCCTCGGCGGCCTGGGCACCGCGTTCGGCGCGCTCGTCGGCTCCCTCATCGTGGGCCTCTTCATCGAGCTGTCGACGCTGTGGCTGCCGTCCGACATGAAGTACGTGGGCGCGCTCGTCGTGCTCATCCTGGTGCTGCTGTTCCGACCGCAGGGAATCCTCGGTCGCCGCGAGAGAATCGGTTGAGGAGGAACCCGACATGATCGACTGGATTGCGATCTTCTCCAACGCGGCGCAGGAGCTCATCAGCCCCACCACTGCCGCCTACGCCCTGGCCGCCCTCGGCCTGGCGATCCACTTCGGATACACGGGCCTCCTGAACTTCGGTCAGGCGGGCTTCATGGCCCTCGGCGCGTACGGTTACGCGATCTCGACGCTGAGCTTCGGATTCCCCGTGTGGGCGTCCGTGCTCGTCGGCGTCGGGGCATCCGTGATCTTCGCCCTCATCCTCGGTATCCCGACGCTGCGGCTCCGGGCCGACTACCTCGCGATCGTCACGATCGCGGCGGCGGAGATCCTGCGGCTCATCTTCACCACGAACACGTTCGACGCCATCACGGGTTCCGCGAGCGGCCTCCAGGGCTACAAGGACGGCTTCGCCGCCCTCAACCCGATTCCGCCCGGCACCTACGGCTTCGGACCGTTCACGTACAACGCGTACGACTGGTGGATCCGCATCGTCGGCTGGACGCTCGTCGTGATCTTCGCACTGCTCACCTGGCTGATCATGCGCAGTCCGTGGGGCCGCGTGATCAAGGGCATCCGCGAGGACGAGGACGCCGTGCGCGCGCTCGGCAAGAACGTGTACTCCTACAAGATGCAGAGCCTCATCATCGGTGGTGTCTACGGCACCCTCGCCGGCATGATCTTCATCATGCCGCGCGCGGTCGTGCCCGCGAACTACCAGACGTCGCTCACGTTCTTCATCTACGCGATCCTGCTCCTCGGCGGTGCCGCGACGATCCTCGGTCCGGTCATCGGCTCGATGATCTTCTGGGTGCTGCTCTCGTTCTTCTCGGGCTTCGTCGCCCGTGCGGTCGAGGCGGGCTGGTTCCCCTTCATGACGCAGGTGCAGGCCGGTCAGCTCCGGTTCATCCTCGTCGGCGTGGCCATCATGCTGCTCGTCGTATTCAGGCCTCAGGGCATCTTCGGAAACAAGAAGGAGCTGGCCTTTGTCAAGTGAAACCACTCCCACGTCCAAGCCGGTGAAGACCACCGGCCTCCACGTCGGCGAACCCGCGCCGGGCGTCCAGAAGGTCGACCCGATCCTCATCGCCGACGGCGTCAAGCGCACCTTCGGCGGCCTCACCGCCGTCGACGTCGACCACGTCGAGATCCCGCGCGGGGCCATCACGGCCCTCATCGGGCCGAACGGTGCCGGCAAGACCACGTTCTTCAACCTCCTCACGGGCTTCGACAAGCCCGACGAGGGCAAGTGGGAGTTCGACGGTCGCTCGCTGGCGCACGTCCCCGCCTACCGGGTGGCGCGGATGGGCCTCATCCGCACGTTCCAGCTCACGAAGGCGCTGGGCCTGCTCACCGTCATGGACAACATGAAGCTCGGTGCGAAGAGCCAGTCGGGTGAGAACCTGTTCCGCTCGATCCTGCCCTTCATCTGGCGCAAGCAGGAGGAGGAGATCGACGCCAAGGCGATCGAGCTCCTCGGCCGATTCAAGCTCGACGCCAAGAAGGAGGACTACGCGGCGAGCCTCTCCGGCGGACAGCGCAAGCTCCTCGAGATGGCGCGGGCGCTCATGAGCGACCCGACGCTCGTCATGCTCGACGAGCCGATGGCGGGTGTGAACCCGGCGCTCACGCAGTCGCTGCTCGACCACATCCTCGACCTGAAATCCCAGGGCATGACGGTGCTCTTCGTCGAGCACGACATGCACATGGTGCGTCACATCGCCGACTGGGTGATCGTGATGGCCGAGGGCAAGATCGTGGCAGAGGGCGACCCGCACAACGTCATGCAGGACCAGGCCGTGATCGACGCCTACCTCGGCGCCCACCACGACACCGACCTCGGTGCCACCGACACCGACCATGTCGAGGCCATGAAGGAGCTCATCGATGACGAACAGTGAACCGGCCGCCGGCGCGGTGCTCGACCCCGTGGCCGACGCGGTCGTCGAGGTCGACAACGTCACGGCGGGGTACCTCCCCGGGGTGAACATCCTCAACTCGTGCTCCCTCGTCGCGAGGCAGGGCGAGCTCATCGGCATCATCGGTCCGAACGGCGCGGGCAAGTCCACGCTGCTGAAGTCGATCTTCGGCCTCGTGAAGGTGCGCGACGGCGCGATCCGGCTGCAGGGCGAGGAGATCACCAACCTCAAGGCGAACAAGCTCGTCGCGAAGGGGGTCGGCTTCGTCCCGCAGACGAACAACGTCTTCCCCTCGCTGACGATCCAGGAGAACCTCGAGATGGGGATGTTCCAGAAGCCCAAGGGCCTCAAGGAACGTCTCGCGTTCGTCACCGAGATCTTCCCCGAGCTCGGCAAGCGCCTCGGCCAGCGGGCAGGATCGCTCTCGGGCGGTGAGCGCCAGATGGTCGCCATGTCCCGAGCGCTCATGATGGGCCCGCACGTGCTGCTGCTCGACGAGCCCAGCGCGGGCCTGTCGCCGGTGCGCCAGGACGAGGCCTTCCTGCGGGTCAAGGAGATCAACCGGGCCGGCGTCACGACCATCATGGTGGAGCAGAACGCACGCCGCTGCCTGCAGATCTGCGACCGCGGCTACGTGCTCGACCAGGGCCACGACGCCTACACGGGCACCGGTCGCGACCTGCTGAACGACCCGAAGGTCATCGGCCTGTACCTGGGCACGCTCGGCGTGGACGAGTAGACCCGATCGATCCCGAAGAGGGGCGGATGCCGCACGGCATCCGCCCCTCTTCGCGTGTGCGGCGCGGTGGGGGCTGACGGCCGTGATCCCGGATGCCGCCACGACAGCGTGGGCATCGGTGTCGGGTCGCGAGGCATCCGCAGCGGGTCGTGGGAGCGTGTGTCGAGTGCTCGGGCCCGCACCGGCGTGGGTCCGCGGCATCCGACGGCTGAGCTCGCTGCCGCCCGTCTCGACCTGTGCCGGCCGACGTCGCCGCCCGGATTCAGGCGTTCGCGCGCTGCTCGGACGCGGATCCCCGGTTGCGGGTGGAACCCGGCCGATCGCCTGAGCCGCGCGCGAGCCCCCGCGGCGACGCGCCGCAGGTCGGTGCCGACGACGCTCCCGGGCACGCGAGGACGCCCCCGGGCACGCGAAGGCGCCCCAGGCCGATCCCCCCGGGCACGCGAAAGGGCCCCGGCCGAAGCCGGGGCCCTTCCAGGCGACACGTACTAGTTGATACGCGAGTACGTGTTGTCGTCGCCGTACTCGTAGATTCCGATGGTCGCCTCGGTCGGGTCACCGTTCTCGTCGAGGGTGATCGGGCCGGACGCGCCGTCGTAGTTGATCTGCTGGCCCTCGGCGAGGAGCGCCGCAGCGTCGGCGAAGGTCGAGACCTCCTCGCCGTCGCCGGTGCCGCCCGACACCTGGCGGAGGTACTCGCCGATGTCGGCACCCTCGGTGCTGTTGGCCGCGTACGCCGCGAGGGCGATGAGCATCAGCGCGTCGTAGGACTCGGGTCCGTAGCTGTAGTCCGCGAGGTCGGCGTTGATGCCGAGCATGCGGTCACGGAAGTCGTCCTCGAGCTTCGGGCCGGGCAGCGTGCCCTTGGCGCCGGCGATCAGGCCGGGCGCGAAGTCCGCGCTGTAGTCGGCCAGGTTGCCGTCGACGAAGTACAGCTGGTTGCCCGGGTAGCCGGAGCCGACCAGCGCCGGAACGACGACCTTGGCCTCGTCGAACGTGATGACCGCCACGGCGTCGGGGTTCGCGGCGTTGATCGCCGAGAGCTGCGCGTCGAAGTTCGAGTCACCCGTGTTGAAGAGCTCCTCGGCCACGACCTCGCCGCCGGCCGCCTCGAAGGACTCCTTGGTCGCGGCCGCGAGACCGGTGCCGTAGGGGTCGTTCAGGACGAGCAGGCCGAGCGTCGAAGCGCCGTCTTCTGCGATCTGGTTGCCGAGCACCTCACCCTGGAGGAGGTCGGAGGGCGCGGTACGGAAGTACAGGCCGTTGTCCTCGTAGTCGGTGAAGTCGGGCGACGTGTTCGCCGGCGAGAACTGCACGACACCCGCAGCGGTGATCTGGTCGATCACGGTGAACGACACACCGGACGACGCGGCACCGATGATGGCCGAGACGTCCTGCGAGAGGAGGTCGGTCACCGAGACGGTGGCGATGTCGGTGGTGGTGTCACCCGAGTCGCGGTAGACGACCTCGACGTTGATGCCGACGTCGGCGTCGTTGATCTCCTGCGCCGCGAGCGCGACACCGGCCTCCTCGGGCGGGCCGAGGAATGCGAGCGTTCCACTCTGCGGGAGGATCGTGCCGACCTTGAGGGTCAGGTCGCGTTCGCCGGCCTCGATGGGCAGGGCGTCGCCGGCCGCCTCGGTCGGTTCTTCCGATTCGGCGGGGGCCGGGGCACCCGTGCTGCACGCGGTGAGGAGGAGGGCACTGACGCCGGCGATGGCGACCCCCGTCCACGCTGCGCGAGCCGAGCGCGAGGCCGTGGCCTTCGCGAATACGCTCATGTTGCTCCTTGGGACTGAAGGACTGGTACACAAAGCAGCGTCTGGAGACGCCGTGGTTTTGACAGTATTGCCCGCCTCTGGAGGAAACAAGTGAACCCGGTCACAACCGTGTAACACCCTCGGAATCGTTACCTCGCCGACACCTTCCTGCGGGAGCACGCACGGAATCGTCGTGTCGGAGGCTTCCGACGCGCGGATCGAGCGTGACCCGGGTCGAGGGCCCCACGCCGCGACGAACCCCTAGATCGGCTCCACCGGAGCGCGCCGGGCCGACCGCGCGCCGCGCACGAGGTCGAACGTGAGCACCAGGAGGGCGAGCCAGACGAGGGCGAACCCGATCCATCGCTCGGGCGGCATGGGCTCCTGCAGCACGAACACCCCGACGAGGAACTGGATGAACGGCGCGAAGTACTGGATGAAGCCCATGAAGATGAGCGGGAGGCGCCGCGAGGCCGCGGCGAAGAGCAGCAGCGGGATCGCCGTCACCACGCCGGCCATGAGCAGCAGCACCGTGTGCCACGGGCCGACCGTGCCCATGGTGAGCCCGCTCGTCATGGCGACGAACACGAGCTGCGCCACCGCCAGCGGGGCGAGCCACGCCGTCTCGAGCGTCAGCCCCGAGACCGCGTCGACCTTCGGTCCGACCCGCTTCTTGATGAGCCCGTAGAAGCCGAACGAGAACGCGAGCACGAGCGCGATCCACGGCAGCTGGCCGTAGCCGACGGCGAGCACGACGACCGCCACGATCGAGATGCCGACGGCGACCCACTGGGTGACGTTCAGGCGCTCGCGGAGCACGAGCACGCCGAGGAACACCGTGACGATCGGGTTGATGAAGTAGCCGAGCGCCGCCTCGACGACCTGGTTCGTGAGCGTCGCATAGACGTACGTCGACCAGTTCACGAAGATGAGCACGCCCGCGAGCCCCATCGTGAACAGCACCCGCCGATCGCGCACGAGCGCCATGAACGGGCGCCAGGCGCGCGTCACGGTGATGAGCAGCACGCAGAAGACGAGCGAGAGCAGCACGCGCCATCCGACGATCTCGATCGGACCGGCCGGCTCGAGCGCGATGAAGTAGACGGGGAGGAAGCCCCAGAGGCCGTAGGCCGCGATCGCGAACGCGAGCCCCGACCGGCTCACCGAGGCATGGTGCGCGGGCGACGCCGGGGTCTCGGTCTCGGAGCGGGATGACACCAGCTCAGACTACGCCCGGCATCGGATGCTCCGGGCCGGGGCGGCCGCCGTCGTGCATCGACATCCCGCCACGGACACGACGAGGCCCGGACGCCGCACGGGGTCCGGGCCTCGGATGGTTCGTGTCGACCTAGCGGACGACGACCGCGAGCACGTCGCGAGCCGACAGCACGAGGAAGTCCTCGCCGCCGAACTTCACCTCGGTGCCGCCGTACTTCGAGTAGATGACCTTGTCGCCGACGGCCACGTCGAGCGGGACACGGTTGCCGTTGTCGTCGATGCGACCGGGGCCCACCGCCACGACCTCGCCCTCCTGGGGCTTCTCCTTGGCGGTGTCGGGGATCACGAGACCCGACGCGGTGGTCTGCTCTGCCTCGACCTGCTTGATGACGATGCGATCCTCGAGCGGCTTGATGGAAACCGACACGGTTGACCCCTTCTCTGTTTGACGAATGACTGTCTTTGCGAAGACTGATTAGCAGCCTCATTGCGAGAGTGCTAAGCCGAGTCTAGGCGCGATTTGGCACTCGTGCAACGTGAGTGCCAGCCGCTGCGGAACTCCCCGGTGCGCGATGCTAGCGTGGCCGGGTGGACCGCGCCGACCTCGTCGAACTCCTCTCCCCCGAGGGACTGCGGCTCCTCGACCAGCTCCCCGAATGGGACTCGAAGGCCGACATCGTGCGCACCGTGGCCGAGCTGCGTCGGCAGGGGCATCCGCCCGGCCTCGTCGCCGCGGTGCTCAGCCAGTCGAAGCTGCGCGCCAGGGCGCAGGCCAAGTTCGGCGAATTCGCGTCCCGCATGCTCTTCACCGAGGCCGGGCTCGAGCAGGCCACGCGGCTGAAGGTCGCGGCGCTGCACGCCGGCCGCTTCGCGCGCGCGGGCATCGGCCACGTCGCCGACCTCGGCTGCGGCATCGGCGGCGACGCCCTCGCCCTCGCCGCGGTCGACCTCGAGGTCACCGCGGCCGATGCCGACGAGGTGACGGCCGCCATCGCCGCGTTCAACCTCACCCCGTTCCCGAAGGCCCGCGTGCTGCACGCCCGCGCCGAGGACGTGCCCCTCGGCGGCATCGGCGGCGCCTGGCTCGACCCCGCCCGCCGCACCACCTCGGGCGGCACGACCCGACGGCTCGCGGATGCCGCGGACTACTCGCCGAGCCTCGACTTCGCGTTCGGGCTGGCCGACCGCCTGCCGGTCGGCGTGAAGCTCGGCCCGGGCACCGACCGCGACGTGATCCCCGTCGGAGCGGAGGCGCAATGGGTCTCGGTCGACGGCGACGTCGTCGAGCTCGCGATCTGGCTCGGCGCAGTGGCGCGTCCCGGCATCGGCCGGGCTGCGCTGGTCATCCGCGACGACGGCGCCGCCGAGCTCACGGCGCCGGCCGACAGCGAGGACGCCCCGACCGGACCCCTCGGCGACTACCTGTACGAGCCCGACGGCGCCGTCATCCGCGCGCGCCTCATCGGCGACCTGGCGCGTGCGAACGGCGCCTGGATGCTGAGCGACGGCATCGCCTACCTCACCGCGGACGCCGCGTTCGAGACGCCGTTCGCACGCGGCTTCCACGTGCTCGACCGCCTCCCCGCCGACGAGCGGCAGCTGCGCCAGGCCCTCGCGGCACGCGGCATCGGCACGCTCGAGATCAAGAAGCGCGGCGTCGACGTCGACCCGGCGGCGCTGCGCACGCGACTGAAGCTGCGCGGCGACGAGCGCGCCACGATCGTGCTCACGCGCGAGGAGGGCCGACACGTGGCGCTCCTCGTGGAACGCGTCTGAGCTGGGATCAGTGGGGCAGCGCGCCGAAGACGATGGCGTAGTAGCCGATCCAGACGGCCGAGAAGACGAGGCCGGCGATGCCGGTGCCGATGCCCACGAACGCGAGCGTGCGCCCCTCCTCCTCGCGGCGCAGCCCGAGCACGCCGAAGACGAGCGCGGCGATCGAGAGCGGGAGCATCCAGCCGACGAACAGCGAGGCGGCGGCGCCGATCACGCCGATGACCGCGGCGACCCAGCTGTAGACGCGGCGCTGGGTGTCGTCCTGCTCCTCGTCGTCGGCGGACGCGCGATCGGGGAGCTCCGGCCGGTGCACCACGAGGAGCTGGCCGGTCGGCACCCGTTGCAGCTCCCCGGTGTCGAACGGCACCTCGAACTCGCGAACCGCCGGGTCGGCGCGCAGCGTGGGCTCGGTCGGGGGCGCCACGAGCACCTCGTCGGGGTCGGCTCCACGGTCGGATGCCGCGTCGGCCTCCCGCGCGACCGGCTCGGCCTCGACCGGCGCGTCCCGGGCGGCCGGCGGCTCCTCGGGTGGAGAACGGTCGGGGGCCCCGCCCGTGGGCGAGACCCCGTCGCGGTCGATCATGGATGGCCTCAGTACGTGTAGTCGACGTAGTTCGGGAAGCTCGCGAAGGCGATGCTCCAGAAGATGATCGAGAGCAGGGCCATGACGATGCCGACGAAGCCGAGGATGATGCCCGTGAGCCACATGCCCTTGGCCGCGGGCTCCTTCCTGCGGCCGAGGAAGCCGAGCACGACGGCGCCGGCCGGGATGATGAGCTGCATGATGCCGCCCACGAACGGGATCCACACCACGGCGAACCCGCCCACGACGCCGATGATGCCGGCGATGAGCGAGATCAGGCTGAAGACGGGCGTCGGCTTCGCCGGCGCGCCCGTGCCGTAGGCGGGCGCGACGTAGCCGGGCTCGCCGTATCCGGGCGGGCGACCCGTGCCGTAGCCGGGCTGCTGGGCCGCGTATGCGGGCTGCGGTGCGCCGTAGGGCGAACCGGGGTCGGCCGCCGCCGCGGGCGTGCCGTAGCCCGTGGCGGCTGGAGGCGGCGGGGGCGGCGTCGCGGCGCCGTAGCTCGGCGGCGCGGGTGGCGCCGGGGGCTCGGGCGCCGACGGCGGCACGGGCGCGGACGGCACCTCGGGCGTACCCGGCGCCTCGGGCGCGGGCGGCGTGGTCGGCGCGTCGGGGACCGTGGGCTCGGTGGGCGACGGGAACGTCGGCTCGGGCTCCGACGGAACCGTGGGCTCGTCGGGCGTCGGGACGGTCGGTTCCTCGGGCCCGGGCGCGTCGGGGTTCTTGGGATCGCTCATGTGATCGGCCTTTCGTGGTGTCGGAGGTGACGGCTCAGAACGTGGTGGTGTCGAAGCCGCCCGATGCGGCGATCGAGCCGAGGATCACGAAGAAGATGATGAACCCGAGGATCGCCAGGGCGAGGCCGATGTAGCCGACGATGAGCCCGGCGACGGCGAGGCCGCGTCCCTCCTCGCCGGTCTTCTTGATCTGGCTGAGCGAGATGTGCCCGCAGATGATGCCGACGATGGAGCCGATGCCCCACGCGATCACGAAGCCGGCGATCGACGCGATGAGCGAGACGATCGCGAGCACGTTGGTCTTCTTGGCGGGCTGGCCGTAGGGCTGGCCGTACCCGGGCGCGGGCTGCCCGTAGGCGGGTGCGGGCTGGCCGTACGCGGGGGCCTGCTGACCGTAGGCGGGCGCCGGCTGCTGCGTGCCGTAGTCGGGCGCGGGCGGCGGCGGGGGCGGCGGCACCGCGCCGCCGGGCTGCTGCTCGGGAAGGTTCGGATCGGTCACGGTCGTTGTCCCCTCGGTGCTGTGGATTCAGTGGTCGCCGCGCCACACCCGGGCGCCGGCGGCGGTGCGCGCATTCGCGGCATCCGCTTACGTTGCACACACTATCGCTCAGGATCGGCCGCGCACAGCCTCCCGCGCGGTGCAGGTCAGGCCTGGATGTCGGTGACCGGAAGCGTCGAGTCCGCGCCGAAGCCGAGGGCCGACGGGCCGTGTCCGGCCATGATGAGCTGCGCGCCCAGGGCGGCGATCATCGCGCCGTTGTCGGTGCACAGCGAGAGGGGCGGGATGCGCAGCGCGATGCCCGCGGCATCCGCCCGTTCTTCGGCCACCTCGCGGAGCCGCGCGTTCGCCACGACGCCCCCGCCGAGCAGCAGCCGGGGCACGCCGAGGTCGGTGCAGGCCGCGATCGCCTTGGAGACGAGCACGTCGACGACGGCCTCGCGGAAGCTCGCCGCGACGTCGGCCAGCGGCACGGGCTCCCCCGCCGCCTCGCGCTGCTCGACCCAGCGCGCCACGGCGGTCTTGAGCCCCGAGAAGCTGAAGTCGTAGCGGTGCGCCGCCAGGTCCTTCGGCTGGGTGAGCCCGCGCGGGAACCGGATCGCGGCCGGATCGCCGCCGATCGCGGCCCGGTCGATCTCGGGCCCGCCGGGATAGGGCAGGCCGAGCAGCCGCGCGACCTTGTCGAACGCCTCGCCCGCCGCGTCGTCGATCGTCTCGCCGAGGAGCTCGACGTCGGAGACGAGGTCGCGCACGAGCAGCAGCGACGTGTGTCCGCCCGAGACGAGCAGCGCGATCGTCGGCGTCTCGAGCGGCGCCGCGTCGTCGAGGATGTCGGCGCCCACGTGCCCGACGAGGTGGTTCACCGCGTAGATCGGACGGTCGAGCGCGAGCGCGAGCGCCTTGGCCGCGCCGACGCCCACCATGAGCGCACCGGCGAGCCCGGGTCCGCTCGTGACGGCCACCGCCTCGACGTCGGACAGCGACACGTCGGCCTCGGCCAGCGCCGCGTCGATCGTCGGCCCGAGCGCCTCGAGGTGGGCGCGGGCCGCGACCTCGGGCACGACGCCGCCGTAGCGCGCGTGCTCCTCCATCGAGGAGGCGATGACGTTGGCGAGCAGCTCGGAGCCGCGCACGATGCCGACGCCGGTCTCGTCGCACGACGTCTCGATGCCCAGCACGAGGGGCGCGTCGCGGTTCATGCGCCGCCCCCGGATGCCGCGGGGCGCGTGACGGCGGCCGGCACCTCGAGCCGCATCGAGATCGCGTCGACGCCGTCGGGCTGGTAGTACCCGCGGCGCACCCCGATCTCGACGAAGCCGAGCGAGCGGTACAGCGAGCGCGCGATCGGGTTGTCGGCGCGCACCTCGAGGAAGATCTCGGCGACGTGCCTGCGGCGGGCCGCGGTGATGAGCGCGTGCATGAGGCCGCGGCCGAGGCCGACCCCGCGCGCGAACTCCGCGACGGCGATGGTCTGGATGTCGCCCTGGCCGCCGTCGGGCGGCGCGAGCAGGCCCGCGTAGCCGAGCAGGCGCTGCTCGGGGTCGTCGGCGTCGTCGTCGACGGCCACGAGGTAGTAGGCGTGCGGGTTCTCGAGCTCACGTCGCATGGATGCCTCGGGCCAGGCGTCGTTCACGAACGTCGATCGCTCGAGCCGCATGATCGCCTCGAGGTCGTCGACCTTCGCCCGTCGCATGAACACGCTCACGGCAGGACCCGCTTCCCGGCCGAGGGCGTCACGTCGGGCGCGCGGAGGTAGAGCGGCGCGTCCTCGGCGAGCGGGAGGCGGCGCGCGGCGAACGCGAGCTCGGCGACCATGCCCACGGCGCCGGCCTGCACGTAGTGCGCCTCGAGCCGCGTGCCGACCGCGTCGGGCACGTCGTCGCGGGGGCTGAGCACCGGGCCGTCGACCCGCACGGGCAGGTCGTCGTCGTCGAGCCCGTCGTATCCCGACACGGCGAACTCGCGCCGGCGTGCGTCGGTCAGCACCTGGAGCGGTCCCTCGTTGCCGGCGCGGTACCAGGCCCACGCGACGGCGTCGTGGCTCACGACCGGCACGAACGGGCGGCCGATGCCGACCGCGAACGCGTGCGCCGCGGCGATGCCCACGCGGAGCCCGGTGAACGGCCCGGGGCCCATGCCGCCGGCGACGCCCGACAGGTCGGCCGGGCGCACGCCCGCACCGGCGAGCGCGTCGCGGATGAGCTCGCCCACCACCTCGGCGTGCCGCATGGTGTCGTCGGTGCCGGCTTCGGCCAGGATGCCGCCGTCGCGATCGACGACGGCGACACTCGTGCCCGTCGAGGTGTCGATCGCGAGGAGCATGGATCCAGCCTACTTCGACGCGTCGAAGGGGGTTCCCGCCCAGCGAGGGCCGTAGCCGCGCAGCTCGAGCACGCGCGGCTCGTCGGCGCCGAGGTGCTCGGCGTCCGCGGCATCCGTCGCCGTCTCGGCCGACACGCCCTCGGGCCGCTCGATGACGACCTCGAGCCACGAGTCGCTCGCGCCGTCGAGCAGGCCGACGCCCCACTCGACGACGACCACGGATCGGTCGAAGTCGAGGTCGAGGTCGTCGAGGTACAGCGCGCTCTCGAGCCGGTACGCGTCGACGTGCACGAGCGGCGGTCCGCCGGCGAGGTTCGGATGCGTGCGCGCGAGCACGAACGTGGGGCTCTGCACGGGTCCTCGCACGCCGAGGCCCTCGCCGATGCCGCGGGTCAGCGTCGTCTTGCCGGCGCCCAGCGGGCCCGTCAGCAGCACGAGGTCGCCCGCGCGGAGCCCGGTGGCGAGCTCGCGGCCGAACGCCTCCATCGCCGCCGTGTCGGGAGCGTCGACGCGCATCAGGCGCCTCCGACGTAGGTGCGCGGCACCCGGGGTCCGATGCGCGTGACGATCTCGTAGCCGATCGTGTCGGCCGCGTCGCCCCAGTCGTCGGCCGACGGGGCGCCCGTCGCGGGATCGCCGAACAGCACGACCTCGTCGCCGACCGCGACGGCGTCGTCGCCGACCTCCACGAGGAACTGGTCCATGGCGATGCGCCCGACGATCGGCCGGCGGGCTCCCGCGAGCCAGACCTCCGCTTGGCCCGACGCCTGCCGGGGCACGACGTCGGCGTAGCCGAGCGGCACGAGCGCGAGCGTCGTCGGCCGGTCGGCGCGCCA
>CBFGWW010000017.1:0-23712 GCA_965652625.1 uncultured Agromyces sp.
GTCGTAGGGCGCGAGCTGCCAGTCGAAGTGCGTCGACTTCGAGAGGCGGGCGAGCTCGGGCGACGGTCCGCTCGCGAAGCGCGCTCCCCAGAGCGCGCCCTCGTTCGTGCCGTGCTCGGTGCCGGTCGTGCCGCCGGGCTCGGTGCCCTCGGGCCCGCCAGGGCCGGGTGCGTCGGTCATCACGCGTCCTTCCGCTCGAACAGCCACACGAGCAGCGCCTTCTGCGCGTGCAGGCGGTTCTCGGCCTCGTCCCAGATGATCGACTGCTCGCCGTCGATCACGTCGGCGGTCACCTCGTAGCCGCGGTCGGCCGGCAGGCAGTGCATGAACACCGCATCGGATGCCGCGAGCGACATGAGCTCCCGATCCACGCGGTAGGCGCCGAACGTCGCGACGCGGTGCGCCTTCTCGTCCTCCTTGCCCATGGAGACCCAGGTGTCGGTCACGACGACGTCGGCGCCGGCGGCCGCCTCCGCGGCATCCGTGTACAGGGTGACGGAGCCGCCGGTCGAGGCGGCGATGCGATCGGCGTCGGCCACGACGGATGCCGCGGGCGCGAACTCCTCGGGCGAGGCGACGCGCACGTGCATGCCCGCGGTCACGCCCGCGAGCACGTAGGACTGCGCCATGTTCGAGGCGCCGTCGCCGAGGAACGTCACGGTGAGGCCGGCGAGGTCGCCCTTGTGCTCGCGGATCGTGAGCAGGTCGGCGAGGAGCTGGCACGGGTGGAAGTCGTCGGAGAGCGCGTTGATGACGGGGACGCTGGTGCCGGCCGCCATCTCCTCGAGACCGGCCTGCCCGTAGGTGCGCCAGACGATGGCGGACACCATGCGCTCGAGCACGCGCGCGGTGTCGGACGGGGTCTCCTTGCCGCCGAGCTGGCTGCTCGCGGTCGAGATGATGAGCGGGGAGCCGCCGAGGTCGGCGATGCCGACCGCGAACGACACCCGGGTGCGGGTCGAGGACTTGTCGAAGATGACGGCGACGGTCTGCGGCCCGGCGAGGGGCTTCACGGCCCAGCGGTCCTGCTTGAGGCGCTCGGCGAGGTCGAGGATCTCGGCCTGCTCGGCTGGCGTGATGTCGTCGTCGCGGAGGAAGTGGCGGGTCATGCGGTTCCGTTCGTGTCGGGACGGGTCGGGGAGGTCAGCGGCGCGTCGACGCGACGGCGGCGAGCGCTCGGGAGAACTTGTCGGCGAACTCGTCGACCTCGGCGTCGCCGATGATGAGCGGCGGCGCCATGCGGATGGTCGAGTCGTTGGCGGCGTTGACGATGAGGCCGGCGCGCATCGCCTCCGCGGCGAGCGGCATGGCGACCGGCTCGGCGAGGGCGACGCCGAGGAGGAGGCCGCGTCCGCGGGTGCCCGTGACGAGCGGCGAGCCGATCGCGTCGATGCGCTCGCGGATCTGGTCGCCGCGCACGGTGGCGTTCTCGACGAGTCCGCCGGTCTCGATCTCGTCGAGCACGGCGTTGGCGACGGCGGTGGCGAGCGGGTTGCCGCCGAACGTCGAGCCGTGCTGGCCCTTCGAGTACAGCGACGACGCTCGCCCGAACGTGACGAGCCCGCCGATCGGGAAGCCGCCGCCGATGCCCTTCGCGATCGTGATCGCGTCGGGCGTGATGCCCGAGTGCTGGAAGCCGAACCACTGGCCGGTGCGGCCCGCGCCCGTCTGGATCTCGTCGACGATGAGCAGCGCGCCGTGCCGCTCGGTGAGCTCGCGCGCCGCCGTCATGAAGCCGTCGGGCAGTTCGACCACGCCCGCCTCACCCTGGATCGGCTCGACGAACAGCGCCGCGACCGACTCGTCGATGGCCGCCTCGAGCGCGTCGACGGTCGCGGGGATGTGCTCGACGCCGCCGGGCAGCGGCTCGAACGCCTCGCGCATGTGCGGCTTGCCGGTGAGCGCGAGCGAGCCCATGGTGCGGCCGTGGAAGCCGTCGACGAGCGCCACGACCCGCGAGCGCGCACCGCCCCAGTTGTTGAGCCGCGCCAGCTTGAACGCCGCCTCGTTGGCCTCGGCACCTGAGTTGCCGAACCAGGCGCGGCCGTGCTCGCCCGCGCCGGCGAGGCGGATGAGGCGCTCGGCGAGCTCGAGGGCCGGCTCGGTCGTGAAGTAGTTCGACACGTGCGCGAGGCGCGACGCCTGCGCCGTGACCGCCTCGACGAACACCGGATGCGCGTGGCCGAGCGAGTTCACGGCGATGCCCGCGAGGAAGTCGAGGTACTCGTGCCCCGTGTCGTCCCACACTCGCGCTCCCCTGCCGTGGTCCAGCTTCGCGAGCGGCATGCCGATCGAGCGCATGATGCGCCGGTCGAAGCGCGCCTGCCAGTCGAGCACGTCGATGTCGGTCATGCGGGCACCACCTCCGTGCCGATGCCCGACTGGGTGAACACCTCGAGCAGGATCGAGTGCGGGATGCGACCGTCGATGATCGCCGCCTTCGCCACGCCGCCCTCGACGGCCTCGAGGCACGCGGTCATCTTCGGGATCATGCCCGATTCGAGGTGCGGGAGCAGCGCGATGAGCTCCCGCACGTCGATGACCGACACGAGCGAGTCGCGGTTCGGCCAGTCGCGGTAGAGGCCGGCCACGTCGGTGAGGATGACCAGCTTCGCCGCCCCGAGCGCGACCGCGAGGGATGCCGCCGCGGAGTCGGCGTTCACGTTGAGCGACTGGCCGGGGTTCGCGGCATCGGGAGCGATCGAGGAGACGACCGGGATGCGGCCCGCGTCGAGCTGCGCGTGCACGGCCGCCGGATCGACCGCGACGACGTCGCCCACGAGTCCGAGGTCGACCTCCGCCCCGTCGACGATCGCGCCGCGGCGCCGCCCGGTGAACAGGCCCGCGTCCTCGCCGGAGAGACCCGCCGCGAGCGGTCCGTGCCGGTTGATGAGCGAGACGAGCTCGCGGTTCACCTGGCCCGACAGCACCATGCGCACGACGTCCATGGCCTCGGGCGTGGTCACCCGGTAGCCGCCGCGGAACTCGCTCTCGATGCCGAGGCGCGAGAGCATCGACGAGATCTGCGGCCCGCCGCCGTGCACGACCACGGGCTTGATGCCCGCGTACCGCAGGTACACCATGTCCTCGGCGAACGCGCGCTGCAGCTCGGGGCTCACCATCGCGTTGCCGCCGAACTTCACGACGATCGTCTCGCCGTGGAAGCGCTGCAGCCAGGGCAGCGAGTCGATGAGCACCTGCGCCTTGGCGTGGGCACCGTCATTCGCAGGGACCTCGGTCCCTGAGCTCGTCGAAGGGTCGGTCATGCTCAGCTCGCGTAGGCGCTGTTCTCATGCACGTAGTCGTGCGTGAGGTCGTTGGTCCAGATGGCGGCGGATGCCTCGCCCGCGTGCAGCTCGATGAGCACGTGCGTCGCGCGGGGGGTGAGGTCCACCTGCTCGCGCGGCGCGTCGGGGCGGCCGGCGTGGCAGACCCGGACGCCGTTCATCGAGACGTCGACGAGGTAGGGATCGAACGGCGCCCGCGTCGTGCCGATCGCGGCGAGCACGCGGCCCCAGTTCGGGTCGTTGCCGAAGATCGCCGCCTTGAACAGGTTGTTGCGGGCGACCGATCGGCCCACCTCCACCGCGTCGTCCTCGGTCACGGCGCCGCGCACCTCGATCGCGATGTCGTGGCTCGCGCCCTCGGCGTCGGCCTGCAGCTGCAGCGCGAGCGACCGGCACGCCTCGGTCACCGCGTCGGTGAACGCGGCGGGATCGGGCGTCACGCCCGACGCCCCCGACGCCATGAGCGTGACCTGGTCGTTCGTCGACATGCAACCGTCGGAGTCGAGCCGGTCGAACGTCACCCGGGTGGCGGCGCGCAGCGCCTCGTCGAGGCGCGCGGGCGGCACGTGCGCGTCGGTGGTGAGTACGACGAGCATGGTCGCGAGTCCGGGCGCGAGCATGCCCGCGCCCTTCGCGATGCCGCCGACGCGCCATCCGTCGCCCTCGACGACCACGGTCTTCGGCTTCGTGTCGGTCGTCATGATCGCGCGCGCGGCATCGTCGCCGCCGTCGGCGGTGAGCCGGGCGATCGCCGAGAGCACGCCCTCCTCGACGACCTCGCCGTCGAGCTGCTCGCCGATGAGCCCCGTGGAGCAGACGAGCACGTCACCCGACGACACGCCCAGCGCGGCGCCGGCCGCCTCGGCGGTGCGGTGCGTGACCTGGAAGCCCTCGGGGCCCGTGAAGCAGTTCGCGCCACCCGAGTTCAGGACGATCGCCGCGACCTGGCCGTCGGCGATCGCCTGCTCCGACCAGAGGATCGGGTTGGCCTTCGCGCGGTTCGACGTGAACACCGCTGCCGCCGCGCTCGACGGTCCGCGGTTCACGATCACGGCGAGGTCGAGGGCGCCCGACCGCTTGATGCCGGCGGCGATGCCCGCGGCCTCGAAGCCGGCGGGTGCGGTGACGGTCACGGTGCGACTCCGTTCACGGGGAGGCCGGTCGACTCGGCGATGCCGAGGGCGATGTTGGCCGACTGGATCGCCGCGCCCGCGGTGCCCTTCACGAGGTTGTCGACGGCCGCGACGACCACCACGCGGCCGGCGCCCTCGTCGACCGCGAGGCCGAGGAGGGCGGTGTTGGCGCCGAGCACGTCGGCCGTGCGCGGGAACTGCCCGGGCGGCAGGAGCTGCACGAACTGCTCGCCCGCGTAGGCGTCCTCCCACGCCGCACGCACCGTCGCGGCATCCGTGCCGGGCACGATGCGCGCCGTCGACGTGGCGAGGATGCCGCGCGACATCGGCACGAGCACGGGCGTGAACGAGATGGTGGGCTCGGACGCGCCCGCCCAGCGCAGGGCCTGTGCGATCTCGGGGATGTGCCGGTGCACGCCGCCCACGGAGTACGGGTTCGCCGAGCCGAGGATCTCGCTCGCGAGCAGGTGCGCCTTGAGGCTCTTGCCGGCGCCCGACGGGCCGACCGCGAGCACCGACACGAGGTCGCGGTCCTCGATGACGCCGGCGCGGATGCCGGGGGCGAGCGACAGCGAGACGGTGGACGCGTTGCAGCCGGGGGCGGCGATGCGGCGGGTGCGCGCGAGCCGGTCGCGCTGCGTGCCCGACAGCCGCGGCAGCTCGGGGACGCCGTAGCTCCAGGCGCCGTGGTGGTCGCCGCCGTAGAAGGCCGCCCAGTCGGATTCGCGCTCGAGCCGGTGGTCGGCGCCGCAGTCGATGACGAGCGTCTCGTCGGGCAGTTGCGCCGCGATGGCGCCGGATGCCCCGTGCGGCAGCGCGAGGAAGACCACGTCGTGGCCGGCGAGCGTCTCGGCGCTCGTCTCCTTGAGGGTCAGGTGCGTGTACGCACGCAGGTGCGGCTGCACCGCGACGAGCGGCTGGCCGGCGTTCGCGTGCGCCGTCACGGTGCGCACCTCGAAGTCGGGATGATCGGCGAGGAGACGGAGGATCTCCCCTCCGGCATAGCCGGACGCGCCGGAAACGGCGACGGAGTACGTCATGAATCCACCTTAGGGTCTGCGGGGTCGGGGCTGAGGTCCGGCGACGCCCCGCAGGCTCGGCCGATCAGGCCGATGCGGGGGTCGCCGGGATTCGGCGGACGCCACGACGTCGGAGGCCGCGCTCGACGCCACGCGCGAGGCGTGCGGAGCGGTCGATCCGAGCGGTGGTCATGCCCCCGACCCTATCGAGCCGCCCAGCGTCGAGGCAATTCGACCCGTCATCCGGCGACGCGCACCCGCACCCGCACTGACGTGGCAGGTGCGCGCCCATGACCCGCGGGCCCCGAGCCGCGACGCCGGGAGCATCGGCACGGACCGCGAGGCCGCGTTCGTGAACCTGGGGCTGATTCCGTACTTCCGGAACACCGTGGTGTTCGACGTCGAGCGCGGCCTCGTCGGGTTCGGTCCGTGCAGCTGAGACTCCCCTAGGCTCGGTGCGACGACCGCGTCGGCGTCGTCGGACTCGTCGGACGAGGAGGACCCATGTCCCTGCGCGTGCTGTTCATCGGCGGCAACGGCATCATCAGCTCGGCGTCGAGCGCCCGCGTGGTCGCCCGCGGCGACGAGCTCACCCTGCTCAATCGCGGCACCAGCACCACCCGGCCGCGCATCGACGGCGTGCGGCACCTCAGGGGCGACGCCGGCGACCACACGTCGATCGCCGCCGCGATCGGCGACGAGACGTTCGACGTCGTCGCGAACTTCCGCTCGTTCACACCCGACCAGGTGGCACGCGACCTCGAACTCTTCGAGGGGCGCTGCCGCCAGTACGTCTACATCTCGTCGGCATCCGCCTACCAGAAGCCGATCGGGCACCTGCCCATCACCGAGTCCACGCCGCTGCGCAACCCGTACTGGCAGTACTCGCGCGACAAGATCGCCAGCGAGGACCTGCTCGTCGCGGCGTACCGAGAGCGCGGCTTCCCGGCGACGATCATCCGCCCGTCGCACACCTACGACGCGACGACCGTCCCGCTCCTCGGCGGCTGGACCGCGATCGACCGGATGCGCCGTGGCAAGCCCGTCGTCGTGCAGGGCGACGGCACCAGCCTGTGGACCCTCACGCATACGCGCGACTTCGCGGTCGCGTTCACGGGCCTGCTCGGCAACGATCGGGCGGTCGGCGAGGCGTTCCACATCACGTCCGACGAGGTGCTCACCTGGGACCAGGTGGGCGCGGCGCTCGCGCGCGCGGCCGGCGCGGAGTTCCGGCCGGTGCACGTCGCGAGCGAGGCGATCGCCCGAGAGCTTCCCGAGGACGGACCCGGGCTCGTCGGCGACAAGGCCCACTCCGTGATCTTCGACAACGCGAAGGTGAAGTCGCTCGTGCCCGAGTACCGGGCGGTCATCCCGTTCTGGCGCGGCGCGCAGGAGATCGTCGACTGGCACGACGCGGACGCGGCACGACGCGAGGTCGACGCCGAGCAGGATGCCGCGTTCGACCGGCTCGTCGAGCGCTACGGCGCCTGACCCTCGCTACTCCCGGATCGCCGCGCCCGTGCGCTCGCGAGCGACGGCGGCGCCGGCGAGCTTCGCCTCGCTCGCCTCGGCGGCCGTCAGCGTGCGGTCGTCGGCGCGGAACCGCAGCGCGAACGTGAGGCTCTTCGACCCCTCGGGCACGCCCGCCCCGCGGTAGTCGTCGACGAGGTGCAGCTCCTCGAGGAGCGCACCGGCGCCCTCGCGGACCGCACCGGCCACGGCCGAGGCGGGCACGCCGGCGTCGACGAGGAGCGACAGGTCCTGGGTCGCCGCCGGGAACGTGCCGATCTGCCCGGCCTCGAGCCCCGGCTCGGTGAGCGCGATGACCGCGTCGAGGTCGAGCTCGACCACGGCGACGACGCGCGGAAGGTCGTTCTCCTCGGCGACGGACGGCAGCAGCTCGCCCGCGTACCCGACCGGGCGGCCGGCCACGCGCAGCTCGGCGGTGCGACCCGGGTGGAGCGCTTGGTGCGATCCCTGCGCCACCTCGATCTCGGCGCCGACTGCGAGCGCGACCTGGCGCACGACGTCGAGCGCGTCGACGATGCCCGCGGGGACCGCCGCCTGGCCCGGTTGCTTCGTCACGACGTCGCCCACGAGGAGCGCGCCGACGTGCCGCGGCTGGGGCGGGATGCCGGCCTGCAGCGCCTCGAGCTCGGTCTCGGACGGACGCCGGTCGCCGACGGGCAGCTCCGCGCTGCCGTAGGTGCGACCCGCCTCGGGCAGGAACACGAGTCCGAGCTCGAACAGCGAGACGTCGACGAGGCCGCGCGAGCGGTTGCGCTTGGCCGCGGCGATCAGTCCCGGCAGCAGCGAGCGCCGCAGGAGCGCGGCCGAGGCGTCGAGCGCGTTCGCGAGCTTCACGGATGCCACGGACGAGCCGTCGGCACTGCCGAAGAGCGCGTTCTCGTCCTCGGTTGCGAACGGGAACGAGAGCACCTCGGTGGACCCGGCCGCGGCGAGCGCGTCGGCGACCCGGCGCCGGATGCGCTGCGAGCGCGTGAGGCCGCGTCCGGGCGGGGCGACGGGCAGCACCGACGGGATGCGGTGGTAGCCCGCGAGGCGCGCCACCTCCTCGGCCAGGTCGGCCTTGCCGGTGAGGTCGGGACGCCACGACGGCGGCACGACCGAGAACCCGTCGGCGGTGCGCGTGATCGCCCCGCCGATCTCGGCGAGCGCGTCGTGCACCTCCTCGTCGGTGTACTCGACGCCGATGAGCTCGGTCACGTAGCCGTCGGGCAGCAGGATCGCCTCGCGCTCGGGCGCCTCGTGGATGAGCGAGCCGCCGGCGTCGGCGGTGCCGCCGGCGAGGTCGACCATGAGCTGGGCGACGCGCGTCGCGGCGGCGGCGGCGATCTGCGGGTCCACGCCGCGCTCGAACCGCTTGGACGCCTCGCTCGGGAGCTTGTGGCGCCGCGCCGAGCGGGCGATCGACACCGGGTCGAAGTTCGCGGCCTCGATGAGCACGTTGCGCGTGGCATCCGACATCTCGGTGTCGGCGCCGCCCATGACGCCGGCGATGCCGATGGCGCCGCGGTCGTCGGTGATGAGGAGGTCCTCGGGGTCGAGTGCGCGCTCCTTGCCGTCGAGGGTCGTGATCGTCTCGCCGGGCGTCGCGCGGCGCACGACGATGCCGCCCTGCAGTCGGTCGAGGTCGTAGCCGTGGATCGGCTGGCCGAGCTCGAGCATGACGTAGTTCGTGATGTCGACGAGCACCGAGAGCGAGCGGATGCCGGCGAGCTTCAGACGCGCGACCATCCATGCCGGGGTCGGGCGGGTCGGGTCCACGTCGCGCACGATGCGCGTCGCGAACACCGACGAGCCGACGCGGCCGCGGATCGGCGCCTCGTCGCGGACCTCGACGGGGAACACCTCGCCCGAAGCATCCGCCGGGCTCGACAGCTCGACGGGGTCGCGGTACCGCGCGCCGGTCGCGTGCGCGTACTCGCGGGCGACGCCGCGGATGGAGAACGCGTAGCCGCGGTCGGGCGTGACGTTGATCTCGACGGCGGCGTCGTTCAGGCCGAGCAGCTCGATCGCGTCGGTGCCGACGGGCGCGTCGATGCCGAGGGTCGACAGGCGCAGGATGCCCTCGTGGTCGTCGCCGAGCCCGAGCTCCCGCGCCGACGCGATCATGCCGTCGGACACGTGCCCGTAGGTCTTGCGGGCGGCGATCGGGAACGGGCCGGGCAGCACTGCGCCCGGCAGCGTCACCACGACCTTGTCGCCGACGAAGAAGTTGCGCGCGCCGCACACGATGCCGTGCACCGCGTCGCCGCCGTCGGCCGCGGTCTCGCCGTCGGGCGCCACGCGCACCTGGCACCAGCGGATGGTCTTGCCGTTCGACTGCGGCTCCTCGGCGAACTCGAGGACCTCGCCCACGACGATCGGGCCCTGGAGCTCGAACGTGTGCACGTCC
Source organism: uncultured Agromyces sp. (assembly GCA_965652625.1). Classification (GTDB taxonomy): domain Bacteria; phylum Actinomycetota; class Actinomycetes; order Actinomycetales; family Microbacteriaceae; genus Agromyces. Next base: position 9,359 of record CBFGWW010000017.1, read on the forward strand.
TCCTCTTCGAGGCCGACCTGCACGAGGGCGGCGTGCACGTCTTCGGGCGTCGAACCCGGCACGAGTTCGACGTACTCGGCGAGCCAGCTCAGGGGCACTCGCATGGGTCAGACCACCATTCCGAACTGCTGGGAGAATCGGACGTCTCCCTCGACCATCTCGCGCATGTCCTGCACGCCGTTGCGGAGCATGAGCCCGCGCTCGATCCCCATGCCGAACGCGAAGCCCGTGTAGACCTCGGGGTCGATGCCCGCGGCCTTCAGCACGTTGGGGTGCACCATGCCGCAGCCGCCCCACTCGATCCAGCGCGCGCCGCCCTTGAAGGTCGGGTGCCAGAAGTCGAGCTCGGCGCTCGGCTCGGTGAAGGGGAAGAAGCTCGGGCGCAGGCGCACCTTGGCCTCGTCGCCGAAGATCGACTTCACGAAGTGGTCGAGCGTGCCGCGCAGGTGCGCCATGGTGAGGCCCTTGTCGACGGCGAGGCCCTCGAACTGCATGAACACGGGCAGGTGCGTGGCGTCGAACTCGTCGGTGCGGTAGACGCGGCCGGGCGCGAGCACGTAGATCGGCACCTCGCGGTCGAGCATCGAGCGCACCTGCACGGGGCTCGTGTGGGTGCGCAGCACGAGGTGCGCCTCGGGCGGGTCGACGAAGAAGGTGTCCTGCATCGCGCGCGCCGGGTGGTCGGCGTCGAAGTTCAGCGCGTCGAAGTTGAACCACTCGCTCTCGACCTCCGGGCCCTCGGCGATCTCCCACCCCATGCCGGTGAAGACGTCGCACACCCGGTCCTGCAGCAGGGCGAGCGGATGCCGCGCCCCGGCCGTGTACCGCGACGGCAGCGCCGTGACGTCCACCGTCTCCGCCTCGAGCTGTGCGGCCGCCTCGGCCTCGAGGATCTCGGCCTCGCGCACCGCGAACGCCTGGTTCACGCGACCGCGCGCGCCGCCGACCAGCTTGCCGAGGGCGGCCTTCTGGTCGTTCGGCACGTTGCGGAGCTCGGCGTTGAGCTGCGCGAGGGTCGACTTCTCCCCCGTGTGCTCGGTGCGGACCTGCTTCAGCGCGGCGGAGTCGCTCGCCGCGGCGATCGCCGCAAGGGCGGCGTCGACGGCCGCCTGGACGGCCTGCTCGGTGATTTCACGGGGCTCGGACACAAGGAACGAGTCTAGCGGGCGGGCGTGGTGCGATGAGGCCGCGACGACGGCCCGGACCGCCGTCGCGCGCGACGCCCCTCGGGCGTCGGGCGACGGCGATCGCGTCGATCAGGTGCCGGGTCCGCGTGCGTCCGCGCGCGCCTCGGTGACGAGCAGCCCCTGCGTCGGGTCCTCGACCGGCTCGGGACCGGGCTTGCCGCCCGTGCGGTACCGGCGGTCGCCGCGCCGGGCGAGCCAGCGTGCGAACCACGACAGGCTGAGGTTCATCACGAGGTAGATGAGGAACGTGACCACCCACAGCGGGAACAGGTACCGGTTGCCGAAGAAGCTCGAGAGGTTGTTCATCGTGGTGCGCAGCAGCTCGGGGTAGCCCACGATGAAGCCGAGCGAGGTGTCCTTCAGGAGCACGACCAGCTGGGCGACGATGATCGGCAGCATCTGCCGGAACGCCTGCGGGAACTCGACGAGCATCTTCGACTGGAGCTGCCGCATGCCGAGGCTGAGCGCTGCCTCGCGCTGGCCGCGCGGCAGCGCGGCCAGGCCCGCGCGAAGGGCCTCGCCGATGAGCGCGCCGTTGTAGATCGCGAGTGCGCCGACGACCGCCCAGTAGTCGCCCGTCGAGAACACGAGCAGGATGAACAGCATCATGAGCAGGACCGGCATGCCGCGGAAGAACTCGATCACCACGGCCGTCGGGATCCGGATCCACGGGTTCTTGGCGCTGCGCAGCAGCGAGAGCACGACGCCGAGCGCGACCGCGAGCACCGATGCCACGAGGGCCGCGCGCAGCGTGTTCCAGACGCCCTGGCCGATGAAGGTCCAGACCTCGGGATCCGCGAAGATGTCCCAGCGCGACTCGTCGAACATGCCCGGCAGGGTGATGCCGCCGGACTCCTTCGGCGCGTTCAGCACCAGGAACATCCACAGCAGCCCGCCCGCGACGAGCAGCGCCGTGATCGCGGAGAGCGTTCGCGACAGGGCGCGGGCGCGGGGGCCCGGCGCGTCGAACAGCACGTTCGCGTTGCTCATCGCTGCACCACCCACTTCCGCTCGAGTTGGACCGCGAGCAAGCCGAGCGGCACCGTGATGATGAGGTAGAACGTCGCCACCCCGAGCAGGATCGGGATGACCGCGTCACCGTTGTCGTTCGCGAGCTGCTTGCCGACCGCGAACAGTTCGACGACGAAGAAGCCGCCGGCGACGGACGTGTTCTTGGTCAGGGCGATGAAGACGTTGATGAGGGGTGGGATCGTCATCCGGAAGGCCTGCGGGAAGATGACGAGCGAGACGGTCTGGCGGAAGCCGAGGCCGACGCTCCGCGCCGCCTCCGCCTGCCCGACGGGCACGCCGTTGATCCCGGAGCGCAGCGCCTCGGCCACGAACGGCGAGGTGTAGACCGACAGCGCGATGATCGCCGCGGCGAGGTACGGCAGGCGCGACCCGAGGTACGGCAGCACCAGGGCGCAGAAGATGAGCACGAGGGTGAGCGGCGTGTTGCGGACGATCTCCGTGTAGACCGTGGCCACGAGTCGGAGGGTCGCGACGGGCGAGATGCGCATGGCGGCCACGAGCGTGCCGATCACGAGCGCCGCCAGCCCGCTCACGACCAGTAGGAGGACGGTCGTGCCGAACCCACTCAGGTAGGTCGGCAGGTTCTCAAAGACGGCGTCCACGGCTTCCCTTCGCCCGTGTGGTGGGAGACCCGGGCCGGCCGGCTCAGCGCCCGGCCCGGGTCATCCGTCGGTTGGTTCTAGTAGCGGTCGACGGCGGGCGGCTCGACGTACGGCAGCACCGTGCCGGCCGTCTCGTTCCACGCCTCCTCGTAGCGGCCGTCCTCGTATGCCGCCTCCAGCGTGTCGTTGATCCACATGCGGAAGTCGGTGTCGTCGAGGGCGAGGCCGATGCCGTACGGCTCCTCCGTGAAGGGCTCGCCGACGACCTTGAACTCGCCCTCGTTCTGGGCCGCGAGGCCCGCGAGGATGACGTTGTCGGTCGACACCGCGACGACCTGACCGCTGCGCAGCGGCTCGAGGCAGTTGGTGTACGTGTCGGTGAGCACCGGCTGCGCGCCGATCTCGGCGAGCTTCGCAGCGGGCGTCGAGCCCGTGACCGAGCAGACCGGCTGGCCCACCAGGTCTTCTTCGCTCTCGATGTCGTCGTTGTCGGCGAGCACGAGGATCGACTGGCCGGCCATGTAGTACGGGCCGGCGAAGGAGACGACTTCCTTGCGCTTGTCGTTGATCGTGTACGTCGCGATGACGATGTCGACCTGGCCGTTCTGGATGAACGGCTCGCGGTTGGCGGACACCGTCTCGACCCACTCGATGTTGTCCTCGGAGATGCCGAGCTCGGACGCGATGATCTTGCCGATCTCGACGTCGAAGCCCTCGGGCTCGCCCGACGGACCGACGAGGCCGAACAGCGGCTGGTCGAACTTCGTGCCGATGGTGATGGAGCCCGCCTCGGAGAGGTCGGCCATCGTCGTGCCGGCTTCGAAGGTGGGAGCCGCCTCGGGCGTCTCCTCGGCCTCGCCGCCGCCACCGCCACCGGCGCAGCCCGCGAGCGCGAGGGCCGTCGCGGCGCCCGCCGCGACGAGTGCGAATCTCATCCGTTTCATGTCTCTGCCTCTTCTCGTGTGGTGTTCCCTCGCCGCTCGTGGCAGCGCAGGCTTTCTCAGTGCTCGAGGATCTTCGAGAGGAAGTCCTTCGCGCGATCGGACTCGGGGTGGTCGAAGAACTGCGCGGGCGGCGCCTCCTCGACGATGCGGCCGTCGGCCATGAACATCACGCGATCGGCCGCGCGACGCGCGAAGCCCATCTCGTGCGTCACGACGATCATCGTCATGCCCTGCTCGGCGAGCCCGACCATGACGTCGAGGACCTCGTTGATCATCTCGGGGTCGAGCGCGCTCGTGGGCTCGTCCATCAGGATGAGCTTGGGGTTCATGGCGAGGGAGCGCGCGATCGCGACGCGCTGCTGCTGTCCTCCCGAGAGCTGCGCGGGGAGCTTCTTGGCCTGGTTGGCGACGCCGACGCGCTCGAGGAGCTCCATCGCCTTCGCATCGGCGTCCTTGCGCGACATCCGCTTCACCCGGGTCGGCGCCAGCGTCACGTTCTCGAGCACCGTCTTGTGGGCGAACAGGTTGAACGACTGGAACACCATGCCGACGTCGGCGCGCAGCTTCGCGAGCGCCGCGCCCTCCTCGGGCAGCTGCTCGCCGTCGATGGTGATCGTGCCCGAGTCGATGGTCTCCAAGCGGTTGATCGCACGGCACAGCGTCGACTTGCCGGAGCCGCTGGGGCCGATGACCACGACCACCTCGCCGCGGTTCACGACGGAGTTGATGTCGTTCAGCACGTGCAGATCGCCGAAGTGCTTCTCGACGTGCTCGATGACGACGAGGGGTTCGCCGCGGCGCACCGAGATGTTCGACGTCGCGGGCGCCTGCTGGGTTGGCTCCATATCCCCCAAATTAGGGTGCGCAGGCATGCCGCCACAAAGGCACGCGGCCGGTGGTTACCTATTCGTGACCCACGCTGCGCTGCGCGAAGGCGCTCTCGTACAGGCACACGGATGCCGCGGTCGCGAGGTTCATCGATTCGGCGTGTCCGTAGATGGGCACCGTCACCACGCGGTCGGCGAGCGCGAGCTGCTCGTCGGGGAGCCCGTGGGCCTCGTTGCCGAACAGCCAGGCCGTCGGACGCTCGAGCACGCCCTCGGTGCGGGCGGAGAGCAGGTCCTCGCCCTTCACGTCGGCGGCGAGGACCGTGAGGCCCGCGGCGCGGGCGCGTTCCAGCACGTCTTCGAGGTGGCCGCCCACGGCGACCGGGAGGTGGAAGATCGATCCCGTCGAGCTGCGCACGACCTTCGGGTTGTACAGGTCCACGGTGCGCCCGGTGAAGACCACGGCGTCGGCGCCCGCGGCATCCGCTGCCCGGACGATCGTGCCCGCGTTGCCGGGGTCGCGCACCTCCTCGAGGACCGCGATGAGGCGCGGCCGCGCCGCGAACACGTCCTTCACGGCGGTCGGGAACTGGTGGCAGACGGCGACGAAGCCCTGCGGCGTGACCGTGTCGGCCATCGCGTCGAGGACCTCCTCGGTCACGAACTCGACGTCGACCCCCGCGTCGACGGCCGTCTGCGCGATGTCGGTGTGGCGCTCGAGCGCCGTGGGCGTGGCGTAGAGCTCGACCACGAGCTGCGGCCGGAAGGTGAGCGCCTCGGCGACGGCCTGCGGCCCCTCGAGCAGGAACAGCCCGCTCTCGATGCGGGCCGGCTTCTTCGCGAGCTTCGCGACGGCGCGGACGCGCGGCGACCTCGGGTTCTCGAGCATGCAGCCAGTCTAGGGACGACGGATGCCGCGGCGGACATGCGGAACGGCCCGGCATCCCGCGCGTCGGGGTGCCGGGCCGTCAGGGCCGAAGCAGAGGGCTACGCCGCAGTCTTCGGGGCCGAGGTGTCGGCCGGAAGCGCCTGCTTGGCGCTCTCGACGAGGGCCGCGAAGGTCGCGGGCTCGTTCACGGCGAGCTCGGCGAGGATGCGGCGGTCGACCTCGATGCCCGCGAGGCCGAGGCCCTGGATGAAGCGGTTGTAGGTGAGGCCGTTCTGACGCGAGGCCGCGTTGATCCGCTGGATCCAGAGGCGACGGAAGTCGCCCTTCTTCTTGCGCCGGTCGTTGTAGGAGTAGACGAGCGAGTGGGTGACCTGCTCCTTCGCCTTGCGGTAGAGGCGCGACCGCTGACCGCGGTAGCCCTCTGCGCGCTCCAGGATGACCCGACGCTTCTTGTGGGCGTTGACCGCCCTCTTCACTCTTGCCATTGCTCTGTTTCTTCCTTACGGGCCAGTATTTGCCAATGAACGCTGCCGGCTCAGCGGCCGAGGAGCTTCTTGACGACCTTGGTGTCGGGGGCCGACAGGACCTTGTCCGCGTTGAGGCGGCGGGTGCGCACCGAGGACTTGCCCTCGAGGTTGTGGCGCATGCCGGCCTGCTGCTTCTTGAGCTTCCCGGTACCGGTGATCTTGAAGCGCTTCTTGGACCCGGAGTGGGTCTTCTGCTTCGGCATTCTCGTGTTTCTCCTTGGTTCTGCCGCCACCGAGGTGGCGGACGGGGGTGCTAGGCCTGGTCCTCGGTGGACTCGGCCGCCTGCGTCTCGGGCTCGCCCGCGGCATCCGCCGCCGGCCGCGCCTTCGCCGCAGCACGCTGTGCATTCGCCTCGGCCTTGGCCTCGGACTTGTTCTTCAGAGGAGCGATGACCATGACCATGTTGCGGCCGTCGATCGTGGGGTTGTGCTCGACCGTGCCGAACTCCACCACGTCTTCCGCGAAGCGCTGCAGCAGGCGGACGCCCATCTCGGGGCGCGACTGCTCGCGCCCGCGGAACAGGATCATCGCCTTGACCTTGTCGCCGGCCTTCAGGAAGCCGACGGCGCGCTTCATCTTGGTCTCGTAGTCGTGCTTGTCGATCTTGAGGCGGAACCGGACCTCCTTGAGGACCGTGTTCGCCTGGTTGCGCCGCGCTTCCTTCGCCTTCTGCGCAGCCTCGTACTTGTACTTGCCGTAGTCCATGATCTTGACGACCGGCGGACGCGAGTTGGGTGCGACCTCGACGAGGTCGAGGTCGGCCTCCTGCGCGAGCCGCAGGGCCACCTCGATCTTCACGACGCCGACCTGCTCTCCGCCAGGTCCCACGAGGCGGACCTCGGGAACGCGGATACGGTCATTGGTACGCGGATCGCTGATGCGTGTTCTCCTCTACTCAAGCTGTGCTCGAACGGGAGGCGGATGCCGCCCGTCGACGAGAGCGGAAGATCCACGCAGGCTCGCATGGAATCACACCGTGCGGCACTACGGCACCCTGTCTACTCCCCCGCCTGAGCCGGTGGCTCGGTGGCGTGGAAGCGGAGTGCAATCGACCCGGTAACCTTGATGAAGCGGTATGCGCGGGTGGGAGAATCTCCACTTTCGTACCGGGGACTGGCCCCGGGCCCGCAGTAGTCTAACAGAGGATGTCTGTGAGCAACAGTTCAGACGAGTCCACCGTCGCCGACGCCACCCGCGACATCGCCGAGGTCCCCGCCGTGGAGGTCATCACGACCGCGGCCGTGCACCTCATGAGCGCCGCCGCCGTCAAGGTGGGCCTCGCCGACGACCCCGAGTCGCAGGTCGACCTCGACGAGGCGCGCAAGCTCATCAACGCCCTCGCGGGGCTCATCACGGCCGGCGCCCCCGAGATCAGCGACATGCACGCGCGGTCGCTCCGCGACGGCCTGCGCTCGCTCCAGCTCGCGTTCCGCGAGGCCTCGCCCATCCCCGACGCCATCGGCCAGGGCCCCGGCGAGAAGTGGACCGGCCCGGTCAGCTAGGTCTGGCAGCTCGGGCACCAGTAGGAATCGCGGAGCTCGACGTCGTTGCGGCCGAGGCGGCCGTGCTCGATGGTCGTGCCGCAGCGGCGGCAGGGCTCACCGGCGCGACCGTAGACCCAGAGCCGCTCGCCGCGCCGGTCGTTGCCGGTGGTCGTGCGCGCGATGCGGTCGCGGTTCGCGACGATCATGCGCCGCGCGACGTCGACGAGCGGCGGCACGTCGACCGTGCCGGTCGCGCGATCGGGGCGGATGCCGCGCACGAAGCACGCCTCGTTGACGTACACGTTGCCGAGGCCGGCGAGGTTGCGCTGCTCGCCGAGCGCGACCGCGATGGGCACGTCGGGCTTCGACGCGATGCGTGCGATCGCCTCGGACGCGTCCCAGTCGGGTCCGAGCACGTCGGGCCCGAGGTACGCCATGCGGTCGGCCTCCTCGCTCGCCGGGAACACCTCGAGCACCCCGAGGTCGAACCCGACCGCCACGGCTCCGGGCACCGCGACGACCGCGCGCGCCTGGAAGCCCGGACGCGTCCAGCGCTGGCCGGGACGGTAGACGCGCCACTCCCCCTCCATCTTCAGGTGCGAGTGCACGACGTGGTCGCCGATGCGCATGAGCAGGTGCTTGCCGCGGCTGCCCACCGAGTGCACGGGCTGCCCCGCGAGGTCGACCGTCGCGTAGGCCGGCACGCGGAAATCCGTGCGCTCGACCGTGCGTCCGGTGAGCGCCTGGTCGAGCCGACGGGCGGCCTGGTAGACGGTGTCACCCTCGGGCATCGAATCGCAGCCCCCTCGGCGTCTCGCGGAACCCGGCCGCACGCAGCGCCGGGTCGAGCACCGAGCCGTAGACGTTGCCGCCGTTGACCGTCTCGACGCGCAGCCGCTCGGCTCGCGCACGCCGCAGCGCATCGGCCAGCGCGGTCGCGGAGGCGCCGAGCAGCTCGGGGTCGTCGGTGAACGCGAGCGCCGTGCGCCCGCCGCGCTCGAGGTAGAGCGTCGCCTCGCCGTCGACCATCGTGACGAACGCGCCCGCCTTGCGGGCGGGGCGGTGGGTGCCGTCGCCGGGCGGCTCGGGCCAGTCTAGGGCGGCGCCGAACGGGTTGGCCGGATCGGTGGCCGCGAGCGCGATCGCGCTGCTCGCCGGCTGGGCGCGGAGCCGGTCGACGGCCGCGGTGGTCGCGAACTGCGCGCCGCCGAGCCCGTCGACGAAGTAGCCGCGACGTACGCGTCCGGAGTCCTCGAACGCGGAGAGCGACCGGTACGCGAGGGCGAAGCCGCCCACGATGCCCTCGGCCACGACCGAGCCGCGCGTGACGACGCCGTAGCGCTCGAGCAGCGTCTCGCCCAGCGCCTGCGCGCGCGGGGTGGCGGCCGAGGTCGCGAGCGGCACGACCGACCATCGTCCGGCGGCGTGCGCGGGGTTCGCCGCCGCGCGGGCCGCGCGATCGGACGTGACGGATGCCGCGAGCGCGCGCCGGGTGAGGGAGCGGCCGCGCATCCTTGCGCGCGGTGCAGGCGCGCGGGTCTTGTGCGCGCCGCCGCCGGCCAGGAGCCCCCGGACCGGGGCGAAGGTGTCGTTCGTCACGAGTCCGGCCCAGACGAGCCGCCAGAGCGCCTCGATGACCGCGCGGTCGTCGTCGGCGCCGACGGCCTCGACGAGCTGGCGGAAGAAGTACCCGCCGCCACCGCCGAGCACGGCGAGGAGCTCGGCCTCGAGCGGATCGAGCGGGCCCGCCTCGGGTGGCGGCAGCGTGAGCGCCGCGGTCTCGGCCAGGTGCAGGCTGATCCAGCCGTCGTCGCCGGCGAGCGTGCCGGCCCCGGCCCAGAGCACCTCGCCCGACGCGGTGAGCTCGTCGAGCATGCCGGGTCGGTAGTCGTCGACGCGCGCGGGCAGCACGAACGCCTCCCACGCCGACGCCGGGACGCGCACGCCCTCGAGCTGCTCCACCACGGCGGCGACCCCGTCGACGCCGTGCAGGCGGCCGCCGACGTGCTGCCACTCGGGCAGGAAGCGGGCGAGCTGCCGGGGCTCGACCGGCTCGACCTCCTCGCGCAGCGCGGCGAGCGAGCGACGGCGGATGCGGCGGAGCACCCCGGAGTCGCACCACTCGAGTCCGGCGCCGCCCGGCAGGAACTCGCCTTCGACGATGCGCCGCTCGGCGGCGAGCCGACCGAGCGCGGCGCGGGCCACGGCCTGGCCGATGCCGAAGCGCTCGGCGACCTGGGGAGTGGTGAACGGGCCGTGCGTGCGGGCGTAGCGGCTCACGAGGTCGCCGAGCGGATCGCGGACGGACTCCTCGAACACCTCGGGCAGCCCGGGCGGGATGGGCACGCCGAGCGCGTCGCGCAGGCGCGAGACGTCTTCGACGGCGACGATCCAGTCGTGGCCCGCGAAGCGCACGCGTGCCGCACGCCGGGCGGCGAGGAGCGCGTCGACGGCCGCCGCGGAATCGGTCTCGTCGTCGACGCGCTCGGCGATCTCGTCGGCGGCGAGCGGCCCGAGCCCCTGGAGCAGGTCGACGACGCCCTCCGCGCCGCGGGCCCGGCGCTCGGGGTCGAGGCGCTGCAGCATCCGCTCGGTCTCGACCACCACCTCGGGGTCGAGGAGCTCACGGAGCTCGACGGTGCCGAGCAGCTCGGCGAGGAGCGCCGGGTCGAGGGAGAGCGCCGCGGCGCGCCGCTCGGCGAGCGGGGCGTCGCCCTCGTACATGAACGCGCCCACGTAGCCGAACAGGAGGCTCGCGGCGAAGGGGCTCGGCGACTCGGTGCTCACCTCGACGAAGCGCAGCTGCCGGCGCTCGATGCGCTCGGCGATGCGCGTGAGCGCGGGCAGGTCGTAGACGTCTTGGAGGCACTCGCGCACGGCCTCGAGCAGGATCGGGAAGTCGGGGTAGTCGCGCGCGACCTCGAGGAGCTGCGAGGCGCGTTGGCGCTGCTGCCAGAGCGGCGAGCGGCGGCCGGGGTTCGTCTTCGGCAGGATGAGCGCCCGCGCGGCGCACTCGCGGAACCGCGAGGCGAACAGCGCCGAGCCGCCGACGTGCTGCGTCACGATCTGGGCCAGCTCGGCCGGTTCGAACGTGAAGAGCTCGGCGCCCGGCGGTTCGTCGCCGGTGGCGGGCATGCGCAGCACGATGCCGTCGTCGCTCGCGACGGCGTTCGCGTCGACGCCGAGCTCCTCTTGGACGCGTGCGCCGATCGCGAGCGCCCACGGGGCGTGCACGCGCATGCCGTAGGGCGAGTGCAGCACGATGCGCCAGTCGCCGAGCTCGTCGCGGAACCGCTCGACGACGAGGTTGGCACCGTCGGGCACGACCGTCGTGGCCGCGCGCTGGTCGTCGATGAACGCGACGAGGTTCTTGGCGGCGCGGTCGTCGAGCCCGGCCGCGCGGCTGCGCACGAGCGCGTCGGACGTGGGCGCGCCCGCGAGCTCGGTGATGAACCCGCCGATCGCCTCGCCGAGCTCGGCCGGGCGCCCGATGCCGTCGCCCTTCCAGAACGGGAGGCGGCCCGGCTCGCCGGCGGCGGGCGCCACGAGCACCCGGTCGTGCGTGATCTCCTGGATGCGCCAGCTCGTGGCGCCGAGGGCGAAGACGTCGCCGACGCGCGACTCGTAGACCATCTCCTCGTCGAGCTCGCCGACCCGGCGGCCGGGGCCGGCCTCGCCGATCATGAACACGCCGAACATGCCGCGGTCGGGGATGGTGCCGCCGCTCGTGACCGCGAGCCGCTGCGCGCCGCGACGGCCGACGATGGTGCCGGCGTCGCGGTCCCAGACGATGCGCGGGCGCAGCTCGCCGAACCGGTCGGACGGGTAGCGCCCCGCGAGCAGGTCGAGCGTCGCGTCGAAGGCCGACCGGGGCAGGGCCGCGAACGGCGCCGCGCGGCGGACGAGCTCGAACCAGTCCTCGACGTCCCACTCGTCGAGCGCGGCCGCGGCGATGGTCTGCTGCGCGAGCACGTCGAGCGGATTCGCCGGGATGCGGAGCTCCTCGATCGCGCCCGCGATCATGCGCTCGGCCGCGACCGCGGAGTGCAGCACGTCGGCCCGGTGCTTCGGGTAGATGAGCCCCTTCGACACCTCGCCGACCTGGTGGCCCGCGCGCCCGATGCGCTGCAGGCCGCTCGCGACCGACGGCGGCGACTCGACCTGCATGACGAGGTCGACGGCGCCCATGTCGATGCCCAGCTCGAGGCTCGAGGTGGCGACGACGCAGCGCAGGCGCCCGCCCTTGAGGTCGGCCTCGACGAGCGCGCGCTCCTCTTTGCTGACCGACCCGTGGTGCGAGCGGGCGATGATCGGCTCGGCGCCGCCCGTGAGCCCCGAGGCGCCGGGCAGCTCGGCCGGCGGCCGCCCGGTTCGGCCGACGCCGGCCGAGCCGACGGATGCCGCGGCCTCGACGGCCTCGGCGGGTGCGTTGCGCTCCTCCCACAGCTCGTTGAGCCGCGCGGTGAGGCGCTCGGCGAGACGCCGCGAGTTGGCGAACACGATGGTGGACCGGTGGGCGAGCACCTCGTCGAGGATCGCCTCCTCGACGTGGGGCCAGACCGTGCCCGCGCCCGTCTCGCCGGCGAGGTCGGACAGGTCGTCGACGGGCACGCGTACCGAGAGGTCGAACTTCTTGCCCGACGGCGGCGCGACGATCGCGACGGGGCGCGTGCCGCAGAGGAACCGCGCCACCTCCTCGTGCGGGCGCACCGTCGCCGAGAGCCCGACCCGCTGCACGGGCCGGCCGACGAGCGCGTCGAGCCGCTCGAGCGAGAGCGCGAGGTGCGAGCCGCGCTTCGTGCCCGCCATGGCGTGGATCTCGTCGACGATGACCGTCTCGACGCCGCGCAGGGTCTCGCGCGCGGCGGACGTGAGCATGAGGAAGAGCGACTCGGGCGTGGTGATGAGGATGTCGGGCGGGTTCGTCACGAGCGTGCGGCGCTCGGCCGGAGGGGTGTCGCCCGAACGCACGCCGACGGTCACCTCGGGCACCTCGACCTCGAGCGCGGCGGCCGTGCGGGCGATGCCGACGAGCGGCGCCCGCAGGTTGCGCTCGACGTCGACGCCGAGCGCCTTCAGCGGCGAGAGGTAGACCACGCGGGTGCCGCGCGACGCCACGGGCTGCTCGAGCCGCTCGTGGTGGAGCCGGTCGATCGCCCAGAGGAAGGCGGCGAGCGTCTTGCCGGACCCCGTGGGCGCGACCACGAGCGCGTGGTCGCCGCGCGCGATCGCCTGCCACGCGCCGCGCTGCACCTCGGTGGGGGCGGCGAAGGATTCGGTGAACCACGCCCGCGTCGCGGGCGAGAACGCCTCGAGCGCCTCGGCCATCCCCCCATTCAACCGGATGCCACCGACACCGCGGCCGGAACCGACCGACGGGTGCGCGAGGCGCGCGCGACCTACCCGCCTGCGCGCACCGCGGCGAGCGCCCGCTCCACGGCGGCGACCGTGCGCCGCACCTGCGCGGCATCCGTCTGCCAGTTGCTCACCGAGAACCGCACGACCGCCCTGTCGTGCCATCGCGAGGTCATGGCGAGCACCTCGCCCTCGTCCCACAACCGCTCGCTGAGCGCCTCGGTCGCGGCGTCGTCCTCGAGCGCGATGCAGACCTGGGTGAACACCACGTCGTTGAGCACCTCGACCCCGGGCAGGCGGCCGACGCCCTCGGCGATGCCGCTCGCTGCATCCGACAGCTGCTCGACCAGCGCGGCGACGCCCGTGCGACCCAGCGTGCGGAGCACGGCCCAGGTCGGCACGCCGCGGGCGCGACGCGAGAGCTCGGGCGCCTTCTCGTGCGGGTCGGCACCGACGTCGGTGGCCTGCAGGTAGCTCGCGTGCATGCTCATCGCGCGATGCATGGCCTTCGGGTCGCGCACGATGGCGAGGCCGCAGTCGTACGGGACGCTGAGCGTCTTGTGGGCGTCGGACGACCAGGAGTCCGCCTCGTCCATGCCGGCCACGAGGTGCTGGAGCCGCGGGGATGCCGCCGCCCACAGGCCGAACGCGCCGTCGACGTGCACCCAGGCGCCGGCGGCGTGCGCGACGCGGATCGCCGCCGTGAAGTCGTCGTAGGCGCCGGAGTGGATGTTGCCGGCCTGCAGCAGGACGATCGCCGGGCCGGTGCCCGCGGCGAGGGTGCGCTCGAGCTCGTCGACGCGGATGCGGCCCTGCTCGTCGCTCGGCACGATGATCGGGCTGCCGAGGCCGAGGTAGCGCGCGGCGAGGTCGTTGGTGCCGTGACGCTCCTCACCCGCGATGAACCGCACCTTCGGGCCCCCGGCCAGGCCCTGCGCCTCGGCGTCCCAGCCGGCACGCCGCAGCACCTCGTCGCGTCCGGCGGCCATGCAGGTGAACTGCGCCATCGTGGCGCCTGTCACGAAGCCGACCTCGCTGCCGGCCGGAAGCCCGAGCAGGTCGACGAGCCACTCGCCGGCGAGCTCCTCCACGGCGACGACCGCCGGGGTGACCACGCGCAGGCCCGTGTTCTGGTCCCAGGCGGAGACGATCCAGTCCGCGGCGAGCGCGACCGGCTGCGTGCCGCCGATCACCCAGCCGTAGAACCGCGGCGAGCCCATGGCCATGAGCCCGGGCTCGGATGCCTCGGCGAGCAGGTCGAGCACCTCCGTCGCCGGCTCGCCCGACTCGGGGAGCTCGCGCCCGAGGCGCTCCTTCACCTCGTCGGTGCCGAGCCGCGGCGGGATCGGCCGCTCCCGGATGCCCGAGACCCAGGCCCGGGCGTGGCGTTCGGCGACGTCGAGCACGTCGTCGTACGGCGACGGCTCCGCGAGCGACGGCTCTGCGAGCGACCGCTCTGCGAGCGACGGCTCTGCGAGCGACGGCTCTGCGCGCGCGGGCTCTGCG
>CBFGWW010000018.1:0-23507 GCA_965652625.1 uncultured Agromyces sp.
CTGCTCCCGGACGACCTCGAGCTCGTCGACCAGGTCGCCACGGGCGCCCGCCTCGGACCCGACGAGGCGGCCACGCTGCGGTCGCTCGGGCGGGCGTTCGGCTACGAGTTCTGGGTGTTCCGCGACGACGGTCGCGTCTGCATGCTGTCGCGACGGCTGTACTTCTTCGACTGGGAGCGGTCGTGCGCGACGCTGCAGGAGTTCCAGGCGCACGGGCTCACCCGCCTCATCGCCGCGGACGACATCCGCGACGGCGCGCGCCCGCGCCGGATCGGGCCGGGCGACGTCGTCGTCGTCACGTGGGGGCCCGATTCCACGGAGATCGAGTGGACGGTGGAGCCCTGACCCGCTTCCGCGCGGGGTTCGTACACTGGGAGGGGCGCACGGGAGGGGATGCATGCAGCCGCTGATCGAGACCGAGATCCGCGAGACGTTCGGCAACGCGAGCGATGCGGAGCTCGCACAGCTGTCGCTGCCGCACGACTTCCCGCTCACCGAGTGGGCGCACCTCGACGCGTTCGCCTGGCGCGATCCGCGCATCTCCGGCCGCGGCTACCTCGTCACCGAGCTCGACGGCGAGCCGGTCGGCGTCGTGCTGCGCGCGGCCGGCGCCAACGGCTCCCGTCATCGCGCTGCGATCTGCAACCTCTGCCACACGGCGCAGCCCGGCGACCAGGTCGAGCTGTTCTCGGCGCGCAAGGCCGGCGCCGCGGGGGAG
Organism: uncultured Agromyces sp.; assembly: GCA_965652625.1. Classification (GTDB taxonomy): domain Bacteria; phylum Actinomycetota; class Actinomycetes; order Actinomycetales; family Microbacteriaceae; genus Agromyces. Next base: position 719 of record CBFGWW010000018.1, read on the forward strand.
CGGGGCGACAGCATCGGCACCTACATGTGCAGCGACCTCGCCTGCCAGGAGACCGTGCGGCTCGGCCGTCCGCCGGCGCCGTCCGAGGTGATGCCGAGCGTGCGCGAGATCGAGCGCATCGACGGCCTCGCCCGCCGCACGCGCGCGTTCGTCGCCGACGTGCTCGGCGCGGCCTGAGCGAGCAGCGGATGCCGCGGCGCGCGCCAGCCGAGCGCCCGCCAGCCGAGCGCGCGTGATCGCACGTCAGCGGGCGTCAGCGCACGTCAGTGCGCGGCATCCGGTGCCAACGGCTCGAGCGTGGGACGCTTCGCCGTGCGCCCGTCGCCCGAGGAGCGCCCCGTGAGGCGGCGTCCGATCCAGGGCAGCACGAACTCCCGGTTGTACGTCGCGGTGTTGCGGGTCCGCGCGCCGGGCGGCGCCGCCGCGACCTCGGCGACGCCCCACTCCTCGGGCGTCGCAACGCCGATGGCCGTGAGCACGTTGCTCGCGACGCGGGCGTGCCCGAGGGAGTTGAGGTGGAGCTTGTCGGGCGACCAGTAGCGGATGTCGCGCAGCCCGCGGTCGTTGAAGTTGTCGACGAACGTCACGCCGTCGAGCTCGGCGAGGTCGCCGAGCGCCGCGGTGAGCCGCACGCCGCGGGCGTCGAACACCCGGCCGAGCGGCAGGTGGTCGGTGGGGTTCGCGCCGCTCAGCATGAGCACGTGGATGCCCTCGTCGCGGATGCGGTGCACGGCCTGGCGGAAGCGGTCGGCCACGCGCTCCTCGGGCATGCGGGGGCGCAGCATGTCGTTGCCGCCGCCGTTGAAGCTGATGACCTCGGGGTGCAGCGCGATGGCGGCCTCGAGCTGCTCGTCGACGATCGGCCCGAGCTTGCGGCCACGGATCGCGAGGTTCGCGTAGCCGACCGGCTCGCGGGCGGCGATGGCGAGCCCCATGGCCACGAAGTCGGCCCATCCGCGCACGCTGCCGTCGGGCAGCTCGTCGCCGACCCCCTCGGTGAAGCTGTCGCCGATCGCGGCGTAGGAGTGGAACATGGGCTCCACGCTAATCGACGGATGCCGCTGCCTACGCTGCTCGCGTTTCTCATCGCGGTGAGCGTTCCCGAGAACCTGCGTCCACCGGGTCGGGGAGGTTCCCGTCACGCGACTCCTGAAAGCGTCACGCGACTCCTGAAATCAAGGACGGTCGCGCGAGGAAGCGCGGCGTCCTTGTTCTCAGGAGTCGCGAGGGTGGGAAGGTCAGGCGTGCGACTGGTGCTCGTGCTCCAACTCGCAGTCCGCGCCGGGGTAGAGCAGCGTCTCGTGCCCGTCGTCGAAGCGGACCATGTAGGGCGGACCGCCGTCCGCGCCGCGGACCTCAAGGATCTCGCCGTGGCGGTCGGACTGGCCGACCTGCTTGCCGTGGATGACGAGGCGTTCGCCGACCGCTGCGTGCATCGTTGCTCCCTCCGGTCGTTCCAGCGTACGCCGGGGCCCGTCGGCGCGGAAGGGACGGAATGCCTCTCCCGCGAACCGCACCGGACGGCTAGGGTGGGCGGAGTGGGTCAGCTGTCCCACTTCAACGGCTCCACGACGGCGAGGGTCCCATGGTCGATGCGCGCACGCTCACGTTCCCCGACGGGTTCCGATGGGGCGCGGCCACCGCGGCCTTCCAGGTCGAGGGCTCGACGCGGGCCGACGGGCGCGGCGAGTCGATCTGGGACGTGTTCGCACGCACGCCCGGGCGCATCCTCGACGGCTCGAACGCCGACGTCGCCGCCGACAGCTACCGGCGCTGGCGCGACGACCTCGCCCTGCTCGCCGAGCTCGGGGTCGACGACTACCGCTTCTCGATCGCGTGGCCGCGCGTGCAGCCCGACGGCTCGGGCGAGGCGAACCCGGCCGGACTCGACCACTACGCCCGGCTCGTGGACGGGCTGCTCGAAGCCGGCATCCGCCCGCTGCCGACGCTCTACCACTGGGACCTGCCGCAACCCCTCGAGGACGCGGGCGGCTGGCTCGCCCGCGACACCGCCCTTCGCTTCGCCGACTACGTCGAGCTCGTGCTCGCCGGTCTCGGCGACCGCGTCGGCCACTGGATCACGCTCAACGAGCCGAACATGACGACGCTGCAGGGCTACGCCCTCGGCACGCTCGCACCGGGGCACGTGCTCATGACGGACGCGCTGCCGACCGCGCACCACCAGCTGCTCGCGCACGGGCTCGCCGTGCGGGCGATCCGCGCGGCGGGGAACGCCGAGGTCGGCATCGTGAACAACCACACGCTCGTCGTCCCCGCGACCGAGGATCCGGTCGATGGCTTCGCCGCCGCCGCGTTCCACGCGATCTACAACCGCGTCTTCTCCGATCCCGTGCTCGCCGGGCGATACCCCGACCTCTCGGTGCTCGGCCTCGAGCGGATGCCGGGACTCGAGGACGGCGACCTCGACGTGATCTCCGCACCGCTCGACTTCTACGGCGTCAACTTCTACAACCCGACGCGGGTCGCCGCGGCATCCGCCGACTCGGACTTCGCCGCCGCCGGGCTGCCATTCGAGCCCGTGGAGTTCGACGGCGTGCCCGTGACCGGCTTCGGCTGGCCCGTCGTCCCCGAGGCGCTCACCGAGTTGCTCGTGACGCTGCGCACCGACTTCGGCGATGCCCTGCCGCCGATCGTGATCACCGAGAACGGCGCGTCGTATCCCGACGTCGTCGTCGACGGCCGGGTGCACGACGCCGAGCGCATCGCCTACCTCGACGGGCACATCCGGGCGGTGCACGCGGCGATCGGGCGCGGCGTCGACGTGCGCGGCTACCTCGTGTGGTCGCTCATCGACAACTTCGAGTGGGCCGACGGGTACACACAGCGGTTCGGCCTCGTGCACCTCGACCTCGAGTCCGGCGAGCGCATCTGCAAGGACTCGTTCGCCTGGTACCGGGAGCTGCTGGCGGCGCAGCGCCGCTGAACGGTCGGATGCTGCGGGCCTCGGGCGGCCGCGCATCCGCTCAGTCGACGGCGAGCAGGGCCGCCCAGAGGTCGGCGCGCGCGTGGAACCCCGAGAGGTCGCGGCCGAGCAGCTTCTCGGCGAGCGCGACGCGGCTGCGCACGGTGTGCCGGTGCACGCCGAGCGCCTGCGCCGTGGCGTCGAACTGCCCGCCGTGCTCGAGCCACGCGCGCGTCGTCTCGAGGAGCGACGTGCCGTGCGCCGCGTCGTACTCGGTGAGCGGGGCGAGCGTCGCGAGGGCGACGGCCCGCGCGTCGGTGCGGGCGAGGAACGCGAGCACGCCCTGTCGACTGATCTCGTCGAACGCGACGACGCCCGCCTTCGTCTCGCGGGCGCGTTCGAGCGCGCGCAGCGCCTGTTCGTGGGCGAGTGCCACGACGTCGGCGGCGACCGCGTCGGAGAGGCCGACGGGCACCTCGAACTCGCCGGCGACCTCGTCGGCGAGTGCGACATCGGCGTCCTCGAGCAGGATCACCACGGTGTCCTCGTCGCGCCCGAAGAAGAGGCGTCCGCCGCGCTCCTCGACGCGGAGCTCGAGCAGCTCGGTGAGCCGGTCGACGTGCTGCGCGGGGACGTCCGCGATCGCGACCCGGAACGGCGCAGCGGGCAGCGGGCCCCACATCTCGCTCGCGACGCGCTCGGCGAGGTCGGTGTCGCCCGCGAGGATGCCGCGGAGCAGCCCCGTGCGCAGGTGCCCGCGGGCGCGGTCGAGGTCGCGGTTCTGCTCGAGCGCGAGGCCGGCGAGCGCGATCACCGACGTGACGACCTCTCGGCCCGCCTGGTCGAGCTCGGCCGAGTCGCCGATGGCGAGCACGCCGCGCAGGGCGCCGCCACCGCCGAGGGTCTGCAGCGTGATGCGCTGCGGGGCTCCGACCGACTCGCCCGCGACGAGCGTGCGACTCGCACGCTGGCCGCGGCGCAGCATCGAGCGGGCCTCGCCGACGACCTCGCCGAGCGCGGGCTGCTCGAGCCCGCCGTCGGGCGCCTCGCGGTCGAGCGTGCCGGCGGCGTCGATGAGCCCGACCCACGCCTCGAGGCGGTGCGAGAGCTCGCCGAGCGTCGCCGACAGGCCGTCGGGCCGGAGAGCGGCGAGCGAGATCGCGCGCTGCGCGGCGAGCGCCCAGGCCTGGCGGGCGTACGCGTCCTCGGCGAGGAGGTCGGCGACGAGGCGGGCGATGGCGATGAACGGCGTGCGGTAGGGCACCTCGAAGAGCGGGAGTCCCTGCGCGGCGCAGGCGTCGACGAGCGCGTCGGGCGTGCCCGCGCGGATCACCTCGGTGCCGAAGCCGAGCGCCGCGATGCCGGTCTCGAGGAGGCGTCGCACGTAGGCGTCTGCGAAGCCGGGCTCGTCGGCCTCGACCCGCTCGAACTGCGTGCCGGTCGTGAGCAGCACGTGGCCCGCGTCGAGGAACGGCGCCGGATCGACGAGGTCGGAGGAGTGCGCCCACACGACGGCGGCGTCGAGCGCCTCGGGCGGCAGGGACGCCGGTGGGGTGAGCAGCGCCAGCCCGAGCTCGGGTCGGTCGAGCAGCGTGCGCACGGTCGGCTGCATGGGTGCCACTCCTTGTACGCGGTGTCGAACAACGTGCACATGAGTGTACACGCGGGCGCTGAGGCATCCGTCGCCGTCGACCTAGCATGGGCGGCATCGCCACCGTCGTCACCTTTGCATCGGAGCAGACCATGACCCTCGTCGACACCCCGGCCACCATCGCCGGCGGGCCGGCCCTCGCGCAGGAGCGCCGCCTCGTCACCGCCATCCCCGGCCCCCGCTCGCAGGAGCTCATGGCCCGCAAGGCGGAGGCCGTCGCCAAGGGCGTCGGCACCACCATCCCCGTCTCGGTCGTCGCCGCGGGCGGCGGGGTCGTCGTCGACGCCGACGGCAACTCGCTCATCGACCTCGGCTCGGGCATCGCCGTCACCGGCGTCGGCAACTCGAACCCGCGCGTCGTCGAGGCCGTCACCGCGCAGCTCAACGCCTTCACGCACACGTGCTTCACCGTCGCCCCCTACGAGGGCTACGTCGACGTCGCCGAGAAGCTCAACGAGCTCACGCCGGGCGACTTCGTCAAGCGCTCGGCGCTGTTCAACTCGGGCGCCGAGGCCGTCGAGAACGCGGTCAAGATCGCGCGCCACCACACCAAGCGCCAGGCCGTCGTCGCGTTCGACCACGCCTACCACGGCCGCACCAACCTCACGATGGGCCTCACCGCGAAGAACATCCCGTACAAGAGCGGCTTCGGCCCGTTCGCGTCGGAGATCTACCGCGCGCCCCTCTCGTACCCGTTCCGCGACGGCGGCCTGTCGGGCGCCGAGGCGGCGGCCCGCGCCATCCTGCAGATCGAGAAGCAGGTCGGCGTCGAGAACCTCGCGGCGATCATCATCGAGCCCATCCAGGGCGAGGGCGGCTTCATCGTGCCGGCCCAGGGCTTCCTGCCCGCGCTCGTGAAGTGGGCGAACGAGAACGACGTCGTGTTCATCGCCGACGAGGTGCAGACCGGCTTCGGCCGCACGGGCGCCTGGTTCGCGAGCGACCACGAGGGCATCGTGCCCGACCTCGTCGTCACGGCGAAGGGCATCGCGGGCGGCCTGCCGCTGTCGGCGGTCACCGGCCGCGCCGAGATCATGGACTCCGCCATGGCCGGCGGCCTCGGCGGCACCTACGGCGGCAACCCGCTCGCCTGCGCCGCCGCGCTCGCCACGATCGAGTCGTACGAGGAGGACGGCCTCATCGACCGCGCCCGCGAGATCGGCGCGGTGCTCCTCGGCCGCCTCAATGCGCTGCGCACGGCCGACCCGCGCATCGGCGACGTCCGCGGCCGCGGTGCGATGGTCGCGATCGAGCTCGTCGACCCCGCCACGGGCGAGCCCGACGCGGCGCTGACCTCGAAGGTCGCCGCCTACGCCCACGCGCACGGCGTCATCGTCCTCACCTGCGGCACGCACGGCAACGTGATCCGCTTCCTGCCCCCGCTCACCATCTCCGACGAACTGCTCATCGACGGCCTCTCGGTCGTCGCGGAAGGACTGAAGAACGCATGACCGACGTGCTCGCGGCGACGACGGCGTCGACCGCCCACGTGGGTGCCCACGCGGCATCCGATCACATCGCCACCCCGCTCACCGACGCGCGCTCGCAGCTCGCCGAGGCCGTCTCGCTGCTCGGCTACGCCGACGGCCTGCACCAGATGCTCGCGACCCCGCGCCGCGAGCTCAGCGTCGCGGTGCCGCTGCGCATGGACTCGGGCGAGAGCCGGCTGTACCTGGGCTACCGCGTGCAGCACAACTTCTCGCGCGGCCCCGCCAAGGGCGGCCTGCGCTATGCGCCCAACGTGAACCTCGACGAGGTGCGGGCGCTCGCGATGTGGATGACCTGGAAGTGCGCCCTGCTCGACGTGCCGTACGGCGGGGCGAAGGGCGGCCTCGCGATCGACCCCCGCGAGCACTCCACGGCCGAGCTCGAGCGCGTGACCCGCCGCTACACGAGCGAGATCCTGCCGATCATCGGCCCCGAGCGCGACATCCCCGCGCCCGACATCGGCACCGACGAGCAGACCATGGCCTGGATGATGGACACCTACTCCGTCAACAGCGGCTACACGGTGCCCGGCATCGTGACCGGCAAGCCCATCTCGCTCGGCGGCTCGCAGGGCCGTGCCAGCGCGACCAGCCGCGGCGTCACGCACATCGCGATCGCCGCGCTGCGTCACGTGGGGCTCGACCCGGCGCGGTCCACCGCGGCCGTGCAGGGCTTCGGCAAGGTCGGCGCGGATGCCGCGCGGTTCCTGTCCGAGGCCGGCGTGCGCGTCACCGCGGTGAGCGACCAGTACGGCGCCGTGGTGAACACGGCGGGCCTCGACATCGAGGCCCTGTCCGACCACGTGCGTGCCACGGGCTCGGTCATCGGGTTCGCGGGCGGCGAGCCGCTCGACGGCGCCGACCTGCTCACCCAGGACGTCGACCTGCTCGTCCCGGCCGCGGTCGAGGGCGTGCTGCACGACGGCAACGCCGGCGACGTGAAGGCTGCGGTCATCGTCGAGGGCGCCAACGGCCCGACCACCCCGGCCGCCGACCGCATCCTCCGCGAGCGCGGCGTGCTCGTCGTGCCCGACATCCTCGCCAACGCGGGCGGCGTCATCGTCTCGTACTTCGAGTGGGTGCAGGCCAACCAGGCCTACTGGTGGCGCGCCGACGAGGTCGAGTCCAGACTGGAGGAGCGGATGCTCAGCGCCTGGCAGCACGTGCTCGGCTACGCCCGGGCCCGCGACCTCTCGCTCCGCACCGCGGCCACCGCGCTCGCCGTCGAGCGCGTCGCCGAGGCCCACCGCCTCCGCGGCCTCTACCCCTGATCGGGCACCACCCCAACCGGCCGGCACAGACGAAACGGAACCAGAATGACCGACACCATGCTTGAGACGACGATCCTCGACCGGGTCGCCGACCGCCTCTTCATCGGCGGCGAGTGGGTCGAGGCGGAGGGCGGGCGCACGCTCGCCGTCACCGACCCGTCGACCGGCGACACGATCAAGGAGATCGCGGATGCCTCGCCGGCCGACGGCATCCGCGCGCTCGACGCCGCCGTGGCCGCGCAGGACGCGTGGGCCGCGACCGCGCCGCGCGAACGCGGCGAGCTGCTGCGCCGCGCGTTCGACACGCTCATGGCGCGCAAGGAGGACTTCGCCCTCCTGATGACGCTCGAGATGGGCAAGCCGCTCGCCGAGGCGCGCGGCGAGGTCGCCTACGGCGGCGAGTTCCTGCGCTGGTTCAGCGAGGAGGCCGTGCGCATCTCGGGTCGCTACGGGCTCAACCCCGAGGGCACCGGCCGCATGATCGTGTCGCAGCGCCCCGTCGGCCCGTCGTTCTTCATCACCCCGTGGAACTTCCCGCTCGCGATGGCGACCCGCAAGATCGCTCCCGCGCTCGCCGCGGGCTGCACGGTCGTCATCAAGCCGCCGGCCCTCACGCCGCTCACGACCATCGCGTTCGTGCAGCTGCTCGAGGAGGTCGGCCTGCCGAAGGGCGTCGTCAACGTCGTCACGACCTCGAAGTCGTCGGCGCTGTCGGGCCCGATCATCGCCGACCCGCGCCTGCGCAAGCTGTCGTTCACGGGCTCGACCGAGGTCGGCCGCAAGCTCCTCGAGCAGTCGGCCCTGGGCATCCTGCGCACCTCGATGGAGCTCGGCGGCAACGCGCCGTTCGTGATCTTCGAGGACGCCGACCTCGACAAGGCGGTCGACGGCGCGATGATCGCGAAGTTCCGCAACATCGGCCAGGCGTGCACCGCCGCGAACCGCTTCATCGTGCACGAGTCGGTCGCCGACGAGTTCGCCAAGCGCGTCGCCGACCGGGTGCGCGCCATGAAGGTCGGCCGCGGCACGGAGGACGGCGTGAACATCGGACCGCTCATCGACCAGGACGCGGTCGACTCGACCGACGCGCTCGTGCAGGACGCGGTCGGCCGCGGCGCCACCGTGCTCACGGGCGGCACCCGCATCGACGGCGACGGCACGTTCTATGCGCCGACCGTGCTCGCGGGCGTCGCGGCGGGCAGCCGCCTCCTCAAGGAGGAGATCTTCGGGCCGGTGCTCGGCATCACCACCTTCGCGAACGAGGACGAAGCGGTGCGCCTCGCGAACGGCACCGAGTACGGCCTCGTGTCGTACGTGTTCACGCAGGACCTCGCCCGCGGCCACCGCCTGATCGACCGCCTCGCCACGGGCATGATGGGCCTCAACACGGGCCTCGTCTCGAACGCGGCCGCGCCGTTCGGCGGCGTGAAGCAGTCGGGCATCGGCCGCGAGGGCGGCCTCGAGGGCATCCACGAGTACCTCGACACGAAGTACACGCTCATCCCGGTGAGCTGACCACCGGCGGTCGAGGAGCGACCGCCGGAGGCGGACGCGTATCGAGACCATCACGTTGCGTCTCGATACGCGTTCCGCTCCGCGGAGCGCTCCTCGACGACCGGCACTGAACAGGAAACAGGAATCATGGAACGCATCGACTGCGACGTCGTCGTCGTGGGCGCCGGGGCATCCGGGCTCACCGCGGCCAACCGACTGAAGGACGCCGGCCGCCGGGTCGTCGTGCTCGAGGCCCGGGACCGCGCCGGAGGCCGCCTCTGGACCGACGACGTCGACGGGGCCATGCTCGAGATCGGCGGGCAGTGGGTCTCGCCCGACCAGGACGCGCTCATCGAGACGCTCGACGAGCTCGGGCTCGAGACGTACCCGCGCTACCGCGAGGGCGTGAACGTCTACATCGGCCCCGAGGGCGAGCTGCGGAAGTTCGAGGGCGAGATCTTCCCGGTCCCCCCGGCGACCGAGCAGGAGATCGTCTCGCTCATCGACAAGCTCGACGCGCTCGTCGCGCAGATCGACCCCGAGCGCCCGTGGGACCACCCGCAGGCGAAGGACCTCGACGAGATCTCGTTCGCGCGCTGGCTCGAGACGCAGACCGACGACGAGGAGGCGCGCGAGAACATCGGCATGTTCATCGCGGGCGCCATGCTCACGAAGCCCGCGCATGCGTTCTCGGCGCTGCAGGCGCTGCTCATGGCGGCCTCGGCCGGTTCATTCTCGAACCTCGTCGACGCGGACTTCATCCTCGACCGCCGCGTGGTCGGCGGCCTGCAGCAGGTCCCGCTGCTGCTCGCCGAGCGGCTCGGCGGCGCGGTGCGGCTCGGCCAGGCGGTGCGCACCGTCCGCTGGCACCCCGATGCCCCGGAGCGAGGCGTCGTCGCGGTCACCGACCAGCTCGAGGTGCACGCCGCGCACGTCATCCTCGCGATCCCGCCGATCCTCATCTCGCGCATCTCGTACGAGCCGCCGCTGCCGCGCCGGCAGCAGCAGCTGCACCAGCACCTCTCGATGGGCTTCGTGATCAAGGTGCACGCGGTCTACGAGACGCCGTTCTGGCGCGCCGACGGCCTGAGCGGCACCGCGTTCAGCCCGTACGAGCTCGTGCACGAGGCGTACGACAACACCAACCACGAGGACCCGCGCGGCACGCTCGTCGGCTTCGTCGCCGACGAGGAGGCCGACGGGGTCTTCTCGCTGAGCGCCGAGGAGCGCAAGGCCCGGATCCTCGAGTCGATGTCGCACTACTACGGCGAGCAGGCGAAGCACCCGGTGGTCTACTACGAGAGCGACTGGGGCTCGGAGGAGTGGACGCGCGGCGCCTACGCCGCGAGCTTCGACATGGGCGGCCTCGCGCGCTACGGCGCCGACCTGCGCACGCCCGTCGGGCCCATCCACTTCTCGTGCAGCGACATGGCGGGCAAGGGGTACCAGCACGTCGACGGTGCGATCCGGGTCGGCCGCGAGGTCGCCGACGAGATCCTGGCCGCCGACGAGCTGCGCGCGGCATCGTGAACGGACGCATCGTCGTCGGCTACACGGCGAACGACTCCGGCGCCGACGCCCTCGCGCTCGGAACCCGCATCGCGCGGGCGAGCGAGGCGATCCTCGACGTCGTGATGGTGCTGCCCAGCGAGGCGCACAACAGCACCGTGCCCACCGACACCGGGTACGAGCGGTACCTCAAGGGGCAGTCGCGCGAGTGGCTGGCCGAGGCATCCGAATCGCTCGACGACGAGGACGTCGTGCAGTCGCTGCACGTGCGCTACGCGGAGTCGTTCGCCGAGGGCCTCATCGCCGCGGCGCACGAGTTCGGCGCGTCGCTCATCGTCGTGGGCGCGGCCCGCGGCGGCCTGCTCGGGCGGTCGCGCATCGGCTCGGTGGCGAACGAGCTGCTGCACTCATCGGATGTCCCGGTCGCGCTCGCCCCCGTCGGCCAGCGCGACGTGCCGGTGACCCAGGGCGTCACCCGCGTGACCGCCGCGATCGGCACGCGTCCCGGCGCGGACGCGCTGCTCGAGGCATCCGTGCGCCTGGCCCGCGCCACGCGCGCACCGCTGCGGCTCGTGTCGCTCGTGCCCATCGACCTGCCGGCGGGCCTCGACGAGGGACTCGTCGAGCTCACCGGCGCCGTGCACGCCGACGAGGTGCTCCTCGCCGCGCGCCGCGAGCTGCCCGCCGATCTCGACGCCACGGCGGTCGCCGCCACCGGCGCCACCATCGAGGAGGCCGTCGAGGGCCTCGACTGGCACGACGGCGAGCTCGTGCTCGTCGGCTCGAGCCGCCTCGCCGCCCCGCGTCACCTCTTCCTCGGCTCGACGGCGGCGAAGATGCTGCGCGAGCTGCCGGTGCCCATGGTCGTGGTGCCGCGCACCACCACCTGAAGGACATCGCAATGACGCAACCGAACCAGCCCCCGCTCACCGAGGCGACCTCCGCGGTCGACGGCGCCGACCACGGCATCACGAAGAAGGGCCTCTCGGCCGGATCGGTCGGCCTCATCGGCGCGATCGTCATCGGCATCTCGTGCATCGCGCCCGCCTACACGCTCACCGCGGCCCTCGGCCCGACGGTGTCCGAGGTGGGCGAGCAGGTGCCGGCGATCATCCTCGTCGGGTTCATCCCGATGCTGCTCGTCGCCTTCGGCTACCGCGAGCTGAACAGGCGGATGCCCGACTCGGGCACGTCGTTCACGTGGGCGACGCGCGCGTTCGGCCCGTGGATCGGCTGGATGGCCGGCTGGGGCCTCGTCGCCGCGACGATCCTCGTGCTCTCGAACCTCGCGGGCATCGCGGTGGACTTCCTGTTCCTGCTCATCTCGCAGGTCGCGGGCGATCCCGAGATCGCCGACCTCGCCGCGAACCCGCTGATCAACGTCGGCGTCTGCCTGCTCTTCGTGCTCGGCGCGACGTGGGTGTCGTACCGCGACATGCAGACCACGCAGAAGCTGCAGTACTGGCTCGTCGGCTTCCAGGTCGCCGTGCTCGTGCTGTTCTCGGTCGCCGCGCTCGTCGAGGTGGCCAACGGCAACGCGTTCGACGCGACGCCCATCGAGCTCAGCTGGTTCAACCCGTTCGCGGTCGAGTCGTTCTCGGCGTTCGCAGCGGGCCTGTCGCTCTCGATCTTCATCTTCTGGGGCTGGGACGTCACGCTCACGATGAACGAGGAGACGAAGGGCTCGGCGAAGACGCCCGGTCGCGCGGCGACCATCACGGTCGTGACGATCGTCGTGCTCTACCTGCTCATCGCGGTGTCGCTCATCGCCTACGCGGGCGTCGGCGACGGCGAGTACGGCCTGGGCAACCCCGAGATCCAGGACAACGTGTTCTTCCACCTCGCCGGCCCGATCCTCGGCCCGCTCGCGGTGCTCGTGTCGCTCGCCGTGCTGACGAGCTCGGCCTCGTCGCTGCAGTCCACGTTCGTGTCGCCCGCGCGCACGCTCCTCGCCATGGGCCACTACGGCGCCCTGCCCGAGCGGTTCGCGAAGGTCAGCCCCCGGTTCTTCACGCCCGGGTACGCGACGATCGTGTCGGCCGTCGTGGCATCCGTGTTCTACGCCGTCATGCGCTTCGTGAGCGAGAACGTGCTCTGGGACACCATCACCGCGCTCGGCATGATGATCTGCTTCTACTACGGCATCACGGCGTTCGCGTGCGTGTGGTTCTTCCGCAGGCTGTGGTGGCGCTCGGTGCGGAACTTCCTCTTCACGCTGCTGTTCCCGCTCGTGGGCGGCGTGATCCTCGGCGTGCTGTTCTTCACGACGCTGATCGACAGCATGGACCCCGAGTACGGCAGCGGCTCGCACGTCCTCGGCCTCGGCCTGGTGTTCGTGCTCGGCATGGTCGTGCTGCTGTCGGGCGTCGTGATCATGCTGTGGCAGTGGCGCACGCGTCCCGCGTTCTTCCGCGGTGAGACCCTCTCGCGGGCGGTCGCCGAGGACTGAGGTCCCGCCGATCCGGCCTCCGCTTCCGAGAGCGCATGCAGGACCGCCCCCGCGACACCGGGGGCGGTCCTGTCATGTGTGCAGCGCCGGGCGGGCGGATGCCGCGTGCCGGCCGGATGCCGCGGGGCCGATCAGCCGGCCCTGCGGTCCGATCGCCGGCCGAGGCTCGAGAGCCCCGCGACGAGCAGCAGGCCGCCGAGCACGAGCAGGACGGTGAGGATCAGGCCGCCGGGCGTGAGCGTCGCCCACCAGTCCGCGACGAGCTCCATGCGGGCGGGCTCGAGCACGATCCACAGCAGCGTCGCGGCGAGCCCCGCGAAGACCAGGCCCCAGACGATCCCAGCCCATCGGATGCGCGGCCGGAGCTCCTCGGGCGCGCGGGTGCTCGGTGCACCGGATGCCGCGGGCGGCGGCCGCAGGGCCTCGTCGAATCCGAGCGCCTTCGTCGTGTCGTCGGTCATGGTCGGTTCCCCTCGGGCTCGAACTCGGTCACGTGGATCGCGGTGGCGATCGCCTGGATGTGGATCTCGACGTCGACCTCGCCGGCCTGCAGGCCCTGGCCGATCTCGCCGCCCCATCCGCCGACCGATCGGCCGGGCCCCAGGTCGACCTCGTCGACGAGCGACCAGTCGCCGTCCGCGTCGAAGCGGGCGTGCGTGACCGTGCAGTCGGCGCACTCGACCGCGAGCGCGATCCGCGCCCCGTCGCGGACGTCGATCGACACGGAGCCGACCCCCTGGACGAGCCGCCACTCGACCGGCGCAGTCTCGTCGGCGACCTGCTCGTCCACCGTGAGGCTGACCGCGCCGATCGGCTGCACGACACTCGTCGTGCTCGCCGACTCGGCGACGCCGCCGAGCACGAGCCGCGGGTCCCGCGGCACGACGGCCGTGACGAACGTCGCGAGCAGCAGGGTGACCGTCACGAACGCGAGGAAGCCGCTGCGGCGCCGGAGGGATCCGGCGAGGACCATCGCGAGCGCGGTCACGATCGTGCCGACCGCGAGCCCGATCGTCACGGACTGCGCGGCGTGGTCGGCCGACCCGAGCGCGACCAGCGAGGCGATCGCGCCGGCGACGAGGGCCGCTCCGAGCGTGGCGACCACGTAGGCGAAGCTCGTGCGCGGGCGGGTGAGCCGGCGGATGCGCCGGGCCTCCTCGGCCTGCGCCTGGAACTCGAGCGCGCGGGCGCGGTTCTCGGCGGCGAGCTGCGCGCGTGCCGCGCGGTTCGCCTCGTCCTGGTTGCGCCGCCAGGCGTCGTGCTCGGTGCGCCACGCGTCGTGCTGCACCTTCCACGCGGCGTACTCGTCGGTGCCGTACGACGCCGACGTCGGCTGGGGCGGCGCGACGGGCTCGGCGGCCGAGGCGGCGGTCGGCATGGGGATGGTCGTCGCGGTCGCGGTCGGTGCGTTCGCGGCCGGCGGTGCGGGGGGCGTGGCGGCCGCGGCATCCGATGGCGGCACGGCCGCCCCGGGCGCCGCGCGTCGTGCGAGCCAGACGATGAGCGTGACGACGCCGGCGAGCACGAGCATGAGCCACACCACGCCGAGCCAGCGGAAGGGGCCGCCCCATCCGTCGACGTCCCAGTCCCAGCCGCCGAACCACCACGGCCCGCCGAGGCCGAGCAGGCCGACGAGCGCGAAGGCCGCGACGCCGACGAGTGCGCTGTCGAACACCCCGCGCAGCATCGATTCGAGGTGGATCCTGCCGGTCGTGTCGGGCAGCAGCAGCCAAGCCGCGCCGTAGGCCAGGAACGCCACCGGCAGGAACAGGGCGACGACCACGAGGATGCCCCGCACGATGATCGGGTCGATGCCGAGCCGGGCGGCGATGCCGGCGCCGACGCCGCCGATCCACCCGGGTCGGCGCGGCACACCGAGCGAGCGGAGCCAGGCGAAGAAGCGATCGTCGGAGGGGGGCGGGGCGGTGGCGCCGGGGGCGCCGGGGGCGCCGGGTGCGCCGGCGGGGTCGCCCGCTGGGGGCGGGGTCGTCGTGGAGGTCATGGGTCGATCGTCCCGCGTGCGGCTCCCCGCGGACCATCCGGCATCTCCCTGACGCGACCCTGATTTCCAGGCAGGGCCGTGTCGGGGCATCCGCGGGTCTGCTTGGATCGGAGCATGAGCACGGCATCGGCGACACCCGCGCTCGCGCGCCGACGCGACTGCCTCGTCGCGGGCGTCGCGGGCGGGCTCGCCGACCACCTCGGATGGCCCGTCCGGGTCGTGCGCATCGCGTTCGTCGCGACGGCGCTCCTCGCCGGCGCGGGCGCGCTGCTCTACGCGTGGCTGTGGGCGTTCGCGCCGTGGGCGGAGGCGTCGGGTCCCGACGACCGCGTCGAGCGGCGGGCTCCAGTGGCGATCCTGGCGACGGCCGGCGCGCTCGGCGCAGCGGTCCTGGCCATCCTGCTCGCGATCCTCGACGACGGCCTGCCCGACGGCAGCGCGCCCGACTGGCTGGTGCCCGCGGTCCTGGCGGTGCTGCTCGCCGCGGGTGCCGGGGCGTGGGTGAGCTTCATCGACCGGCCGGATCCCGCGCGCGGGCGGCGCCTCGAGGTCGGGGTCCGCGCGGCGCTCACGGCGGCGCTCGCGCTGCTGGCCGTCGTGCTGGTGCTGGGGCCCGCCGCGCGAGCGTGGCCGGTGGTCGCAGTGCTGGCCGCGTTCGGCGCGCTGCTCGGTATCGGGCTGGTGTACCTCCCGGGGCTCGTCAAGCTCTGGCGCGACCTCGAGGGCGAGCGCGTGCGGCGCATCCGCGACGAGCAGCGCAGCGCGATGGCCGCGCACCTGCACGACTCGGTGCTGCAGACGCTGGCGCTGATCCAGAATCGCGCCGGCGCGTCGAGCGAAGCCGGACGGCTCGCGCGCGCCCAGGAGCGCGAGCTGCGCAGCTGGCTCTATGAGGGCGATGCCCCGGCCGACAGCGACCTCGCGACCGACCTGCGCGACTTCGCGGCCGCGCTCGAGCTCGACTACCCGGTGCGGATCGACGTCGTGGCCGTCGGCATGTCGGACGAGCGGGCGAGCGGGGAGCTCGCGGCCGCCGCGCGCGAGGCCATGCTCAACGCCGCCCGGCACGCCGGCGGCGAGGTGTCGGTCTACCTCGAGGGCTCGAGCGACGCGGTCGACGTGTACGTGCGCGACCGTGGACCCGGGTTCGACCCGGCACAGGTGGCTCCGGGTCGGCTCGGCGTGCGCGAGTCGATCGTGGGGCGGATGCGCCGCGCCGGCGGCAGCGCCATCGTGCGGGCCGGCGCGGGCGGCGAGGGCACCGAGGTGCACCTGCGTTTCGAGACGAAGGCGGACCATGGCTGACACGCTCACCGTTGTCGTGGTCGACGACCACTCGATCTTCCGGTCGGGCCTGCGCGCCGACCTCGACCGCTCGATCGAGGTCGTCGGCGAGGCGGCGGATGTCCCGTCCGCGGTGGCCGTGATCGCCGAGACGCGGCCCGACGTGGTGCTGCTCGACGTGCACCTGCCCGGCGGCGCGGACGCCTCGATCTCGGGCGGTGCCGAGGTGCTGCGGCGTGTGGCCTCCGAGGTGCCGTCGACGCGGTTCCTCGCCCTGAGCGTGTCCGACAAGGCCGAGGACGTCGTCGGCGTCATCCGTGCGGGCGCCCGCGGCTACATCACCAAGGGCGCGTCGGGCGCAGAAGTGAGTCGCGCGGTGCAGGCCGTCGCCGGCGGCGACGCGGTGTTCTCGCCGCGGCTGGCGGGGTTCGTGCTCGACGCGTTCGGGGCCGCCGTGGGGGAGACCGCCGCCGCCGACGACGAGCTCGACCGGCTCTCGACGCGCGAGCAGGAGGTCATGCGGCTCATCGCGCGGGGCTACGCCTACAAGGAGGTCGCGGCCACGCTGTTCATCTCGGCGAAGACCGTCGAATCGCACGTGTCGAGCGTGCTGCGCAAGCTGCAGCTCTCGTCCCGGCACGAGCTCACCGCCTGGGCGACGGCCCGACGCCTGCTCTGACCGGCGCTCAGTCCATCGGGGCCGGAGCCGCGCCCGTGTACGCCGCGAACGTGGTGTCGGCCGCCGCACGAGCGGCCTCGGGTTCCGCGCCGAATGCGACGTGTGCGGCGGACCACCGGTCGGCGCTCCCGCGCATGAACGCGACGCCCTCCTCGCTCGCCAGCCACTCCTGCGCGTTGTCGGGCCGCACCTCGCCGGTCGTGAGGTGCTGGGCGAGGCCGAGCAGCGCCGAGTCCCAGCCGATGCCCGTCGCGGCCGGGCCGAACTGCTCCCACATCTCGTCGCCGAGGTCGGCCGACGGCGCGACGTGCTCGAGGTCGACGCGCGTGCGCCCCGGCCCGAGCTCGGTGAGGCGAACGGTGACCCACGTGACGCCGCCGCCGTACTCCCAGGTCACGCCGTACGAGTTCGGCGCGTCGCACGACTCGACCGTACCGCCGGCGTTCCCCTCGAGCTGGTAGCGGCCGCCGAGCCGCAGGTCGCCGCTCACCGGCAGGAACCACCGCGGGATGCGCTCGGCCGATGTCAGGGCGTCCCACACGTCGTCGATGGGGGCGGAGTACGTCTGGGCGAGCGTCTGCACGAAGGTGTCGGCGCCGTCACGCGTGCCGGTCGTCAGGCCGCGGTCCACGGCGTCGAGCTGGGCGTCGATGTCCATGTCAGGTCTCCTTGTTCGAGGTGGTCGAGTCGGGTGCTGCCGAGTCGGGCGTTGCCGAGTCGGGTCGTGCCGGTTCGGATGCCGCGAGGCGACGTGCACGCGCCGAGCGCGCGAGCTCCGTGCCGAGGGCGTCGAGCCGCGGGCGCCAGAACCGCTCGAACGGCGTGAACCATTCGGCGGCCTCGGCGATCGGCTCGGGCTCGAGCGCGTAGAGGCGCCGCGTGCCCTCGGAGCGGACCGACGCGAACCCCGACTCGCGCAGCACCTTCAGGTGCTGGGAGACCGCGGGCTGCGAGATGCCGAACTCGCGCTGCACCGCGCGCCCGACGTCGCCGGCGGCGAGTTCGCCGTCGACCAGCAGTTCCACGATGCGTCGCCGCACCGGATCGCCGAGGATGTCGAGCGCGTGCACATCACACATTCTTCACTTGTGACTTATATAAGTCAAGCCTGAATCATGACCGCTTCGCTCCGCGACGGATCGACGCGGCGAACGATGGATGCTCCCGCCCCCGCGACTCCTGAAAACAAGGACGTTGTGACACGTCGACCGAACGTCCTTGTTTTCAGGAGTCCGGGGACGGACACCCCGTGCCTGCCTTCGCTCAGGCGGGGACGGACACCCGTGCCTGCCTTCGCTCAGGCGGGGACGGACACCCGTGCCTGCCTTCGCTCAGGCGGGGACGGACACCCCGTGCCCGCCTTCGCTCAGGCGGCGGATGCCTCGTGCGACGCCTCGCCGGGCTCGGCCTCGTAGACCGTGGCGCCCGCCACGACCGTGCGCACGACGCGCGCCTCGAGCAGCACGTCGGCGCCCTCGGCGAACGGATCCCGGTCGAGCACGGCGAAGTCGGCGGCGAGCCCGGGCGCGATGCGGCCGCGCTCGTGCTCCTCGAGGCAGCTCGCGGCGGCGTCGCGGGTGGCGTGCGCGAGCGCGTCCGCGAGCGGCAGCGCGTACTCGGGGTGGTTCGCGGGGAACGAGTCGTCGAGCGCCGACCGGCGCGTCGCCGCGATGTAGAGGTTCGGCAGGGGCTCGTGCGGAGCGGTCGGGGCATCCGTCGAGAACGCGAGCAGGGCGCCGGCCTCGGTGAACTCGGTCCAGGCGAAGCCGCGGTCGGCGCGCTCGTCGCCCAGCATCGCCGCCCAGTTCGTCCAGATCGCGGGGTCGGCGTGCACCGGCTGCATCGACGCGGTGACGCCGAGCCTCGCCATGCGTCCCGCCGTCTCCGGGGCGGCATACTCGAGGTGCTCGATCCGGTGGCGCCGCGGGCGGTCGCCGTTCACGGCGTGCGCGTGCTCGAGCGCGTCGAGCGCGACGTCGCTCGCGAGGTCGCCGATCGCGTGCAGCGCGACCTGGAGTCCCGCGGCATCCGCTGCCGCCACGACCGGACGAAGTCGCTCGAGCGGCCAGATCGGCTCGGCGTTCGAGCCGTCGGCGTACGGATGCCGCATCGCGGCCGTGCACGCGTCGATCACGCCGTCGAGCACGAGCTTGATGCCCGCGACCTTGAGCCACGGCCGGTGCTCGCCCGCGAGCTCGATCGCGCGGTCCACCTGCGCGAGGTTCGCGGCGTCGTCGCCCGTGTTCCCGACGAACCAGTGCGCCAGCACGCGGATCGGCAGGGTGCCCCCGCGCCGCTCGGCCGCACGGTCGAACGCCGCGAGCCCGAGCTCGTCGAACGCCATGTCGACGACGCCGGTCACGCCGGTCGCGAGGTAGGCGGCGATCGTGCGCTCGACGGCGGCGTCGCGATCGGCGTCGGTCGCGACCTCCGCCAGCAGCGTCCACACGTGCTGCTGCGCGGCGGTCTCGAAGAGCATGCCGTCGGGCTCGCCGTCGGCGTCGCGGCCGATGCGCCCGCCGATCGGGTCGGGGGTGTCGCGGTCGATGCCCAGCTCGCGCAGGGCGGCCGAGTTGACCCACACCGAGTGGTAGTCGTTCGCGTCGAGGTAGACGGGCACGTCGGCGAGGACCTCGTCGAGCATCGTGGCGGTCGGCGCGCCGTCCGGCACGGAGTCGAAGAGCCAGCCGCGACCGAGCAGCCGCGGGGCATCCGGTTCGGCGTCGCGCGCCGCGCGCAGCCGTCCCTGGATCTCGGGGAGGGTGCGCGCGTCGGTCAGTCCGACCTTGCCGAGCGCCTCGCCCATCATCACCAGGTGCGTGTGCGCGTCGATGAAGCCGGGGACCACGACGCGGCCGTCGAGGTCGACCGTCGCGGCATCCGTGCCGGCGAAGGCCGCGGCCTCGGCGTCGGAGCCGACGAACGCGATGCGGGCGCCCTCGGTGACGATCGCCTCGGCCCATGCGGGCTCGTCGGCGGTGAACACCCGACCGCCGCGACGCAGCACCCGGGTCATGCGGCCACCTCCTCGGCCTCGGCGGATGCGGGCTCCTCGGTGCGCTGCAGCCGCGACGAGACGCGGGCGACGAGGAACGCGGGCACCGCGAGAGCGAAGCTCGCGACGCCGAGCACGGTCACGAAGCCCTGGTAGCCGAACGCCTCGACGAGGGCCGCGCCGATGACGGGCGTCAGGGCCGAACCGACGAGGTAGACGGCGAGCAGCGGGCCCGACCAGCGGCCGTCGGCGTCGAGCGCGGCGGCGGTGGCGACGAAGTAGAGGAACGCGATCGCGTAGACGGTGTTCCACGCGATGAAGACGACGATGAACATCGTCGGGTCGGTGACGAAGCCCTCGGCGATCTTCAGCAGGCCGCCGGCCACGAGCAGGATCGCGAGCGGCACGGCACGTCCGAGGCGGTCGCCGACGATCATGAGCAGGATCGCGCCCACGATGCCGCCGGCGGTGGCGCCGCTCAGCGCGATGCCGAGCCCCTCGGGGGTGAGCGCGGCCTGGTCGGCGCCCATGACGCCGGCCATCGCCCAGAGCGAGTCCTCGCTCGCGGCCCAGAGTGCGAAGGTCACGAGCAGCACGAAGCCCGCGATCGTCTCGGCGCGGCGCGGCCGGCGGGCGACGGCGTCGGATGCCGCGGCAGTGGGCACGGCGGCGTGCTCGACGACCGGGGCGGTCGGCAGCCAGGCGGAGGCGAACAGCACGACGAGCGCGAAGATCGCCAGCGTGCCGAACACGCTCAGCGGCACGAGCGGCACGAGCGGGATGAGCGCGAGGATCACGGTGACGATCGCGCGGTTCGCGAGGCCGCTGAATCCGGCGACGCGATCGGGGTTCACGAAGGCCGCGAGCGCGGCGCCCGACGACGAGACCGCGCCGCCGGCGCCGATGCCGCCGATGAGCAGGCCCGCGACGACGACAGCGGGTGCCGGCACGAGCGCGGCGGCGCCGAACCCGACGACGGCGAGCACGAGTCCGACGCGTGCGACGAGCAGGCGGCGGGGTCCGGCGCTGAGCTTCGCGGTCGCCAGGCCGGTCACCGCGGTGAGGAGCAGCGCGCCGGTCACGATCCAGCTCGCCGTGAGCACGTCGGCGCCGAGGGAGGACTGCACGGCCGCGATCATGTACGGCGAGAGGTTCACGCCGAGGTAGCCGGCGATGCCGATCCCGAACGTGGCGACCGCGCTGGGCAGCCGCAGCGGGATCCTGGCGGATGGGAGGGAGTGGGACACGGGGGACCTCCGGGGTTCGGCACGACGATGTGCACGAGGTAAACGAATGGTATTCGTTTATTATGCATACGTGAGGCCGATTCGGGAAGTGCGGATTTCGCGACCCGTAGGCTGACGTGGAACGCACGTGGACCAGGGAGGCGCACCGATGCCGAGGCCGAGGACCCCGCTGCTGTCGACCGATCGCATCGCGGATGCCGCGATGGAGCTCGTCGACGAGGGTGCGCCGTTCGGCGTCAACGCGATCGCCCGCCGGCTCGGGGTGACGCCCTCGTCGCTCTACAACCACGTGCGCGGGCGCGATGAGATCGTGGAGCTCATGCGCGGGCGTCTCGGGGAGCGGTACCTGCCGCAGCTGGTCGGCGGCACCTGGGACGAGGTGGTCGAGGGGAGCCTGCGCGCCCAGCGCCGAATGTACGCGGAGCATCCGTTCCTCATCCCGCTCATCGTGGAGCAGACGATCACGGATCCGACGGTCATCGCGTCGTACGACCACCTGGCGACCACCCTCGCTGCAGCCGGCTTCCCCGAGGACGACGTGCTCGACGTCGTGGCGATCATCGACGCGTTCTCGATCGGCATGGGCCTCGACCTCGCGTCGCCCGACGAGGTGTGGGCGCCCGCGACCCCGACCGAGACGCTGGGGCGGCTCGTGGCCGTGGGCCCCCGCGGGGCGGCGCGCAGCGACCGCGCCTTCGAGTCGGGCCTCGACCTGCTGCTCGACGGGCTGCGCCTCCGCCTCGCCCGCTACGAGCTCGACTGAAGGAGGGGGTGGCGGCCGCTCACTTCCGCGCGCGGCATCCGCCCGGCTACGGTGAGATCGTCGCGTCCGACGGCGGGCGCAGGAACGGGGGACTCCAGCCATGGCCGGATACGACGACATCATCGCCGACCTTCCGATGGGCGACATCGCCGCGAAGCTCGGGGTCGACGAGGCCACCGCGAGGAGGGCCGTCGACGACGCGCTTCCCGCGCTGCTGGCGGGCATGGGCGCGAACGCGACCGACCCGGCGGGCGCGGCGTCGCTCGAGCGCGCGGTCGTGCACCACGATCCGAAGCTCGTCGAGGGCGGCGTGAACCTGGCCGACGTCGACGAGGACGACGGCCGCAAGATCGTGAAGAACGTGTTCGGCACCAACACCGACCAGGTCGTGACCGCGCTCGATTCGAAGGAAGGCGGTGGTGGCAACCTCATCGGCAAGCTCCTGCCGATCCTCGCACCGATCGTGATGGCGTGGCTGGCGAAGCAGTTCACGAAGAAGCAGGAGCCCGCGGCATCCGATGATGACGGCGGTGGCAGCGGTGGCGGCATCGGCGACCTCCTCGGCGGCCTGCTGGGCGGCGGCGGAAGCGGCGGCGCCGGCGGCTCGGGCGGAGGCCTCGGCGACATCTTGGGCGGCCTGCTCGGCGGAGGCGGCTCAGGCGGCTCGGGCGGTGGGCTCGGCGACCTCCTCGGCGGGCTGCTCGGGGGCGGCAAGCGGTAGGGAGGCCGCAGACCCCGCCGCATAGACTGTCGGGGTGCCAGTGAACCCAGAGCTGCAGGGGCGCACGTTCCCGCCCACCGAGCCCTACCTGGTCGGCCGCGAGAAGGTGCGCGAGTTCGCGCGCGCCGTGTTCGCGACCGATCCGATCAACCTCGACCCCGAGGCCGCGAGGGCCGCCGGCTACGACGACGTCGTCGCGCCGCCGACGTTCGCCGTCGTCGTGCAGGAGCGCACGCTCGCGCAGCTGCTCGCCGAGCCAGACGCGGGCATCGACTTCTCGCGGGTCGTGCACGGCGACCAGCGCTTCACGTTCA
>CBFGWW010000019.1:0-22990 GCA_965652625.1 uncultured Agromyces sp.
TGCCGGCGGTGCGGCCGTGGCCGGGTCAGGCCTCGAGCCGCGGCGGTCGCGCGAGCACCGGCGGATGGTCGCCGTGGCGGTGCACGATGCGCCACTCGTCGCCCAGGCGACGGTAGACGTGCGTCACGCGGATCGTGATCTCGCCGGGCTCCCCGCCGTCGACGCGCACGACGCCGCGCTCGAACCCGACGGTGTGCGCCGTGTCCGCCCCGACGTGCACGAGGTCGTACTCGGGCACGAGCGCGCCGTCGCTGAAGCGGCTGGCGACCCAGTCGAGCGTCGCCATGACGTCGTCGTAGCCGCGCTCGATCGTGCCGAAGGCACCGAACAGGGTGACGTCGTCGATCGTCGCCCAGCACGAGCGGTACGGCGCGGCATCGCCGCGACCCATCGCCCGCAGGCCCGCCGCCGTGCGCGCGAGCGCGTCGTCGAACGCCGTCTCCCCCACGTCGCCTCCCCGGGTTCCGGTGCGACTCCGGTGCGCCGCGATGGATCCGAGGCGATTATCGACGCTCGGCCCGGCATCCGCCACCGCGGGGCGTGTCGCCCGAACGGGAGCGTGCCGCAGGCGGAGCGCGGGGATACCCTGAGCCCACACGCTGGACCCGCCCGCGCGAAGGAGCGCCGATGGACCACGAGCTCGACCGTCGGCGGATTCGCCGCGGCATCCGGAACCTCATCGGCACGACCGCGATCGCGACGCTCGTCGCCCTCGGCACCGCCTCCTGCATCGCGTCGCCGCAGCCAGACGCGGCGAGCACGTCGCCGACCGCCCCCGAGGCGACCTCCGAGGTGCCGGCCGACCCCGAGCAGGCGGCCGAGCTCGCCGAACTCGTGCAGGATGCGATGGACGACCTGCACCTGAAGGCCGTGATCGTGAAGGTGCAGGTCGGCGACGAGCTCGTCATCGAGCAGGCGTTCGGCGAGTCGATGACGGGCGTGCCCGCGACGACCGACATGCACTTCCGCAACGGCGCCGTCGCCTTCGCCTACGTCAGCAACCTGCTCCTGCAGTACGTCGACGACGGCACGGTGACGCTCGACGACACCGTCGACGAGTGGATGCCGGATCTCCCCGAGTCCGACGTCGTCACGCTGCGCATGCTCACGAACCAGACCACGGGGTACCCCGACTTCGAGACCGACGAGGGGTGGACCGCCGCCTACAACGCGGATCCCTTCCACCTCTTCACGTTCGACGAGCGCCTCGATGCCGCGTTCTCGCGCCCGATGCAGTTCGAGCCGGGCACGAACTGGAGCTACTCGCACACGAACTTCATGATCCTCGGCGAGATCCTGTCGCAGATCGGCGGAGCGCCGCTCGACGAGCTCATCCAGGAGAGGGTCCTCGACCCGATGGGCCTCGAGCAGACCGCCGCGTACGACTCGTCGTACATCCCCGAGCCCGTGCTGCACTCGTTCAGCTCCGAGCGCCGCGTCGCCCTGCAGGTGCCGCCCGGGCAGACGTTCTACGAGGAGTCCTCGTTCTGGAATCCGGTCTGGGGCACGCCGATGGGCGCCGCCCAGACCACCACCGTCGACGACCTCGTGACGACCGCGATCGCGATCGGCACCGGCGAACTCCTCTCCGAGGAGAGCTTCCACGAGATGACGGACTCGAAGCTCATCGGATTCGGCGAGCACCTCCCCGTGTGCGGCGGCTCGTGCTTCACCCAGGTCGACGCCTACAACTACGGGCTCGGCATCGTCCGGTCGGGCGACTGGATCCTGCAGAACCCGCTGCTCAGCGGATACAGCGCCGTCGAGGCGTACCTGCCGTCCGACCGCGTCGCGATCGGCGTGGCGGCGACGTTCGCCCCGGAGGCGTTCGACGACGACGGGATCTACGACAACGCCGCCGACAACCTGTTCCGGCTGATCGGCGCGTACGTCGCCCCCGACAGCCCGCCGCCGACGAAGGGCTGAGGCGCACGGATGCCGCGCACCCGCCGCTTCCCGCCGCTTCCCCCCGCCGAGTAGCGTCGGACCATGAGCAGCCCGATAAGCCCGACCGACCGACTCGGCGAGCAGGTCGCCGACGCCGCCAGGGCCATCGGGGTCTTGGTCGGGGCAGCCGAGTCGCTCACGAGCGGGGCCGTCGCCGTCGCGCTCGGCAAGGCGCCCGAGGCGAGCGAGTGGTTCGTCGGCTCGATCGTCGCGTACGACGCATCCGTCAAGTTCGACGTGCTCGGCGTCGATGCCGGACCGGTCATCACGGCCCGCGCCGCGGAGCAGATGGCCCGTGGCGCGCTGAGGGTGCTCGGCGCCGACTACGCCGTGGCGGTCACGGGCGCGGGTGGGCCCGGACCCGAAGAGGGCCGGCCCGCCGGCACGGTGTTCGTCGCCGTCGAGACGGACGACGACGTCGAGGTCGGCGAGCACCGGTTCGACGGTGATCCGGCGCAGGTCGTGGTCGCCACGGTGCACGAGGCGCTCGCGGCGCTGCTGCGCCGGCTCGTGCGCTAGGGGCGCGTCCCGCAGCGGCTGGTCACGGCGACCGGCCCGACTCCGCTGCCGCGCTGAGCACCCGCTGCGCGACGGGCGGCACGACCCACGCCGCGAGGAGCGCGAGCGCGACCCCGAGGAGCGTCAGCGCGACCCGTTCGATGAACCAGTGGGCGGCGGATTCGGACTCGTCGAGCAGCAGCATCGAGAGCACGAGCACCGTCGAGAAGAGGGGGAACACGTACCAGCGGCTCCCCGACGTGCCGGAGCCGGCCGCGAGCGTCACGAGCACCAGCAGGGCGATCACGAGGTTCGACGGCGACAGCGCGGCGAGGGTGCACGCGACCACGGCCCCGAGCACGACGGATGCCGCGCGCCCCCAGCCGCGCGCACCGAGCCGGCGCCGGTCGGGACGGCTCACGAGCAGCGCGGCCGTGCACGCCCAGCCGGGGTGGTCGACGCCGAAGGCGAAGCCGAGCGCGGCGCCGACGGCACCCGCCAGCCCGATCTGCACGCCGTAGGCGAGCATCGTCGCACGCGGCGCGGCGACGCGCGGCGGGCGAGGAACCTGCTCGCCCTCGGGCCACGCGAGCGACACGATCCATCCGTAGACGGATCCGCCCACGATGAGCAGCGCGGCGGCGACGCCGGTCGTCCACGACGACTCCGACAGGCCGGCGCCGTACAGCGGCAGTCCGAGCATGAGCACCAACGGGGCGAGCCGGCGCGACGGGTCCGCCGTCATGACGGCCACGACGACGCACAGCAGGAACACCATGGCCACGGCGAGCACGGGGCGTTGCGCGACGAGCGACCCGAGGAAGATGGCCGCGCCCGCCACCACGCCGACGAGGATGACCAGGGCGCGCTGCCGCCGCGTGCTGCGCAGGCCGAGTGCGGCCGCCGGCAGCACGCCCACCGCGAGCGGCAGCCCGAGCGACGGGTCGAACACCGACGCCACGGTCGCGGGCAGCGCGAGCATCACGCCGTGCGCGACGTTCCGCCACGACCACGCGATGGGACGCCGGACCTCCATGCGACCAACCCTGCCGCATCCCCGTCGCGATCATGGCGGCGACATCCGCTCGGCGACGCGGGCGGGAGTACGGCGTTTCGCGTCCCTCGCCCGTGCCCGTCGTCCGGGTCGCGCACGCTTCTCGTCCACCAGGCGACCGTCCGTCCCGCGAAACCGGATTCCGGCGTGGAAGCGCGTACCGTCAGGAGTGTGGTCGGAGTATCCGAATTCCGCAGCAGGTCGCTGCGTCCCGCGGGTCCACGTCCACTGGATCGGAGATCCACCATGGGAGCCCTGCATCTCGACGGAGTCGGTCCGATCGTCGTCGACGACGACCTGCTCGACCACGTCTTCACCGTCATCACCACGAAACTGCGCCGCCACGAGCCCGTCCTGCTGAGCTGGACGGACGAGACCGGTCAGGAGCAGCGGGTGTTCCTCACGCCGATCACCTCCGTCCGCGCCCAGTTCGACACGGCGAACCGTTCCCCACGTGACAAGCTTTGGCTCGACCGGTTGATGGTCGCGATCAACAGCAACGCCGGGCTCTCGCTCAGTGCGGCGATCGCCGACCGGAACACCGACCGGGTCCCGACCGAGTCGCTGCCCACGCGCCGGCGCGAGCCGGCCGTGGCGACGTCGCCGGCCGCCTGAACGCTGGGGAGCAACCGACACCCAGCCCGCAGTTCCTCGACCTCCCGCCCTCGTCCCGGGTGGCGGGACGGTAGCGAGCGCGTCCGGCGTGGTCAAGGCCCTGACAGCGCCTGCGGCTGTTCCGTACCGTGGAGCGCGGTCGGACCCGTGGCCCGATGAACGGCGGGCGCGTCGGAGCCGGCCGCGGAGGCGGTGATGATGACCGGTTGGAACATGGACACACTCGCGAACACGGCCGGGCCGGGCGCGGTGACGATCGTCGAGGGGACCTCCTTCTGCGTGTCGGGCCCGAACGGCGACATGCTGCCCGAGCTGCCGCACGGGGCCTTCTACCGCGACACGCGGGTCGTCTCGCGGCTGACGCTGCTGGTCGACGACGCCCCCGTCGAGCCGCTCTCGTCGATGACGCCGCATCCGTATCGCGTCGTCATGGTCGGTCGCGCCGGCCACCTGCCGGGCCGAGCCGACACGCCCCTGATCGTCGAGCGGGACCGGCGTGTCGGCGCCGGGCTGCTCGAGACCGTCACGCTCCGCAGCTTCTCGCGAGACCCCATGGCGTTCCGCGTCGAGGTCGTGGTCGAGGCCGACTTCGCCGACATCTTCGAGGTGAAGGAGGGTCGCGCCGCGCGGCGCCCGAAGCGCGTCGAGCCCGAGGGACCAGGGCGGTTCCGCATCGCCTCGGCCCACGCCGCGAACGACGGGCTGCTCGTGGTGGCGGAGGGCGCCGAGCTCGTCGGCGACCGCCTCACGTACGACGTCGTGCTCGACGGGCGCGGCGAGTGGTCGCGCACCGTCCGAGTCGTCCCCGCCGACGAGGTGCCCGACCTCGCATCGGCACCGGATGCCGCGGAGGACGTGCTGACCGAACCGGCCCGACGCTTCCTGGCGTGGCAGTCGGGCACCCCCGAATCGTCCCTCGAGGACAACGCGATGGAGCAGGTCATCCGCCAGAGCCAGCGCGACCTCGGAGCGCTCCGGATCTTCGACCCCGCTCACCCCGACCGACCGGTCGTGGCGGCCGGCGTGCCGTGGTTCATGGCGCTCTTCGGGCGGGACTCCCTGCTCACCTCGCTCATGGCGCTGCCGCTCGACCCCGCACTGGCGCTCGGCACCCTGCAGACCCTCGCCGGGCTGCAGGGTGAGCGGGAGGACGCCTCCTCCGAGGAGCAGCCCGGCCGCATCCTCCACGAGGTGCGCCTCGGGGCGACCACGAACCTCGCGCTCGGCGGTCGCTCGGTCTACTACGGCACGGCCGATGCCACGCCGCTGTTCGTCGTGGTGCTCGGCGAGCTCGCGCGATGGGGCGGACTCCCCGACGACGCCGACGACCTCCTCGCCACTGCGGATCGTGCGCTCGACTGGGTGGATCGGTACGGCGACCGCGACGGCGACGGCTTCGTCGAGTACGAGCGCCTCAACGACCACGGCCTCGTGAACCAGGGCTGGAAGGACTCGTGGGACGGCATCAACTTCGCCGACGGGACGCTCGCCGAAGCGCCGATCGCGCTCTGCGAGGTGCAGGGGTACGTGTACGCCGCGTTCACGGCCCGCGCGATGCTGGCGTCGCTGCGCGGCGACGACGGTGCGGCCGGCCGATGGACCGAGCGCGCGGCCGAGCTGAAGCGGGCGTTCAACGAGGCGTTCTGGCTGCCCGAACGCGGGTGGTTCGCGGTCGCGCTCGACCGCGACAAGCAACCGGTGGACGCCGCCACGTCGAACATGGGGCACTGCCTGTGGAGCGGCATCGTCGACGACGACAAGGCCGCGGCGGTCGCCGAGCGGCTGCTCTCGCCCGAGATGTTCAGCGGCTGGGGCGTGCGCACGCTCGGCACCGACATGGGCGCCTACAACCCGGCGAGCTACCACAACGGCTCCGTCTGGCCGCACGACAACGCGATCGTCGCGGCGGGGCTCATGCGGTACGGGTTCGTCGACGAGGCCAACCGGATCGTCTCCGGGCTGTTCGAGGCGGCCTCGCACTTCGGCGGACGCCTTCCCGAGCTGTTCTGCGGGTTCGACCGGGAGCACTACCCCGAGCCCGTCTCGTATCCCGCCTCGTGCTCGCCGCAGGCATGGGCGGCGGCCACCCCGCTCTCGCTCCTGCGCACGACGCTCCGGTTCGACCCGTCGCTCCCGACGGGCGAGGTCTGGGTCTCCCCTTCGTCCGCCGAGACCTTCGGCGACATCCACCTGCGCAACGTGCCGTTCGCGGGCAAGCGCATCTCGCTGGACACCTCGCAGTCCGGCGCCTCCGTCGCCGGCCTGCCCGCCGGCGTCACCCTGCACCTCGAGCCGATCCCGTCGGCCTCGGTGCCGACCCGAAGGGAACCCGCATGAGAATCGGCATCATCGCGCCGCCTTGGATCCCGATCCCGCCACCGGCGTACGGCGGAATCGAGTCCTTCATCGACACGCTGGCGCGCGCACTCGACGAGGCCGGCCACGACGTGCTGCTCGCGGCATCCGCCGACAGCACCTCGCCCGTGGCCAGGCTCGAGGGCTTCGAGCCCTCGGACCCCGAGACGATGGGCGTGACCGCGCACGAGCTGCGGCACCTGCTGCGCGCGTTCGCCGGCCTCGCCGACGTCGACGTGATCCTCGACAACACGCTCGCGGGGCCGATCATCGCGAAGACCGCGACGGATGTCCCGGTGGCCACCGTGGCGCACGGACCGCTCATCCCGCTCGAGCAGGAGCTGTACCTGGCCGCGGCATCCGAGGTCGCGTTCGTGGCCATCTCGCACAACCAGGCCTCGCTCGCGGCGCCGGTGCCGATCGCTCGCGTCATCCACCACGGCATCCGCGTCGAGGACGTGCCGGTGGGACCCGGCGGCGACACCGCCTGCTTCGTGGGTCGGATGCACCCGTCGAAGGGCATCCCCGAGGCGATCGAGGCCGCGGCCATCGCGGGGATCCCGCTGCGGATCGCCGCGAAGATGCAGGAGCCGGCCGAGGAGGAGTACTTCGAGGAGGTCGTGCGGCCCGCGCTCGGCTCGAACGCGGAGTACCTCGGCGAGCTGTCGGTCGATGAGAAGTACGCGCTCATGGGCGAGTCCTGCGCGCTCCTCAACCCCATCCAGTGGGACGAGCCCTTCGGCCTCGTCATGATCGAGGCGCTCGCGACGGGCAGTCCGGTGGTCGCGACTCCGCGCGGTTCCGTGCAGGAGATCGTCGAGGAGGGCCGCACGGGGTTCGTGCGCGGAACCCCGCAGGACCTCGCGGCGGCGCTCCAACAGGTCGGAGACCTCGATCGCGCCGCGTGCCGCGAATCCGCGGAGACCCGCTTCTCCGCCGCCCGGATGGCGGCGGACTACGTCGCCCTGTTCGAGGACCTCGTGCGACGCCCGCATCCGGTCGACCGCGCCGGAGCCGCCCGTCCGGCCGCGGTGACCCTCGACGGGCCGAGCTCGGCGGGATAGCGCCGCGAGCGGCGTCGGCGTCGGAGGACGACGCCGAACGTCGGGACCCGACGACCCCGCGAGTCCGTGACGACCTCGGCGGCATCCTTGAGGCTCGGAAGCGCCGACCGTAGGATGCGAACGTGGTCGACGAGAACCGGGGGTCTGTCTCCGCTTCGCCTGCGCTCGACCGCGAACTGCTGGACGCGAAGTTCAGCCCGCCGCCGCGACGACCCGGGCTCGCGAGCCGGCGAGCGCTCATCGAACGCGCGGCGGGCAGCGGGGCACGGGTCGTCGCCGTCACCGCCCCGGCGGGCTACGGCAAGACCACGCTGCTCGCCGAATGGGCGTCGACGGATGCGCGCCCGGTGGGCTGGGTGTCGCTCGACCGCTTCGACGACGACCCCGCGGCGCTGCTCACCCTGCTGGCGATGGCCTTCGCGCGGGTCTTCCCCGACGGTGCCGAGGTGGTCGGCGAGATGCGCGGCCAGGGCTCCGCCTCGCTGGGCCGGTCGGCGCCGCTGCTCGCGTCGGCACTGTCCCGCGCCACCGCTCCGTTCCTCCTCGTCGTCGACGACCTCCAGGAGGCCGATTCGCCGGCCTGCCAGGACGTGCTCGAGGTGGTGCTCGCCGGCGTTCCCGACAGCTCCCAGGTGGTGCTGGCCGGCCGGCACGAGCAGTCCCACCTCTCGCGGCGACGCGTCGAGGGCCAGGCCTTCGAGATCGGCGTCGACGAGCTCCGAGCGGATGTCGCGGCGGCACGCGTGATCTTCGCGGACGCCGGCGTCGAGGTCTCGGAACCCGAGCTCGGCGCGCTCGTGGCGCGCAGCGAGGGTTGGCCGACGGGGCTGTTCCTCGCCGCCCTGCTCGCGCGCGACGGCGGCGAGCCGTCGGTGACGGGCGACGACCGGTTCGTCGCGGACTACCTCTACCGGGAATGCGTGCGGAACCTGCCCGAGGCGTCGCAGCGGTTCCTCCGCCGGTCGGCGATCCTCGAGCAGCTCTCGGGTCCGGTGTGCGACGCGGTGCTCGAACGGTCCGATTCGAGCGTGCTGCTGCGGGAGCTCGAGGCGCACGGGCTGTTCCTCGTGCCGCTCGACCATCGACGCGGCTGGTACCGGTATCACGCGCTGTTCCGCGAGTTCCTGCTCTCGGAGCTCGAGGCATCCGAGAGCGGCTCGGTCGCCCGCCTGCACGTCGCCGCCGCCGCGTGGTACGAGGAGCACGGGCTCGCGGCCCAGGCGATCGAGCACCTGCTCGCCGCCGGTGATCGCACCCGCGCCGCCCGCCTCGTGGCCGCGCTCGCCCGGCCGACGTACCTGGCGGGCCAGGTGACGGTCGTCACCCGATGGCTCACCGAGCTCGGCGACGACGCGATCCGGGCGTACCCGCCGCTGGCGATCCTGGCCTGCTGGTCGGCGGTGCTCACGGGCGCACCCGCCGAGGCCGAACGCTGGGCTGCGATGATCGAACGCGTCCGCTACGACGACGAGGGCGTCGGCGACCTGCCGGCGTTCGAATCCGCGCGGGCCATGCTGCGGGCCGCCATGTACGCGCACGGCCGCGAACGCGCGACGGCCGACGCCGCGCTCGCGGTGGCGACCGAGCCGCCGTGGAGCCCATGGCGGGACCTCGCGCTGTACCTCGCGGGGGAGGTCTCGCTGCTCAACGGCGAGGTGGACGCCGCGCGATCGTCGTTCCAGGAGGCGGCGGCGCTGGCCGAACAGGTCGGGATCACCGACGCCGTCCTGCTGAGCGAAGCGCAGCTCGCGATCCTCGGCGCGCGCGAGCAGGGATGGTCGCAGGCGGAACGCCACGTGGCCGCCGCACTCGACGCCATCGGCGCCGCCCACATGGAGGGGTACCCGACGACCGCGCTGGCACTCGCCGTCGGCGCCTCGGTCGCCGTCGACCGGGGCGACCGGGCCGCCGCCGAACGCCTGCTCGCGCGAGGCATGCGCGCCCGGGTGGGCTGCACCCACGCCATGCCGTTCGTGTCGATGCGGGTCCGGCTGCAGCTCGCCGTCGCCGCCACCGCGCTGGGCGACGGCGTGACCACGAACCACCTGCTGCGCGAGCTCGACGACCTCCTCGATCTCCGACCCGACGTCGGAGCACTCGCCGACGAGATCGCCGCGTTCAAGCGACAGGTCCACGCGCGACCCGCCGTCACCGGCAGCACCCCGTTGACGCCGGCGGAGCTGCGGCTCCTGCCCTACCTGCAGACCCACCTCACGCTGAGCGAGATCGGACGACGCCTGTTCATCTCGCGCAACACGGTGAGCTCCGAGGTCGGGTCGATCTACCGCAAGCTGCACGTCACCACGCGCAGCGAGGCGGTCGAGCGAGCCGTCGCACTCGGGCTGCTCGGCGCCTGAGCGCTGCGCCGCCGACGCTCGAACCCGACGCTCGCCCCCCGTCGTTCCCGCTCGGACCGGATCAGAACATGTCGTCGGGCGCGAGCCCCACGTCGCACCCGAGGGCGAGCGCCAGCCGCGGCGCGGCGGCGACGACGAGGGGGAGGCCGATCACCGGCACGACCCCGGCCAGCACGTCGACGATCTCGCTCGGCGTCGCCCCGGCGCTCACCGCGGCATCCGCCTCGGCACCGAACGACGGCTCGGGGCCGCCGACCGCCACGAGCGCGGCGATGCGCACGAGTGCGAGCGTCTTGCGGTCGAGCTCGACCGCCTCCCCGACCTCCGCGCCGAGACGCTGGTCGTTGATCGTCAGCCGGCGCAACCGTTCGGTGTAGTCCACCAGGGCCCCTCCCCGTCGACGTCCGGCATCTCTGCGTACGCCGACATTCCATTCGACGGATGCCACGCCCGCATCACGCGAATCGCGTGATCCACGGCATCGACGGCTTCACGCGATTCGCATGATGTGCCCCCGGCGAGCGCCGCAGTACGGTTCCGGCGACGGCGTGTCCGCGGTGGACCACGACCGCACGACGAAAGGCAGGACGATGAACTTCTGGGAATTCCTGGTCTGGCTCTTCTGGGTGTACATCCTCTTCGCGTGCATCTGGATCTTCATCTCGATCGTGATGGACATCTTCCGCGACCACACGCTCAACGGGTGGGGCAAGGCGCTGTGGCTGATCTTCCTCGTGTTCCTGCCGTTCCTGGCGGCGCTGATCTACCTGATCGCACGCGGCCGCGGGATGGCCGAGCGCAACATGGCACGGGTCCGGGACGCCCAGCAGGCCAACGCGGACTACATCCGCAGCGTCAGCGGCTCCGGCTCCTCGCCGACCGCCGAGATCGAGAAGGCGCAGCAGCTGCTGACCGCAGGCACCATCACGCAGGCCGAGTTCGACGCCCTCAAGGCGAAGGCGCTCGCCGGCTGACGGCCGCCCGGGGGCAGCAGGAGTTCGGTTCGTGGGGAAGGGCGGACGTGAGATGACGGATGACACGCGCGATTCGGTGATCGGCTCGCCCCTGCCGCCGGCGAGGACGCTTCCGGTCCCGCCGCCCGCATCGGGCAGCGTCGCCGGACGCACCATGCAGGAGTCCACGTACAGCCCGAAGCCCCCTGAGCATCACCTGCCGGCCGACGCCCCGAACGTGCTCATCATCCTGATCGACGATGCGGGTCCGGCGCTGCCGACCACGCTCGGCGGTGCCGTGCGCACGCCGACGCTCGACCGGGTGCGCGAGCGGGGCGTCGGCTACAACCGGTTCCACACCACGGCCATGTGCTCGCCGACGCGGGCGTCGCTGCTCACCGGCCGCAACCACCACCGCGTCGGCAACGGCCAGATCGCCGAGCTCGCGAACGACTGGGACGGCTACTCCGGCCACATCCCGAAGAGCAGCGCGACCATGGCGGAGGTGCTGCGACAGTACGGCTACGCCACGGGCGCCTGGGGCAAGTGGCACAACACGCCCGCCGAGGAGACCACGGTCGCCGGGCCGTTCGACCGCTGGCCGACCGGCTACGGGTTCGAGTACTTCTACGGGTTCCTCGCCGGCGAGGCATCCCAGTACGAGCCCAACCTCGTGCGCAACACCACATCGGTGCTGCCGCCGAAGACGCCCGAGGAGGGCTACCACCTCAGCGAGGACATCGCCGACGACGCGATGGCCTGGCTGCGGAACCACAAGGCCCTGAAGCCCGACCAGCCGTTCTTCATGTACTGGGCGACCGGCGCGCTGCACGGTCCGCACCACATCATGAAGGAGTGGGCCGATCGATACGCGGGCGCGTTCGACGACGGCTGGGACGCCTACCGCGAGCGCGCCCACGAGGGCGCCAAGGCCGCCGGCTGGATCCCCGCCGACGCGGAGCTGACGCCCCGGCCCGACAGCCTCGCGGCGTGGGACGACATCCCCGAGCACCAGAAGCCCTTCCAGCGCCGCCTCATGGAGGTCGCCGCGGGCTTCGGCGAGCATGCCGACGTACAGGCGGGCCGGCTCATCGACGAGCTCGAGCGGCTCGGCTACGGCGATGACACGATCATCGTCTACATCTGGGGCGACAACGGGTCGTCGGGCGAGGGCCAGAACGGCACCATCAGCGAGCTGCTCGCGCAGAACATGATCCCGTCGACGGTCGACCAGCACATCGCGGCGCTCGAGGAGCTCGGTGGGCTCGACGCGCTCGGCACTCCGGCGACCGACAACCAGTACCACGCCGCGTGGGCGTGGGCGGGTTCGTCACCGTACCAGGGCATGAAGCTGCTCGCGTCGCATCTCGGGGGCACGCGCAACCCGATGTTCGTGCAGTGGAACGGTCGCATCGAGCCCGACCCGGTGCCGAGGACGCAGTTCCACCACGTCGTCGACGTCGTGCCGACGATCTACGAGATCATCGGCATCTCCCACCCCGACTCCGTCAACGGCATCCCGCAGGACCCGATCGACGGCATCAGCCTCGCGTACTCGATCGACGACGCGGATGCCGCGGGCCGGCGTCGCACGCAGTACTTCGAGATCATGGGCAGCCGAGCCGTCTACTCAGACGGGTGGATGGCGTCCGCACTCGGGCCGCGCCTGCCGTGGGTGCCCGGTGCGCCTCCCGGCATCGCGACGTGGACCCCCGACCAGGACCCGTGGGAGCTCTACGACCTCGAGCACGACTGGAGCCAGGCGCGCGACCTCGCCGCCGAGCACCCCGAGAAGCTCGCCGAGCTGAAGGAGCTGTTCGCGATCGAGGCGGCACGGAACGACGCGCTGCCCATCGGCGGCGGACTCTGGGTGCCGGCGCTGCACCCCGAGGATCGGATCAGCCCGCCGTACACCGAGTGGGAGCTGAGCGGCGACACCGTGCGCGTGCCCGAGTTCTGCGCGCCGGCCCTCGGCAACCGCCCGAACACGGTCACCATGCAGGTGCATGTCGGCGATCGTGCGAACGGCGTGCTCTACAAGCTCGGCGGCGCCGGCGGCGGCCTCACCTGCTACCTCGCCGACGGCGTGCTCACGTACGAGTACAACCTCTTCCTGATCCAGCGCACCGTCATCGCGTCGGCGTCGCCGATCCCGGCGGGCGACGTCACGATCGAGGTCGAGACGACGTACGTCGAACCCCGGCCGGGCGGTCCGTTGCAGGTCGTGCTCCGCGTGGACGGCGCCGAGGTCGGCTCGGGCACGGTGCCGGTCAGCGCACCACTGCTGTTCTCGGCGAACGACTGCCTCGACATCGGCCGCGCGTACGGCGGCGCCGTGTCGCGCCACTACGCCGAGCGCATGCCGTTCGCGTTCGACGGCCGCATCGACCGGGTGCACATCGCGTACGCGGTGCCGCAGGCGGCCGGCTGACGCGCGCCGGCGGCGGCCGGCTGAAGCCGGCGGCCCTCACCCCGGCGGTTCGCGGCGCTCGAGCTCGTACACTGCCGCCTGCGTGCGCCGCTCGAGGCCCAGCTTCCTGAGCAGCCCCGAGACGTAGTTCTTCACGGTCTTCTCCGCGAGTCCGAGCCGTTCGCCGATCTGCCGGTTCGTGAGCCCCTCGGCGATGAGCGCCAGCACCTGCCGCTCCCTGAGCTGCAGGGAACCGAACCGCGGATCATCGCGGTCGTCCGACTCCGCCCGCTCCGCGAGATGCCGGCTGGCCGCGGGGTGCAGCAACGAGCGACCGGATGCCACGGCCCGGATGTCCTCGAGCAGGCGCGAGCCCGAGACGTTCTTGAGCACGTACCCCGACGCCCCCGCGAGCACGGCGGACATCGTCGCCTCATCGTCGTCGTAGGCGGTGAGCATGAGGCAGCGCACGTCTGGATGCCGCGAGCGGACCTCCCGGCAGAGCTCGACGCCGTCGCCGTCGGGCAGCCGCACGTCGAGCACGGCGACATCGGGGCGCGTCGCCGCGATGCGGGGCAGCGCGTGGGCGACGTCGGCGGCCTCCCCCACGACCTCGAGGTCGGGCTCGCGATCGAGGAGCTCGGCGATGCCGCGACGGACGATCTCGTGGTCGTCGACGAGGAAGATGCGCGTCACAGGGGTCCTCCGATGGCATCGGGGTCGGCTCCTGAGCGAGCGCCCGGCGAGGGGACCCGCCATTCGACCTCGGTCATCCCGGGGGCGGATTCGATGCGCAGGGCGCCCCCACGGCGCTCCGCCCGGATACGGAGGTTGTCCAGCCCGCTCCGCCGGCCCTGCTCGGGGATGCCGACGCCGTCGTCGTCGACCATCACGCGCACCCAGGAGGGGTCGACCGCCACGGAGATGCGGATCTGGTCGGCGCCGGAGTGGCGTGCCGCGTTCGTCAGGAGCTCCCGGACGACCGCGGCGACGTCGTCGCCGAGGGACCCGTCGATGACGAGGTCGACCGGGCCCGAGAAGCTCACCGGCACCGGGTGGGGGAATCCCGACGACCCCTCGGCCACCAGGTCGAGGATGCGGTGCCGCACCGATCCCTTCGGCCCGCGCGGTCGCAGGGCGAAGATGATCGTGCGGATCTGGGCGATCGCGTCGTCGAGCGTGGCGATGGCACGCTGCAGGCGAGCCGCGGCATCCGGCTGCACATCGCCGGCGAGCGACTGCAGTTCGAGCCCCACGCCGAACAGCTGCTGGATGACGTGGTCGTGGAGGTCGCGGGCGATCCGGGACCGGTCCTCGCTGAGCTCTTCGCGCTGCCGCCGCTCCCGCGCCTGGGCGAGCTCGATGACCAGGCCGACCCGGACCGCGAGGTCGTCGGCGATGTCGAGCTCGGCCGGGGAGAAGGACGGCCGGCCCGGTTCGCGGGCCAGCGCGACCACGGCCCAGACCGTGCTCGCGTGCGCGAGCGGCACCGTCATGACCGAGCCGGCGGCCCCGTCGTGGACGATCGCGAGCGCGTCGGGGGCGTGCACGTCGCGGGTGCCCGGGACGACGCGCGCATCGCCCGACTCGAAGCTGAGCCCGGCGGCGGTGTCCATCGAGGACACGGCACGACCTGCGAGGTCGGCGGCGCCGGAGCCACGCGCCTCCGCGATCCGCAACGACAGCGGTTCGGCGCCCGCCAGGAGGATGCACACGCGGTCGGTCGTCGACCTGGCGACGAGCTCGTCGGCGAGCAGCGGCAGCGCGGCCGTGCTGGCGGTGTCGAGCAGGGCGGACGCGATCTGCGCCGAGGCCGCCGTCCACTGCTGGCGCAGCAGCGTCTCGTCGTACAGTCGCGCGTTGGCGATCGCGAATCCCGCGGTCGCGGCGAGCGCCGACACGAGCTCCTCGTCGGCATGGCTGAACTCGCCCGACCGCGGTTCGGTGAGGTAGAGGTTGCCGTAGACCTCGTCGCGCACGCGCACCGGGACGCCGAGGAATCCCTCCATGCGCGGATGCCCCGCCGGGAAGCCGACCGAGCGAGGATCGTCGCTGAGGTGCCGCAGGCGGATGGGCCTCGGATCGTCGATCAGAGCCCCCAGGATGCCGCGACCCTCGGGCAGGTGGCCGATCGCCGCCACCTGCTCCTCGGGGATCCCGACGTGGATGAACGCCTCGAGCCCGCCCTGCTCGGCGATGACGCCCAGCGCGCCGTACTTCGCGTCCACCAGCTCGACGGCCGCTTGCACGATGCGCTCGAGGACGACGGGAAGCTCGAGCGGTTCGACGACGGCCTGCGTGGCCCGCAGCAGGGATCGCAGCCGATCCTGCGAGTGCACGACCTCCCCGGCGCGCTCGACGAGCTCGCGCGGGGCACGATCGAACTCGGACCCCGGATCTCCGGGGACGGAGCCGGGGGTCCGCTGACCGGGCATGGCACCTCCGGGACGACTTGAGCGCAGGCTACCACCGGGCACGTCGGGTCGGCAGCCGAGCGGAGTCCCGGCGGAGGACCAAAGGCCCGACGCCGGGGCCCGGCGGCGCGCGAGCATGGCCGCATGCCGTCCTCGTGGTCCGCCGCGACGACGACCGCAGCGACTGGAGCCGGGAGGCGGGCCGATGGATCCGACGATTCTCGTGGGCATCGACGGCTCGATCGCGAGCCGCGCCGCCATCTCGTGGGCGATCGCCCGCGCCGGCGACCTGCGGGCCGAGGTGTTCCTGATGAACGTGGTCGACGACGAGTGGGGCACGATCAGCGACCGCGACCTGCGCGAGCTGCGCAGCGACGCCGAACGCCTCGCCGCCCGTGAGCTGGCGTTCGCGCGCGAGGCGACCGACGGGGTGCCGGTGACCGCCGGCATCGACGTCGGCGCTCCGATGATCGAGCTCGCGACGTCGGCCTCGGCCCACGAATCGGTCGTGATCGGCTCGCACAAGACCGGCTCGTTCCACGGGTACGCGCTCGGAACGCGCGGCCTCCAGCTCGCGGCGATGTCGCCGGTCCCGGTCGCGGTCGTCACCGCGTCGGCCGGCAACGGGCGGAGCGGCGTGGTCGTCGGCGCGGGCAACGCCCCCGGCTGGATCCGGGCCGTGCGCTTCGCCCTGGACGAATCAGCCCGCCTGGGCCAGCCGCTCACCGTGATCCGGTCCGATCGGGACCGCCCATTCGACGACCGGTCGCTCTCGACGCTCACGGATGCCGCCGCCGAGGCCTCGACCGTCGACCTCGTGCTCCGGCGCTCCACTGTGCCGGCCGGGCAGGCGCTCGCGGATGCCTCGGGGCGGGCGGTCCTCACCATCAGCGGTCGTCCGACCGAGCCGGGAGCCCGAGGGTTCCGTCCGCTCGGACGGACGAACAGCGAGCTGCTCCTGAACGCCGGCGGCCCGGTCGTCATCGTGCCGCACACGACCGCCGAGTGAGCACGCGGTCCTTCCATCGACGCCATGGGACGTTCGACCCATGGGATGCCGCGACCATCCGCGAACCTCGGAACATGCCAGTCGAGCCGACCACGATCCATCGCCGCATCCCGCGTTCGTCGGATGCCGTCGCGCGGACGGCGTCGCCGTTCACGCTGACGATCTCACCGCTCGATGGAACCGTGACCATCTCCAAGGCGACACGTCGCGCCCGCGATGGCATCCCGTCGAGCGGACCGGTCTGCGTCCGCGTGACCATCCGCAACATCACCGCGCACGCGTAGGGCGCCGGGCCGCGGATGCCGCCGCGACAGGCCGCGAAGTTCGCGATTGCGGCATCCCGGCAGGCCGACCCTGGCTCAGCACGGGGCGTGAGCCGCCTACTCCTCCTGGTGCGCGTGCGCGTGCTTGAGCCGCTTCTTCGCCTGCTTCTCGACGAGCACGGGCACGAAGTCGCGAACGGGGTTGCCTTCGAGTGCGAGGTACTCGACGTTCACCGCCCCCTCGACCTCGGCAGCACTCGCCGTGGGGAAGCGCTTGGTCAGACGATCGATCACCTCGGCGAGCTCGCGCTCTTCGTCGGGAGTCTGCATGGGCCGAGTCTCGCCGCGCGAGCGGGTGTCGGTCAACCGGACGCGAGATGAATGGCACCTCCCCCTCGCGCGATGTCAAGGGGGATACCGAGGACCGACAGCGGTCGCATGCTTGAAGTGCGGGCAGTCGAACGGGGGCGTTCGACTTGAGCACAACACCTCGGCCCCGGGGTCACGGCAGTGAAGCTTCCTGACCGTCCATCCTTCCCCCCGGCCGAGGGCCCGCACACTGCACGGATCCGCCGTGGTGTCAAGGGTCCTGCGGCGCACCGGCGACCGGCGCATCATCGACGGCGCCGGGATGACCCCCCACCCGGCGGCTACCCGGCTCTCGAGGATGTGAAGGGAACGCGTGATCGCGCAGGGCCGCGCACCCAATCGCTTGGGAGTCGGGTAGCGACCCCTTCGGATCGGCGCCCGGTCGGGTCTCAGGGGCGGGGGCCGCGGGATGCGCGACCCCCGCCGATGGGTCTCAGAGCTCGGTGAGCAGCTGCTCCATCGTGGCGATCTCGGCGGTCTGTCCGTCGATGATCTGCTCGGCCAGCTCGATCACGTCGGGGTGCTGACCGTTCTCGACCTCGGACTCGGCCATGTCGATGGCGCCCTGGTGGTGGACGATCATCTGCTCGAGGAAGCGGCGTGCGGCGTCGTTCCCGGTGGCCGCCTCGAGCTCGGCCATGTCCTGCTCGGACATCATGCCGTCGCCATGGTCCATGCCGTCCATGCCGTCGCCGGACATCGCCGGGATGCCCCATTCTTCGAGCCAGCCGTTCATCTGCTCGATCTCGGGGCCTTGGGCATCCTTGATCTGCTGCGCCAGGTCGAGCACGCGCGGGTCGACGCCGTCCTTGCCCAGGATGAGGTCGGACATCTCGATCGCCTGCTCGTGGTGGGGGATCATCATCTCAACGAACATCTGGTCGCTCATGTTCGCCTCGGTCGAGTCGTCGCCGGGCGACATCGGGGATGCACTGTGATCCATTCCCGGCATGGGGTTGGAGCCTGAACCGGTCGTGGGGGCGCAGCCCGCGAGCAGCAGGGCGGCTGCTACCGCAGCCGAGGCGATGGTGAGGTTGCGTGTCGTCATCAGGGGTTCCTTCGTTTCAGTCGTGAGTGGGTATCGGTCGCCCGGGCAGGGCGGAATGGCCGTGCGGGGTCATGCCCGCGGATCGGCGAATCAGGTCCGACTGATCGAGAGGACGTGCAATGACGGCGGGTGCAACGGTGCGACCGCGCCGAACATCTGGGCGGCCACCCGCCGGGGCCCTTCGAGAGCGGCGAGCAGCGCGCGCGATGCGGGTGGCAGCAGCAGCAGAATCGCGCCCACGAGTCCGAGCACGCAGGCGGCCATCAGCATCGAGTGGGTGGGCATCCCGGCCGGCATGCCGCAGTCGCCGTCACATGGTTCCCGACTGACCGCGGGCGCAGGCGAGAGGTGGGTCGCCTGCTCCCCCGGATCGGCATGGGCGGAAGCGGATGAGTGATGCGCGTGTTCCGAGATGGTCAGAGCGCCGGCGCCCGCGTGGTCGCTTGCCGGGATGCCCAGGACGTGCATGGCCAGCAGGCCCGCGATCAGGGCGACGGCGGCGGCGAGTGAAACGAGCAGGCGAGTGGCGTCGAGCTCGGTGCGCACGAATGCGCGGATTCCCGCCATCGCCTCAACTCCTCGGTCCCCGACAGCCTCGTACCCCCACTGGGTACGATTCATCGCCGGTTTGACACCGTACCCCTAGGGGGTATATTGATGGTACCCATCCGGAGTATTCGAGACAAGGGGAACCCTGCATGTGCGACAGCAATGGCAACCACGAGACCTGCACCTGCGACACCGCGTCGAGCGGCACGCACGAGCACTCGCATGACCACTCCGGGCACACGCACGCCGGCAGCGACCACGGTCGTTCCGCCGTCGTGACGACCGAATACGGTGTCGAGGGCATGACCTGCTCGCACTGCGTCGCCAGCGTCACCGAGGAGCTCCGCCAGCTCGAGGGCGTGAGCAACGTGGACATCGACCTGGTCACCGGAGGGATCTCTCGCGTCACGGTCGGCAGTTCTCGTGCGCTCGCCGAAGCCGAGGTCGCCGCCGCGGTCGACGAGGCCGGCTACGAGCTCGCGACCCTGCCTCGATGAGCACGCTGCAGGTCGAGCTCGATGTCGGCGGGATGACCTGCGCCTCGTGCGCGGCCCGCATCGAGAAGAAGCTCAATCGGATGCCCGGCGTGGAGGCCACGGTCAACTACGCCACCGAGCGGGCGAGCATCGCCCTCCCCGAAGGCACGAGCGTCGACGACGCGATCGCGACCATCGAGGCGACCGGGTACACCGCCGAGCTGCCCGCTCCGCCCCCGACGTCCGATGACCCGGAAGCCGGGCAACGAGCGGGAATGAGTGCGGAGGTCGTGTCGCTGCGTCGCCGGCTGATCGTCTCGACGGTGCTCACCGTGCCGGTCGTGGCGATGTCGATGATCCCGGTGCTGCAGTTCACGAACTGGCAGTGGCTCGCACTCACCCTCGCCGCGCCCGTGGCGGTGTGGGGCGCCTGGCCGTTCCATCGGGCCGCGTGGGTGAACCTCCGCCACGGCGCCGCCACGATGGACACCCTGATCAGCGTCGGTGTCCTCGCCGCGTTCGGCTGGTCGCTGTACGCATTGTTCTTCGGCATGGCGGGAATGCCCGGCATGACGATGGGTTTCGCCCTGTTCTCCCCACCCGGACAGGGTGCCGACGAGATCTACCTCGAGGTCGCCGCAGCCGTCACCGTGTTCATCCTCGCGGGCAGGTACTTCGAGGCCCGGGCGAAGAAGCGCTCGAGTGCAGCGATCACCGCCCTGCTCGAGATGGGCGCGAAGGAGGCATCCGTCATCCGCAACGGCGCCGAAGTGCGCATCCCTGCGTCGACGCTCGGCATCGGCGACCTGTTCGTCGTCCGCCCCGGGGAGAAGGTCGCAACCGACGGCATCGTCGTCGACGGCAGCTCTGCAGTCGACGCCGGCATGCTGACGGGCGAGTCCGTTCCCGTCGAGGTCGGGCCCGGCGATGACGTGATCGGGGCGACCATGAATGCCGGCGGACGGCTCGTGGTCCGCGCCACTCGTGTCGGCGCGGACACCGAGCTCGCCGTCATGGCTCGCCTGGTCGAGCAGGCGCAGACCGGC
Source organism: uncultured Agromyces sp. (assembly GCA_965652625.1). GTDB lineage: Bacteria > Actinomycetota > Actinomycetes > Actinomycetales > Microbacteriaceae > Agromyces. The sequence continues at coordinate 20,428 of CBFGWW010000019.1, forward strand.
AAGGCGGAGGTGCAGCGATTGGCCGACCGGGTATCCGCCGTGTTCGTCCCCATCGTCATCGCCCTCGCACTCGGCACCCTCGTCGTGTGGCTCCTGATCGGGGCCGGGCCCGAGGTGGCGTTCACCGCGGCCGTGGCGACGCTCATCATCGCCTGCCCGTGTGCCCTCGGGTTGGCCACGCCGACCGCGCTGCTCGTCGGCACCGGCCGCGGCGCGCAACTGGGCATCCTCATCAAGGGTCCGCAGATCCTCGAATCGACGCGGCGTGTGGACGCCATCCTGCTCGACAAGACCGGCACGGTGACCACGGGCAGGATGTCGCTCACGGACGTGATCGCCGCAGACACGGAGCATGAGGCGGAGGTCCTGCGTCTCGCCGGCGCGGCCGAGGCCGGATCGGAGCATCCGATCGCGGCGGCCATCGTCGCTGAGGCACGCACTCGACTCGGCGAGCTGCCCCGACTGGAATCGTTCGCGTCGGAGCAGGGAGTCGGCGTTCAGGCGGTGGTCGACGGGCATCTCGTGGTCGTCGGACGACCCGGATGGCTGACGAGCAGTCGGGGCATCACGGTGCCCGAGGAGCTTGCGCTTGCGATCCACGAACTCGAAGGGCTCGGCCGGACCGCCGTCACCGTCGCCTGGGACGGCCGGGCTCGGGGAGTCGTCGCGGTCTCCGACACGGTGAAGCCGACCTCGGCCGAGGCGGTCGCGCAGCTGAAACGACTCGGACTCACGCCGGTGCTGCTGACGGGTGACAACCAGCGGGCCGCGCGCGCGGTGGCGGCGGAGGTGGGGATCGACGAGGTCTTCTCCGAGGTGCTTCCTGCCGAGAAGGCGAACGTCGTTTCAGCGCTGCAGGCCCGCGGCCGAGTGGTCGCGATGGTCGGCGACGGGGTGAACGACGCCGTCGCGCTCGCGACCGCCGACCTCGGGATCGCGATGGGCACCGGAACGGATGTCGCCATCGAAGCGAGCGATCTCACCCTGGTCCGCAGCGACCTGATCGCCGTCCTGGACGCCATCCGGCTCTCCCGGCGCACGCTCGCGACGATCAAGGGGAATCTCTTCTGGGCGTTCGCGTACAACGTGGCGGCGATCCCTGTGGCGATGCTCGGCATGCTGAACCCGCTCGTCGCGGGCGCGGCGATGGCGCTGTCGTCGGTCTTCGTCGTGAGCAACAGCCTGCGGCTGCGTTCCTTCCGCGGCGCCTCCGACGTGCTCAGGGCTTCAGCACGACCTTGATGCATCCGTCGGCCTTGTCGCGGAACTTCTCGTACATCTCGGGCGCCTGCTCGAGCGGCACGCGATGGGTTGCGAGGTCCTCGAGACCGAACGGGTCGGCGGGGTCCTCGGCGAGGGGCAGCAGCTCCGGGATCCAGTGGTGGACGTTGCACTGACCGAAGCGCATCGTGAGCTGCTTGTCGAAGATCGTGAGCAGCGGCATCGGATCCAGGGCTCCGGCGTAGACGCCGCTCACCGAGACGGTGCCGCCACGGCGCACGAGGTCGATCGCGAGGTGGAGCGCGGCCAGCCGGTCGACCCCCGCCTTCGTCATCAGCGGTTTGGCGACCGCGTCGGGGAGCATGCCGACCGCGGACTGCACGAACGCGGTGCCGGGGTTGCCGTGCGCCTCGATGCCGACCGCGTCGACGACGCCGTCGGGGCCGCGTCCGTCGGTCGCGTCGAGGATCGCGTCCCGGACGTCGTCGCCGAGGTCGTACGCGACGACGCCGTACCGCTCCGCCATGAGCCGCCGTTCCACCACCGGGTCCACCGCGAGCACCCGCACGTCGCGGTGTCGCGCGATCCGCGCGACGAGCTGGCCGACCGGACCGAGCCCCAGCACGAGCAGCGTGCCCCCGGCCGGGACGTCGGCGTACCGGAACCCCTGCCAGGCGGTCGGCAGGATGTCGCTCAGGAACAGGTAGCGCTCATCGGGGAGCTCGTTCCCGACGACGAGTGCGTTGGCGTCGGCCAGGCGCACCCGCAGGTACTGCGCCTGTCCGCCCGGCACCGCGCCGTAGAGCTCGGTGTATCCGTAGAGCGCGGCACCCGTGCCCGTGCCGCGGTTCTGCGTGGTCTCGCACTGCGTCGTCAGCCCCCGCGCGCACATGTAGCAGTGGCCGCAGGCGATGACGAACGGCACCACCACGCGATCGCCGATCGTCACGCGACGCACGTCGGAGCCCACCGCCTCGACGACGCCCATGGTCTCGTGGCCGAGGATGTCGCCGCGCTGGAGGAACGGCCCGAACACGTCGTACAGGTGGAGGTCGGAACCGCAGATCGCGGCCGACGTGACCCTGATGATCGCGTCCGTCGGGTCGACGACCTCGGGATCGGGGACGTCGACGACTCGCACGTCCTTCGTCGCATGCCAGGTGAGTGCCTTCATGCCACGTTCCTACGCGCCCGCATACCGCGATCATCAGGGGGTTGACGCCGTTCCGGCGCGAGGCATCCTCCGCCCATCGATGGCCACGGCACGTGCAGTGGAGCGGGGGGGGGGGGGGGGGCGCGGCGAGGGGCCCGCCCCCCCCCCGCCCCCCGGGCCGCGCCGGCC